>CAXTRM010000293.1:3369-3865 GCA_964246625.1 uncultured Acidobacteriaceae bacterium
GCTGCCGGTCTCAATGGATGCAGGTGTTGGAGCACGTGGATTCTATGGATCCCGCCCCGGCTTTTGGCATGGAGCCTGCGGACCGGCAGCCTGCTGGGCTGGCGGCGCCGCAGGTCTGCTGTCTTTTGCGCAAGCGAGCACCAGAAAAGACAGCCATACCCTGGCCCACTTCGCCGCGATACATGCCGATATCTGGGCTATGCAGGCCCTGCTCGACGCAGCAGGCGCGGATATTGACCGCCACCCAAGCGATACACTCAAGGCCCAGGAACGAGCGCTGACTCTGCGGCATGTGATTGAGCAGCTCGCGAGTGACATCCTTCGGCGCTTTGGTCGAGCGTATGGCCCGTTTCCGCTCGCCATGGACGCGGAGATCGCCAGGCGCTTTCAGGAAACGGAGATCTTTCTGCGCCAGTGCCATGCGGAACGTGACTTGGAAGGATTGGCTCATGTGCTGAAGGTGCTGCAGGCACAGCCGTAACCGCTTTGGTTGACG
>CAXTRM010000293.1:3875-4087 GCA_964246625.1 uncultured Acidobacteriaceae bacterium
ACATAGGACGGCGTAGGTGGAAGTGACGACCGGGCGTAACGCAATCGAAGCCGAAGGCATTCAGTCTGTTCGCCTCGCTAGGAGATGTCGGTACTTACTCGCACCGGTCTTTTAGGAAGAAATTCTGCTCGATCAATTGCAAGCTGGCGTGGGCGGTTGCTTTTCCAGCGCTCTGCTTCCGGGGAGCCCTGAAGATCTAGTATCTTGCATTC
>CAXTRM010000294.1:0-2100 GCA_964246625.1 uncultured Acidobacteriaceae bacterium
CCCTACTTCCTCGTCGGTGCCCTTCTGAGCTCGCTGATGCTGCTCTACATGCCCCATGCCACGACGCTGTGGGCCGCAGCCGCCGCTCTTTGGATCCTGGACTCCTCCATCAACGTCAGCATGGAGCCCTTCCGTGCCTTTGTCGCCGACCTCCTGCCGGAAGGCCAGCGCACCCGCGGCTTCGCCATGCAATCCCTCTTCATTGGCCTAGGCGCGGTCATCGCGTCGGCGCTTCCCTGGCTGCTCACCAACGTCCTGCATCTTGGCGGCAACCAGACCCAAACCGCGCACCAGATTCCCTTCTCTGTCCGGACCTCCTTCACCATCGGCGCTGCCGCCTTCCTCGTCGCCGTGCTCTGGACCGTGTTCACCACGAAGGAGTACCCGCCCGACAACCCCGAAGAGCTTCGTGCCTCGCACGCCCGCCGCGGCCTCGCCCAAGCCACCCGGGAGATCGCCGACGCTTGGCTGCACATGCCTCCCACCATGCTCCGCATCGGCCTTGCGCAGCTCTTCACCTTTCTCGGCCTTTTCTGCATGTGGCTCTACTTCAGCACCTACGTCGCCTACAACGTCTTCGGCGCCGCCAGCCCGAACACGCAGGCTTTTCGCGACGGCGTCGAGTGGGGCGGCCTCTGCTCCGCTACCTACAACGGCGTCTGCTTCCTGTTCTCCTTCGCCCTGCCCGCGTTAGCCCGCGCCCTGGGCCGGAAACACACCCACAGCCTTTGCCTGCTTGCCGGCGCTGCCGGGCTGCTCAGCGTCCTGCTCGTCCACTCCAAACAGCCCTTGCTCTTTTGCATGGTCGGTGTCGGTATCGCCTGGGCCAGCACGCTGTCCATGCCGTACGCCATGCTCGCTGCGGTGCTGCCCAGCACCCGTACGGGCATCTACATGGGCATCTTCAACTTCTTCGTCGTCGTCCCGGAGATCCTGGCGTCGCTCTTCTTCGGCACGGTCATGCTTCACCTTCTGCACAACAACCGCGCCTGGGCTGTGGCCGCCGGCGGCATCTGTCTCCTTCTCGCCGCCGCTCTCACTCAGCGGGTCACCGACCCGCAAACGATAAGCCTGCAGGACGCTGACCTCGTCCAGGCTGCCGTGTAAGGACCCGTCGCCCTCAACATTGGGTCCGCGCGGTCTCCGGTCTTCCCAGCACGCGTGACTGCAAGCCCATCGCGTCTGCAAGCAGCAGCGTGCAAAAGGCCTCCACTGTGCCCTTCGGCTCAGGACCCGACAGCCTCGCCAGCGAAAAGGCCCGCGACAGATCCAGTTGCTTGGCATAGGCGAGCTTCAACGAGCCCAACGCCAGTTGGTTGCGCACCGCCCAGTGCGACACAAAGGTCACCCCAAGCCCCGCCTCTACCGCGTTCAACAGGCCTTCGGTGGAATCCAACACCATGCTGATCTGCAGGTCCTTCGTCCTCACCCCCTGCGCCGCAAGCGCCTGTTCCACGACGCGACGGGACCCTGAGCCGAACTCGCGCAGCAGCAGCGGCTCTGTCTGGATCATCGCGGGCAACACCTCTTGCCCTGCCCACGGGTGCTGCGCCGGCACGACAAGCACGAGATGGTCCCTCATGAACGGCTCGATGTGGAGGTCGTTTCTGCCCTCGGGTCCCTCAATCAGGGCCAGTTGCACGTCGCCGGCCAGCAACGCCTCCAGCATGGCATCTGTGTTGCCGCTTCGCACCGTGACCTGCACCTTGGGGTGGTGCCGTCGAAAGCTCGCGACCAGCAGCGGCAGCACATAGTGCGCGATCGTCTGGGACGCGCCCAGGGCGAGACCTCCGCCCCGCTCCCCTTGCACGGCGGCCAGCGCCTCCACCGCCTCATCCGCAAGCGCTTTCATCCGCTCGGCATAGGGCAACAGGGTCTTTCCCCCGTCCGCAAGCTGAATGCGCCGTCCCCGCCGGTCAAACAGCGCGATCCCCAGCTCGTCCTCCAGCGCTTTGATCTGCTGGGTCACCGCCGGCTGCGTCAGCAGCAGCTCTTCCGCAGCCCGGCTGAAGTTCAGGTGCTTGGCGACCACCCGGAACACGCGTAGGCGAAAGTTCTCCATCCAGTTCGCCTCCTTGCGTCTTGTTCAACACCCTCTAT
>CAXTRM010000294.1:2110-4054 GCA_964246625.1 uncultured Acidobacteriaceae bacterium
CACCACTCCCTGCAGCAACGGCCGCAGCCCCACCTGTTGCAAGGTCTTTTTCGAAAGGCTCGTGCCAATCAAGAACAGCGTCGCCGTTAGGCCAAGCTTTCCAAGGTGGTTAAAGCGCTGAAAAACTCCCGCGAGACGAACCGCATACGTGCTCGCCACCGAAGCCAGCAGAAAGAAGAAGATGAACCACGGCACTCGAATCTTCGGCTTGGCTGTCCCTTCCACATCGCCGGTTGCCCGACCCACAACGACAGCAGTGACCAGCGACACGGGGACGATCCACAGGGCCCGAGCCAGCTTCACCGTGGTCCCCACCGCCAGCGCCTGGCTGCCATATTTTGCCGCGGCGCCCACCACCGAACTGGTGTCATGGATCGCAAGCGCCGCCCACAACCCAAACTGATTTTGGTCCAGGTGCAGCCACGTCCCCACGGCGGGAAACAGCAGCAAAGCTACCGAGTTCAGCAGGAACACCGTTCCCATGGAGATCGAGATCTCCTCTTCATTGGCCCTGGTGATGGGAGCCAGCGCGGCGATCGCCGATCCGCCACAGATGGCCGTCCCCATCGTGATCAGGTAAGCCGCCTTGCCGCCCACGCGCAGCCACCTGCCCAGGCCAAGCCCCAGAACCACAGCACACGTGATACTCAGCGCCGTGTACAAGAATCCCGAGCTCCCCGCATGAAGGACCTGTTGCAGGTTCATGCCGAACCCAAGCAACACCACAGAAGCCTGAAGCAGCAACCGGGCCAGGTCGCTCGCCTCGCGGCGCAATGGGTGCTGCACGGCAAACCCGTACGCAAGGCCGCACAGCAGTGCGATCGGGGGCGAGAGCAACCCGCTCGCAGCCAGCAGAAGCCCCAGAAAGAACAAGGTCTTGTTCCTTCGATCCCTCTCCGCTCGCCTCTCACCCGCCTCGCCACCTTTCATCGCGAGGCCGCAGAAAGGTTGCGAACTACCTTCCGTCGAGGCAGCGGGTTCAGCAGTTCTCGCCCGGTGTGTCCGGGCTGTCTCGTCGGTCCTGTCGGTGGGTGGGGGAAGCGTCTCGATCACGAAGATGTCCTCGTAATCAGCTTCAGGCGTACACCCGGCTCAGGTCCAAGTCAAAGGACTGATCGGGTATAAGCAAAACTTTAGGCCTCGCGCCGTGCTCGAACGGCAGCCAGGAACGGCGTCAGGAGGACCCTAGGCGTTCTCTTTCTCGCGCGCCAGAAAACGCTCCATGAACTTCGTGTCGAACTCCCCGGAACGAAACTCCGGATCCGCAAAGATCCGTTGGTGCAGCGGGATCGTCGTATGGATACCCTGCACCACAAACTGGCTCAGGGCACGCTGCATCTTGTTCATCGCCTCTTCGCGATCCTTGCCATGGCAGATCAGCTTGGCGATCAGCGAATCGTAGTACTGCGGCACCACGCCCTCGGCATACTGCGCCGTATCCACCCGCACGCCATTGCCACCCGGCACGTTGTACACCGTGATCTTGCCCGGGCTCGGGATGAACTTCTCCGGGTGTTCGGCGTTGATGCGGCACTCGATCGCGTGGCCGTTGATCTTCGGCCGTTCCGGCACGATCTCTGACAGCTTGTGCCCCGACGCGATCCGCAACTGCGCCTTCACCAGATCCACCCCGGTGATCATCTCCGTCACCGGGTGCTCCACCTGGATGCGCGTGTTCATCTCGATAAAGTAGATCGACCCGTCCTCATCCATCAGGAACTCGATCGTCCCGGCATTCCAGTAGCCAATCTCCTTCAGGCTCCGCTCGATCGTCTTGCCCAACTGCTCCCGCAGCTTCGGGGTCACCTGCAGGCTCGGCGCCTCCTCGATCAGCTTCTGGTGCCGCCGCTGAATCGAGCACTCCCGCTCTCCCAGGCTCATCACGTTGCCGTGCTCATCGGCCAGCACCTGGAACTCAATGTGCCGCGGCCGCTCGATGAACTT
>CAXTRM010000295.1:0-3506 GCA_964246625.1 uncultured Acidobacteriaceae bacterium
GCTGGGCTCTGTTGCCGCCCGGCACAGCGCCAAACACCAGGCTGCCCATGATTCTTGCCATGCACGGCGGCCCTTTCGGAAACGATGGACCGACGTGGTCGCGCTCGTTTCAGCTCTATGCAGCTGCCGGGTACGCGGTCGTTTATGCAAACTATCGGGGGTCCACCTCTTATGGCACGAGCTTTTCTGAGCCTGCCAATGCTGACTTCCCGGGTCTCGCGTATGACGATCTGATGAGTGTCGTGGATGAAGCCATCCGGCTCGGCTTCGCTGATCCAAACCGGCTCTTCATCACCGGTGGCTCTGCAGGAGGGGAACTGACTGCCTGGATTGCTGGGAAGACCAGACGCTTTCGAGCGGCTGTCGCCGTCAAGCCTGTGATTGACAACGTGACCGAGGCGCTCACGACCGATCAGTACCTTGGCGCCCTTGAGTTTGCCGACGGACCGCCCTGGCAGAACGAAGCAAAGCTTTGGGCGCAGTCTCCGCTTTCTTTGGCGGGCTCAATGTCTACACCAATGCTGTTTATCACTGGCGAGCAGGACTACAGGACACCGCTGGACCAAACGCTTCAGCTTTACGATGCGCTCCAGCTGCAGGGCATTCCTACGGCCCTGATGCGGGTACCGGGCGCAGGCCATGAGAGCCTGGCCAGTCGGCCCTCGCAGTTCGCTGGGGAAATCGCGGCAACCCTGGCTTGGTTCCACAAGTACGATCTCCCGTCAGCGCCATGACCTGTGCACCTCGCGGCCGCCAACGACGCGGCGGGTAAGCCAGGGCAGTAGCTCTTTCAGGAGCTGCTTGGCCCAAGCTCCAGGGTATTGAACAAGAGGTCTGGAGAGTTCTGAAGGCGCTGCAGAGGACCTTTGCACCCGTTTCAGCTGACCTGTGTGCGCTGAACATTCCAGGTCCGGAACGTGGTGACAGCTTCCCGTGTCCGCAGACTGCTCGGATTTGTCATCCGGTTCAGCAGCGGGCACACATCACTCTGAGTGGCCCAGAAAAGAGAACACACATGCCTGCTTCCTCAATGCGCACCCTCGCCCGTACCTCTGACAATGTCGCTCTCGCCTACTTTGCAAGCGCCGCAAGCGTAAGCGATTCGGTTCGCGATCTTTGCAGTGCAGGCTTTCTTGCAGAGCACATCAACATCTCTCTGCCTGTCGCCCTGGAGAGGGCAGCAGAGGCTGAGGACAGCAGACCACTCCCTAATGCCATCGGGGCTCACTCGCTTCGCTGGATCCTGAATCGCATGCGCGGGCATGATCGCCATCGCCGAGGGGCAGACCAGATGAAAGGTGTGAACCCGACACCGCCGGAGGGTGAAAACCCGACCTGCTCGACCTTGAATCTGGAGGTCGCACTGACCGCAATGGGAGTGCAACCGAATGTGATTTCCCTTCTTCTGAAAGACGCACATCATCACGGTATGTTCCTGCTTGTGGACGCAGCGGATCGTGTGGAGGAAGCGACGCTGATCCTGAACGCAAATGCTGGCTACATCCGCACCGACTACCTGAAAGCTTTGCCCGCATAGCCGTCACTCGACAATACGGGATACAGCCAGAATCACTCTATGGAAGCAGAGAAGGAAGAGTGATCTTGGAATCAGACCAACAGTACAGGTGCGATCGATACAGCGTGGACTAGCGTTCGGTAGCGCACAGACTCCTGCCGAGGTCTAACAGTAGCCTAGGTTCATGCTTCATTCGAGCGATCTCCACGTAAAGGACGCGGGTGTAGTCGCTAGACACATCCCCGTTCACCTTACTTGTGGCAGATCTGTCCTGTACGCCCCGCAAGCTCGAGGGCTTGCCCTTGGGTTGAAGCAGAATGTAAAGAACTCTGCGAGTATGGGTTTCGCCGAGGCAACCCAGCTTTGGAAAAACTAGCGTCCTCCTCGGAGCAGGTCCTAGCCTTGTACAAGGAGCTGGCCGTCCTGTCCGCCATGCTGAAGGACGGTGAGGGCAACAGGCCATCGCTGTTGCAGGCGCGATGGCAGGTATACCAGAAGCTCAAGAGCAACTTTCGGCACCTGAATGAGGATGGACAGAACTGACGGCATCAGTGATGCGATCGGAACGAGCCCTGCGCGCAAGACATCGCAAGAGTGGGTGGTGGGCACCTCAGGGTCATTACTGGGCAGGTAAGCGATCCAGGCAGAGCGTGACCGCCACAGCTCCTTCTACCGCAACGCCCCGGTCGATGTTGTAAAGGAACTGTCGTTCCGTGACCCGTCCTCTGAAAGGGACATCGTTGATATCTCTGTGATCCACAATGTCTCCGACATTTGGCAAAAGAATGTCCACAACATCGCCTTCGATGCCGGTGATTGCTGCCGGGGAACGCTCGTTGTTGAAATGAAAGAATACGAAAATCTGCAAAAGGACGCCCTGATCTTTCTAGGGCTGCGTAGTCCCCTTTCTTAGGATGCGGTCAGCAAGATGGCGGCGACGAAATTCGGCTTCGTTCCCCACCATCACGTTTCAGAGTGGCGAGGCAAGACGATCAGCGTCACATGATCTCCAACCACTAGTTAGCTTTGACCCCGAAAGCATCGCGACAACCGTTCCCGCGTGAGCCTTGCCCCTTGACCCGCTCACAACATAAGAACAGTCCACTTAGCCCTGCCAAGTAATCGTTGCGCGTGGAATTGGGTTGGCTGATAGGCTGAAACCAATTAGAGCTCTCATAGCCGATGACGCCAGCTTCACCTCAATTCGTTGCGTCCTCCTATATCCATGGCTCCGGAGAGATGGCGGATCGCATCCGTGGCCACGCCTGGCACGAGACGTCTTTCGGGCCCATCCCACAGTGGCCATTGGAATTGATATCGCTTGTCAATCTAATGCTCGCCTCACGAGAGATCATGACAGTCTTTTGGGGCCCGGAACACCTGCTGATCTACAACGACGCGTATACGCTGCAACTTGGAGCGCGTCACCCTGCGCTGGGGCAGCCGCTGCGAAAAGTTTGGCCCGAGGTCGTCGATCAGCTAAGCGCCTTCCTTGATCCTGCCTTGAAAAACGGCAGATCGTCCTACCTGGATGATTCTCCCCTCTTATTGCGAGAGAACGGGCAGGAGTCGGAACACTTCTACAGCGCTTCGTTTGAGCCGGTATGGGTTCGGCAGGGCTCTGCGTCTTCCGTGCTGGGCGTATTTCAAACAGCTATCAACAATACGGCCAAAATTCAGGCGCAACGGAAGCTGCAAGCGTCCGAAGCCCGGGCCACTCAGATCCTGCAGAGCATCGGCGATGCCGTTATCGTGACGGATGCAATGGACAGGGTGCAGCAGATGAATGCCGTGGCGGAAGCGTTGACTGGCTGGAAAGAAGCGGAGGCCGTAGGCGTTCCTGCGAAGGAGGTGTACCGGCTCGTCTCGGCTGACACGCGGGAGCCCATCAAGGACCTGGCGGAATCAGTCCGACAGCTTCGCCAACCCGTGTATCTGGCCAACAATATCATCCTGATTGCCCGGAATGGTACAGAGCGTTATATCAGTG
>CAXTRM010000295.1:3516-4054 GCA_964246625.1 uncultured Acidobacteriaceae bacterium
TGACAGCGGAGCGCTCATCCGCAGTGAACATGGTGAAGTGACGGGCGTTGTTATCGTCTTCCGGGATGTCTCGGAGCAGCGCAAAAATCAGGTAGCGAAAGAAGAGACAGCCGCCAAACAGCGCTTCATTCTCGGCCTCACCGATGCACAGCGGAAGGCGTCTACCGGAAGAGAGATCATGCAGATCTCGGCCGAAATGCTTGGAAGATATCTGAACGTGGGCCGGGTTGGATATTCAGAGGCGGCGGCAGATCTCAAGAGCATCCATTTCGAGGTTGGCTGGTCACAAGGAAACCTCAAACTGTTGTCAGGCTCTGTACCTCTCGATCACTGGAGCGTAGACACCTCGGCTGATTTCTCTCATGGCCGCACTGTTGTCTATGACGATGTAAGGACAGAGCCGAGCCTCATTGCTGAAGTAAAGAACTATGAGGCTGTAGGCGCCGTCGCCGTGGTAGCCGTTCCCTTCGTTCGACGCGGCTTCTGGCGAGGGTCGTTCTATGTCAATGACTCCCAGCCGCGTCATTGGACTGAGCAG
>CAXTRM010000296.1:0-1288 GCA_964246625.1 uncultured Acidobacteriaceae bacterium
GATAGGATTCAAGCTCCAGATCGAGATAGCATTCGATAGCGGCTGCGCGACGGTTCATGTCTATTAGCTGAGGACCGTCTGGACCCTGGGCCGGAAATTTCCCGAAAACCTCCAAGTCCGGCAGCATGACTCCGCGCATATGTCTGCGGTCCAATCCTTCACAAGGGCTGTCGAGCACACGCCTTACATCCTCGAAGAGGCTCTTGCCTTCGTAAGGTTTCGCGAGTTGGACACGATTTCGGGTCTAGCAAAGCTTCTCAGAAGCCAATCGTTTTAGATGGAGATCCTATGCAGCTTTCAGCGATGGACATTGACGGAACGCTCAGACGTTTGTTCTCGACCGAGCCACCCTCGGATATGCAAGCACGGGTGGTGTGCTCTTGTAAGTCGCGCCTCTATGAAGCGAGTTACACCCGGCGGAGGAGTGCTGTTCGTCTCGCAGCCGTATGGAGCCTAACGACAGTCGCGCTTGGATGGGCAGCACTCAGTGCTTATCAGAAGCACGTCCGCCTGAAAGCAAACCTCTTTGGAGCATAAGTGAGCAGGAACAGGCAGCAGTGCCCGTGTGGAAGTGGCAAGAATATGCGACGGTGCTGTGGAGCACCGTCAAGCCAGAGAAAACTTGAGTTGGAGGCTAGCGCAAGGCGGCTGTCGGAGATGGGCATGCATGCAGAAGCAGCGCAGGTACTGAGTGAGCGCGCTAGACTCAGCCCACAGCACCCGATGGTTTGGAACGACCTCGGGGTCGAGTATGCGGCAGCACGGCAGACGAAAGAAGCTCATGAGGCCTTTACACGTGCGTTACGCGCCGTAGCCGACTACACGCCGTCGCTCTACAACCTTGGGCGATTAGCCATGGATCACTGTGCTGCGGAAGGGGCAAAAGAGCTTCCGTCCAGGGACAGGGTGCGAGCGTTTGCGACTGAGGCCATTCGCTACTTGGAATCGAGCCTCTCCAAAGACCCGCTGGACCACCGAACACACGCAGCCCTTTCGATCGCTTACACCCACATCGGAGATACGGTTCGGGCAGGTTTCCATTCGGACCAAGCGTCGAAACTACATCCTGTCGATGCGGCGCGGCCGAAGCGAACGTTGCTAGAGCAGCTATTCTCCAAAGCTCTCGCGAAGCCACAACCTCAGGCGGTCCTTCCATTCCTCTTCAGTACTGGCAAAGAGTTCCAGGCTCAGTAAGCAGGAAGGAGTGATGAGTCCTCGGAGATCGCACGGTTTGGCAGCATTGTGGTCAGTATTCCCGCATGTCCCCACAAACGACCGTTTGTTGCAG
>CAXTRM010000296.1:1298-4052 GCA_964246625.1 uncultured Acidobacteriaceae bacterium
GGGAGTCTATGAGGGGAAGTGCGTGTGAGAGCAAACCAGATCCTGAATTGGGATCTGTTTAGCTCTCTGTGAAACAGGAATGCAACTCAATCTCCGGTCGGCATCGTGATGCTATTGACGACTGACGCCACCACGGGTCCCTCCTCTGGAGAGAGCGTCAGACCAAGCTGCTGCTGTAGATCCGCCGAAATGCTTTCGGGTGAAGCTGAGGTAGTAGCCCAATGAAAGGCGATGCTATAAACGCCAGAAAGGCCGGTTTATCAACGATGGGAAGCCCTACCTGGGCGGACAAGGCATCTGCTAGGCCAGCAGGACCTCCCGTGATGGTAATTTGCCCTTGGCCGTCCTTCTGCATCACTCTCATGCTGAGCAGAGGTTCATTAATTCCTGGCGCATTCGCTGGCGTTGTCGTGGAGAACCTTGCTCCTCCACTGCCCACAACAAGCGCATATATCGGACCTGGCTTAGTTTCCTGCCTCAGAACCAGGTGAAAGTTCTGAGACAGAACCTCTTTGATTGCTGCATTGGAAACAAGACTGTCTGTCCCACCAGTCGAGTCGCCAGATAGTGTGAGGTCAAACCGCTCCTTATCGAGCCAACTAGGCTCACCCTTGAGCTGGTAATCCTTGAGTGAGTAGGCCATCTGAATCAAGTTCCTGGCCGTGGTGTTTGTGATGGTTGTCTCGTCGCCAACGTGGGTGATTTTAGTCATGGGGCTGCCAGAAGCATTGCGCTTCACCGCGATGATCCGGAGCGGCCCAGGGGTCTGTTGGGAAGCGTTTGTCTGCGCAGCAAGAGACGAAATAGAGACGACGCCGAAAGCGAACGGGACTATCAACGTTGTGGCTGTGAGGGTACCAAGCAGGAGCTTCTTGGTTCTGGAAAGCACCGTGACGTTCTGCATCTGCATAATGCGTATGATCCTTTTCTTGAGGTTTGAGCCATTCACTCCCGCTACGCAGGGCAGAGGAGCTTCCACACAGAACTTGCACGTTTTGAGAATGCTTTCGGCGTAAACAGAATGAGTGCTGCCAAGGCCAAGAACGCCCTCATCGCAGGCACGCTTTCGTTCTTCCATCTGCTGGGACCCGAACCACCAGACCAGCAGATGAAACCAGAAAAAAGCTTCAATCAGCATCTGCACCGCAGCAATGAGATTGTCCTGCCGCCGAACGTGCACATTTCGTGAGCCAGAATGGCACTGAGTTGCGGTTCGCTCAGTTCGTTGGAGATGTGGGCAGGCCACAGCAGAACGGGCTCCCAAATGCCGAAGATTCCAGGCTCGATCCGGTCTTTGGATGACAGGATAGGTGGTGCTGCGCCTCCGATGACGGAATTCAGAGAACTCAGCGACGCCGCTTCACGACCGACGGTCAGGGGGATCGCGGCGCTTGTTACTTTCGAGACCTGATGCCATCGCCGGACCCACACCAGCAGCACTGAGAAGCTCCCCAAAAGCCATACCGTCACAAGCAGAAGCGGCCCAATGGAGTGGAAGTGGTCCCACTTCGTCGATGCAAGGACAGAATCTTAGTAGGACGGCACAAGCGGCTGGTTGATGATCTCTACAGCTGAGGCAAACGTCCCGGTACGCAATCCGCCGACATGCTTTGCCGCGATTGTTCCCAAACTCACGAGAGGCGCGAAGGGCAGAAAGAGCTTCAGCGATGCGCCAAACCAAATCCAGAAGCGTAGGCGAGCCTCGTTTCTTC
The DNA here is from genome assembly GCA_964246625.1 of uncultured Acidobacteriaceae bacterium. Taxonomy (GTDB): domain Bacteria; phylum Acidobacteriota; class Terriglobia; order Terriglobales; family Acidobacteriaceae; genus Granulicella. Next base: position 3,011 of record CAXTRM010000296.1, read on the forward strand.
TCAGCATCAAGGTGCTGCATGCTGCTACAAGTCCAAACACGGTCGATTGCCAAAGGTGATTGGCTATCGGGACTCCCAGCATCCGTACTGCCTCGCCAAGGCCACTCATCGTTCTTCATCCCCTGCGCTCAGCAATTTCAGCAGTGCTTCTGCTTCCTTGATGTCCTCTAAGGTCAGCTTCCCCGACCGGACTAGGTGGGACATTACAGGCTGGGATTTGCCACCGAACATCGATAACAGCTCGTCGATTAAAGTCGTCTGAGCTGACGACCGCGTTACCGCAGCGCTGAAAACGTGGAAGTTGCCAACCTTACGTACCCGCTTGACAGAGCCTTTGGCCTCAAGGCGGTAGAGGGTAGTCTGCACGGTCGTATACGCAGGTCGCTTCTTCTCGGGAAAGGTCTCTTGAAGCTCTCGAATCGAAGCCTCACCCTTGCTCCAAAGAGCCTCCATGATCCCGTATTCCAGCCGCGATAACTTTCGATCAGGCACGCTGCCTCCTACACGCGTCTGACTATCTACTGCAACCGTGTGAGCGTTAAGCGGTGCTTCTCTGATCGGTTGGTACCGACAGTCATCCCCACCCGTCACCACAAACGATTGCAAAGTAATCGAGAAGTTTTAATTTCGTGTTGGAGGGGTTTGCTCAAGGTGCCCCGTTCTTCACCATCCCTGTGAGTTGGGTCCTACATATTTGTGCGTTGGGAGCACTGGTCTGGGTAGCAAGAGCGTTTGGAGGCGGGGTCCCCACCCTTTTGAACGGTCAATATGTGATAAGCAACCACGGAAGAGTTCTGAGGGAGCTTAGCCGCGCACAGTACTTGAACGCTGAGGGCCTTATGCTCCGGTGCACAATCATCCTCTTCTTGCCCGTGTATTGGATCGCCTTCACCTTCTGGTGTCTGGGGAAGGGACGCTCACAGGGAGCGAGCCAACTTCACCCAATAACTTAGGACTGTGAACCCGGCTTACCGGAAGTAATTCGACATGTCAGCACAAACGAACGTTTCTGGTAGCGTACCCCGGCCTCAACTTCCGCTAG
>CAXTRM010000297.1:0-4034 GCA_964246625.1 uncultured Acidobacteriaceae bacterium
CTCTCTCGCTGCGCTGCAAGCACCCAGTCCCTTGCAGGCTCAACACTTGCTGCGTTTTTGCCTCCCCTTCCGATCGCCCGGCGCAACGGGGGGCGTCGTTATCACATCCCTTAGAGGTACCTGTCTTCAACCCGGGCGCCCGTTGTCTCGTGCGCCGATGCGGTTGCACATCGCCTCCGAAACAGAGATAGTGGGAGCACTATCGGGGCGAAATGTACTGTCGAGGCTAAAGCCCCCCTTCTCCGTCACATGACCCAGGAACGCTGTTGTACATGTCAAAGTCTTCCCCCAACCAAGCGTTCCGCTCCGCCGAGGGTCAGCCCGTAACGCTGGCGGAGCTCCTTTCCGCCCTGTCCTTTGCCCTGGACATCACGGAAGGCGCCCATCCCGGTCACTCAGTCCGAGCCTGCCTCCTTGGCATGCGCCTGGGCAGGCAGGTCGGCTTGTCCGCTCAGTCGCTGGCCGATCTGTACTACGCGCTTCTGCTCAAAGACATCGGCTGCAGCAGCAACTCCGCACGGATGGCCGCCGCGTTCGCCGCGGACGATCAGATCGTCAAGCAGAACTTCAAGTTCATCGATCGGGAAAAGCTGGGCAAACCCAACCGTGAAGCGCTCACCTTTGCTTGGAACAACATCGCGCCCACGGCGGGGGTGTGGACCCGCATGCGGCAGATGTACCGCATGATTCGCAGCCCCGGGAACCTGACCGCCGAGGTGATCGAGGCGCGGTGTGAGCGCGGTGCCGTCATCCTGCACAAACTCGGAATGAGCGTCGAAACCTGCGCCGCCGTGTACTCGCTCGATGAGCATTGGAACGGCAACGGCCTGCCCGATCACCTCGTCGCTCAGGACATTCCTCTGCTGGGCCGTATCTGTGCCGTCGCCCAGCACCTCGATCTCTTCTGCATCGAGTTCGGTCCGGCAAAGGCCATCGACACCCTTGCCGAGCGCTCCGGCAGCTGGTATGACCCGAGCCTTGTACGCGCGGCGGAAAGCCTCCAGGCGCAGGGCGTTCTCTGGGATGGGTGCCTGCCCGGCAGCGATCCCCAAGCTTTGCAGCCCGCCGTGCTCGCGCTCGACCCCGGCAGCTCCACGGCCCTTGCCGCCCGCGATATCGATCTGATCTGCAGCGGCTTTGCCGATGTGGTCGACGCCAAAAGCCCGTTCACCTATCGCCACTCCGTCGGTACGACCGAGGCCGCGGTGCTGGTCAGCCATGCCATGAGGCTTTCGCCCGAGCGCGTTGCTACCGTGCGCCGCGCCGCCCTTTTGCATGACATCGGCATGCTCGGCATCCCCAACACCCTCCTCGACAAGCAGGCGCCGCTCACCCATCAGGATTGGACAGCCATTCAGTCGCATCCGCTTCTTAGCCAGGAGATCCTTTCCCGCGTCCGTGCCTTCGACGAGATCGCCGTTCTGGCAGGGCAGCACCACGAAAAGCTCGATGGCAGCGGCTACCCCTTCCACCTTGTCGGCGAGCAGCTCTCCCTCGAGTCGCGCATCCTGACCGTCGCGGACGTCTTCAGCGCTTTAATGGAAAGCCGCTCCTACCGCAAGGACCTCAGCCCTGCCGAGATCCAACAGGAGCTTACGCGCGACATGCCGCATCGACTCGACCCTGATTGCGTCGATGCCGTGCTTTCGGTGCTTGATGAGTTGGCCGGTTTACCCCTCGAAGAGATCCCCGGTACGTCGGCAAACGGCGTCCCCGACCTTGTTCTGGTCGAGCCTCCACCCTTCCGGTTCGGAGCGGCACCGCGCTAAGGGCGCGCTGGGCCAACACCGAAGCGAAGACCCGAACAAGCAATCCCTCGGCACCACCCACCTCTGCACTCAAGCCCGTGTCATGTGCCGCTGCCCATCAGATCGCGGCCGAAGCGGCTAGCCCGCAAGTCGCCCGGGAACGTCTTTTGCCCTCCCGTCGTCCCTGAGCGATAGCTACAAAGCACCCGGCGAAAGGCCATGGGTACGCCGGATACGTACAATCTGGAAGAGTTCCGCATGAGAGACACCGTCCTGATCATCGGCTCCGGCGCCCGCGAGCACGCGATCGCCGAGGCCCTCGCCCGCTCCTCCCACAGTCCCGACCTCCTTTGCTTCTCCAACGCCCGCAACCCTGCCATCGAGCGCCTCACCCGCCGGTACCAGGTCGGTTCGGTGACGGATGCCTCTGCCATCGCCGCCTTCGGGAAGGACCAGTTCTCCACGCTCGCCGTTATCGGCCCTGAGGCTCCGCTGGCCGCGGGCGTCGCCGATGCCCTCTGGGCGGCGGGCATTCCCACCGTGGGCCCGACCAGGAACCTTGCCCGTCTCGAATCCAGCAAGAGCTTCACCCGCGACCTGCTCGCTCGGCACAGGATTCCCGGCAACCCGGTCTACGAACGCATTGACCCTGCCGCCACCCACGGCCTCCCGGAGGCCGCGCTCGCCGAAGCCGAGGCCGTCCTTCGCCGCCTGGGCAACCACCACGTCATCAAGGACGATGGCCTCGCCGGCGGCAAGGGCGTCAAGGTCTTCGGAGATCACCTCCACTCCCTCGACGACTCCCTCGCCTTCTGCCGCGAACTGCTCGCCGCCGGTCACCCCTTCGTGATCGAAGAAAAGTTCGAAGGCGAAGAATTCTCGCTGCTGAGTTTCACCGACGGCACCACACTGCGCCACATGCCACCCGTGCAGGATCACAAACGCGCCTTTGAAGGGGACCGCGGCCCCAACACCGGCGGCATGGGCTCCTACACCGCCGCGGACGGCCTGTTGCCTTTCCTCACCCAGAACGACATCCTCGCCGCCCAGTCCATCAACGAGCAGACGATCGCCGCCCTGAAAGCTGAGACCGGCGAGCCCTACCGCGGCATCCTCTACGGCGGCTTCATGGCCACCCGCGACGGCGTCCGGCTCATCGAGTTCAACGCCCGCTTCGGCGATCCCGAGTGCCTCAACCTCCTGACCCTGCTCGACACGGACTTCCTCACACTCTGCAAGGCCATCACCGACGGCACGCTGCGCAGCCTTCGCGTCCATTTTCGGCCCGAAGCCAGCGTCTGCAAATATGTCGTTCCCGAGGGCTATCCCGACAACCCGCGCAGGGGAGATCCCGTCACCCTGCCGAGCTATCCCCTGCCCGGCGTCTCCGTCTTTCTTTCCGCCGTCGATGTCCACGCCGGCGAGTTGGTCGCCACCGGCTCCCGCACGGTAGCCGTCGTAGCCACGGCCGAAACCCTCGCCGAAGCCGAAACACTCTGCGAACGTACGGTCGCCATCATCCCAGGACCTTTCTTCCACCGCCGCGACATCGGCACCGCTGATGCCCTCACCGCCCGGGTCCGCCACATGCGCACGCTCCGCGGCGCGTAACCCGAAGACACCACCGCCAAGGCTCCTTTACGTCCTCGGCCCAAGGGACGATCTCGCCCTCGTGCCCACACCCAGCCCGGAGCAGGGTTGTAGAAGCCCTCCCCCAAAGGGTGGGGGGATCGCCTGCTAAGCGTTTTCTTTCTAATATCTTGCACAAAAGATACGGGGGAAGGGCTAAACCCTTGGCACACCGTCCCCCTGCATGCCCTTACCCTGTACATACGCCCATGGCCAAACTGATCGCCTTCCCCAAACCGCAGCGTGACCACCTCCGCATCGGCATTCTCGGCTCCACCCGCGGCACCGCCATGCAGGGCATCCTCGACGCCCTCGCCGCCAACACCCTCCCCGACGTCGATCTCACCCTGGTCGTCTCTGACAAGCGCAATGCCCCCATCCTTGATCGCGCCGACAACGCCGGCATCGACACCCTCTTTCTCGACCCCCACGGCCTCGACCGCCCCATCTACGACGAAGAAGTCACCCGCGCCTTCGAGGAAGCCGGTGCCGATCTCCTGCTCATGATCGGCTACATGCGCATCGTCAGCGGCAACTTCATCGAGCAATGGCGCGGCCGCCTCCTCAACGTCCACCCCTCGCTCCTGCCCGCCTTTGCCGGGCTCATGAACCGCCACGTGCACGAGGCCGTGCTCCACTCCGGCGCCACTGAAACCG
>CAXTRM010000298.1:0-4024 GCA_964246625.1 uncultured Acidobacteriaceae bacterium
CTGTGATTCATACCATTAACGGCAAGCATCACAGTACAAATCTGTGGTGAAGTCATCGTGTCACTTTCAGTCTCAGCTACTGCCGAGGCGGCATCGCCGAGCAGGCTGACTGTCGCTGCGGTACCAGCCGCAATGAAGGTGCGGCGATCTATGAGGTGGTCGTCCATACAAAAGTCTCTCGAACGCTCTTGAGTGTCCTTCGCGATGCAAAGTACAAGGTCAGCCGACCTTGACGGTTCTGGTCGCCCGTAGAGCTATACGGCAAAATAGCTCGAGCGCCGTTCGAGGTATGTCCAAGCAATCTCACAGGAGCTCAAGCCCTGCACTAACACGGTACTTGACTTGCCGGACTGGAAACGAGCCAAAACGGAAGAGAACCCCTCAAGAAAGTGCGGGAACCTCTCATCCGCCGATCTTGCCTCGTAGCCTGCGCCAAGCGCATGGTGACCGGCGCTATCTCGGCGGCGTGACACCTCTGCCGACCACGACAAGGCTGATCGGACTGCCCATCGCGGTTTAGACAATAGCGCTTGCTCCGGTTTAAGAGTGGAAGGACTGGTCGGGACGGATCTCACGACGGGTGCTGCAGGTAATTCAGGACTCGACCTGATCCGTTTCCAATTAACTTCACTGTCAGCACGCGGCAACTGGCACTCTCCTCCCGCGCAGGCACGATTCCGTTCGTCACAGTGAATGGAAGCAAGTTCACCTTCGCCGTTGCGAGTGACATCGGCATCATGACATTCACAGGCATAAAGAGAGGCAACCAGATAACGGGGACATACATGGTGCAACATCCTTTCGGCGGTCGCGAGTTGGGTTTGTCCAAGCTCTTGAAGGGAACGGCAGCAAGCCGTGCAACTCAGTCGGAGCCAATCGTCCGCACGGATAAGCCGACTACGCCAGCTCCGGTAGCGTACCCGAGGCTATTTCAGCTCCTCTCGAGCTTCGGAAGGAGGTAGCCATTCCCACGGCTCATTCTGACCCAAAGACCGTGAACTGCACTTACTGCTGACAAAGCGGCTTAGCCAAGCTTTGATTCAGAGTGGGTCAGCAGAGAAGGTCCCATGGGGAGCGGAATGGGTGCAGGCAACCGTAAGTACGGACAACGAGAGGGAACGCGCTATTTGGCTAGTCAGGATCGGCTATGACCGCCTCAGTGCTGTAGACGAAGACGTTTTGTGAAGCGTGTGACTGCTGCTGCTTCGAACTGAGCCTCCTGCGGGAGACAACAGGAGAAACGGTGAAGTTTGATCCAACCCTCGAACGCCGGAGAGCTAGGGATTGAAGGAGCCACTGAAATCCGTTCCGCTGAACGATCAACGGTGGTCTGCTCGATCTCGTCGACTAGCAGGGACACCTGAATTCTGTTCCTTAGTGACGGCTAGTTTGCGATCAGACTTTTAGCCCGACACACACGTAAGTCAATCGTGCCTCTCCCTCCGATTCGTACCTGCGTGATAAGCGGTCGCAGTAATAACTGTAAGCAGTGAAGAAAACTGTTGATGCTTTGAATTTTTGAATGGTAGGTCTTGAACCCTCCACCAAACAGCCCTTGCGCAGTGTTGAGGGGAAGGCGTTACACAGTAGGCCCGGCGCCGCCACGCACAATAGGAAGACGCATTGCGTTCCGCCTGGAAACTCTTTACTGCATCGCTCTTCCGAAGGCACCGTTTATTCAGGTACAACTGTGGTGTTGAAGTAGTCTGAACATGCCAACCGGACATAAGAACTCCCTACATGCAGGACATAGCGATTGCGTAAATCGCAAGAACACATTGACGCTTCCGCATCGATGCGAAACTCCGCTGTGTCCGCGTGTAGTCTAAACGCTGTCTTTACAGTGGGTTGCCGGCGGCACTCCGACCAGCCTGTCATTTGGGCACGAATGCGTTCGATACGGCCGATTGATAGCGAAAGTTGTTGCGAAGCAAAAAGCAATACTCTGAAACAAGCAGAACAAGGGTTGAAGATGGTTTACCTGCTCTAGGTGTTCACTGTCTGCTGAGGCGAGTTGCTGCCAACCCAAAGTCGCCGGAGGGAGAACGGTTATGTCACACAGTCACGAAACGGAGTCGAAGCATGAGACTTTTGGCACCCACACTCAGCACTGTCTCTCGCGCCGAGGATTTGTCCTAAGCGCCATTGGAGCCCTGGCGGTTGCAGCATCGATCTCCCGCGTCTCCGAAGCCGAACCTGCTTTAGTTGAGCTCTCGCTGAAGGATGCAATTCTCAATGATCTTGTATCGGCGAACCACATTTTGGCGCATCTGGGAGTACTGGATGCGTACGGCCACATCAGCGTGCGCGATCCGAACGACCCGGGGCGGTTCTGGATGTCACGTGCTCAAGCCCCCGCTGAGATCGTCGCAGAAGACATCATGGAATACGATCTTGACTGTAATCCGTTGAATCCACAAGGGCGGAAATCCTATTACGAAAAGTGGATTCATGGAGAGACCTACAAAGCCAGGCCCGATGTTAAATGCGTTGTGCATAGCCATTCCCCAACTGTCATTCCCTTTTCCACCACCACCGTCCCGTTAAGACCTTTACTGCAAACAGCTAGCTTTCTAGCGCGCGGTGTGTCCGTCTACGACAATCGACCGTTTCTTGCCAACTCTGATCTGATGATTGGTCAACAAAGTCTTGGTCGCGAGATGGCGAAGAAACTCGGACCGACATCAGCAGTGGTCCTACTCCGCGGCCACGGAGATGTCGTTGTAGGACCCTCCATCCAGGTGACCGTCTTTCGTGCCTACTATACAGAGCTGGATGCGCGAGCACAGGAACAGGCGATCGCTCTTGGGGGCGATCAGGTAATGTACCTCACTGAAGGAGAAGGTGCCGCTGCGGAAAAGCTGACGGAATCGCCTTCCAGCGTCGACCGATCTTGGCAGTTGTGGAAAGAGGAGGTCGCTCGCTAGGTACGCCAAGCGTCGTTTACATGGACCAGCTATGCAACATTTCAACCCTTGTTAAGAAGCTGAGCCATTTACAACATTTTTACTCGTGGTCGCGTGGCTACTATGGGGCGGCAGCAGGTTTGCTGCTCTTGCCCGGAAAAGGCGAAGTCTGCAGGCTCGTCTCCGTCGATGGAAGATGGCAACGGCAGTGAAATCCTGGCGGCTTCATGCCACAATGGCGAGAACGAGCCACAGCGCGCACGGGATCAAATTCTCACTGCAGGACACCTATGACTTCCAAGGGATCCAAGTGGTGGCCGAATGCAGATGGGCGGCAGTTTTGGGTCGCGCGAACGGGACGCTTACGTTGGATCTCACAAGGCTAATCCGCGTTTCGGGAGCCGAAAGCCATGTGAATGGAGTCTTTCAGACGGGCTCCGACCTCTCCATCACGTACGTAGGAGCTTGGGAACCTACGAGCTCGATCGCCGGCACCCATGCGCTACGCTTCGATGAGTACTATTGGCAAACAACTGCTACTCCATAAAGATTACGATCCGCGCTGGGCAGATTGCAGCAGGGACCGAGTTGGGAAATCAGGCGATTCGGTTCGACGATCAAGCAGGTTCCTTTAAGACTTGGATCAATGACTCCCTTTCGGCTGGCTTATCAACTGTTCTTCGAAACTATTTACCGGTGCCTCCGGCTGGAAACCAGCCACATAGGTCGGCTACAAGGTTGTGTTCTCGCGATGACTGAGCGTTTGGCCTGACTTCCAGTGTGTGTGGAAGCACTGCGGCAATCGGCAGACTTCGAACGCGGTCATTATAGGATTGCGGTCGTTTTTGATCATTAGATCCCGCCCGCGGCTCACGGTAATTAGCATTCACTGCGCCATGTAAATAGCAACACGTTAGATGAGCAGTTGCCTAACGCTCGCTCATTCAATTTATCGCGTGCTTGAGCCGTGTATGCGTGCGAGTGCTGTAGCACCGAGTTTGCAAAGGGCTGTCGGCAAACGTACACAGAGAGGGCAGACGCGACACGGAGATCGACTGACATTTAGAACACGTCCAGCAGCTAACAATCTAACTTTGTCGATTCCGACGGTCGGAGCA
>CAXTRM010000299.1:0-1212 GCA_964246625.1 uncultured Acidobacteriaceae bacterium
GAAGCTCCCGGTACAAGCTCGAAGCTCCCGGTACAAGCTCGAAGCTCCCGGTACACGGCAAGCATAGTCTGTAAATACATATCAACGTAAGTAGCTACTAGCGTGGGAGCCGTCGGAGCTCTTCTCCACGCGCAAGAAACTGCTTACCTCCACGGGGAGGACCGATGGTAAGCCCTTTCACAGTCGCGTCGGCATTGATCTCCGGCCAGGCAATACGCAAGGCTTCGATTGCCTCTGCCATGCGCGTGCGGATTCTCCGCGTGTTGCTGTCCTCATGCCAGAGCTGCTCCAGGAGGCTGGACCATGGGATACAGCTGGTGGACATCGCCCCGTACGAACGATACACAAGAAACATCATGTAGTCCTGCATTTGCGATTTCTGCCGTGTTGCCTGGAGCAGCTTTCGTAGAACAGGAACATGGAAGTTGGTGAACTCCTTAAAGACAGCATCATCCAGACGGAAGCCGTAATTGTTTTCGAAACGGTTCTTCTCTTTCGCAGCCGCGTCCAGGAGTTGCATTTGTTCGCCTGGCCGTATGGCATCCGGCAGATTGGTCGCGCGAACCAGGGGCATGATCACACGTTGCAGGGAGCCCTCATGGCGTCGCTCCACGACGATTGCCATGGCTGCAATGCGTTCAAAGGCTTCACGAACCCTCTTGATGTTGGGTCCCCCGGTTGTCATCTCCATGTCGTTCAAGAATTGGCTTGCACTGGAGAGAGGGATAAAGGGGTCTTTGGTCAGAATGGCCTGGTGGGTCATCCAATGGAATAGGGTTCGATCCGCGCCATAGGGCATCTCGATGCCGGGCACCATCGCCTTGAAGGTCACGGTAATGGAATCGCCGTTTCCCATACGCGCCTGCCGGGTAATTTCCCTTGCATCGGTCTTCTGGTACGGCAAACCGCAAGAGATCATCACCTGAGCAACTTGCATCAGGTCTTTACCGTAGTCGGGGTCTTCACGAGCCTCGCGCAGCTCCGCCATGGCCAGGGCGAGTTGACCCCTGCTGGCGGTATCTTCGCCTTTGCGGTCGCGCGACTTGATTTGGGCGGGCTCTTCCAACAGCCTTGTTTGTCCCGGTCCGTTTCTTTTGGCCATATATGTGTGCGGCAAGATTACAGATTGTGCTTTGTGAAAAGGAGATCCAGAGCTTCGGTCATGAGAGCCTGACTCCGAAGATCGCGCTGAACCCCGAGGTTCTTTAGCTT
>CAXTRM010000299.1:1222-2735 GCA_964246625.1 uncultured Acidobacteriaceae bacterium
AGTACGAGCCCTGCGCATTGTCAGAAGTTCCGGCCGGGTGTTTACGATCTACCGTGTGGGCTGCAGCTGGCGTCTGCGCTTCTTCTAGACCGGGGTGTTCGGGTTTGGGAGCGTCAGGCCCCTTCTTCGCAACCAAAAGTCCCGAAAGGGCGGCCGTTTTCGTGTTTGCCATGTGTGCCTCTTAGCGGATTAGCGTAAATACGTTTATACGCTAGTACGTAGCAACATTTGCGTAGAGCGGAAAGTTACTAGCATTTGCGTAGCTGCGTATGTACGTATTTCCAGAGTTCTGCAATTTCGGCTGCAGAGCGGCTTTTCTCGTCGATTTCTTGCACCGTCCTCCCGTCGATCATTGAACTTGCAAAGTCAGTGCGTTGGAAGACGGTTACCGGGGCGACTGTCCCGTGCTGAGAGAGAGAGATCGCAGCTTCACCAGTGATGCGTGCGCGCTGTGCCGCCCCATTGATAACGAAAATCATCTTCTTCTTCGCTTCTTCAGCCATACCGATGGTAGAGCCGACGGCTCGCAAATCGTGTGGGCTAGGGCGCGTAGGTATCAGGACAAGGCTAGCCAAGGCGATAACCTGACGGTTGGTGGCAGTAACTGCTGGTGGAGTGTCGACGATGGCAATGTCGATACCGTTCTCTTCAAGAGTCGCTAATTGCGCTTCGAGCTTCGCCGGCTCGATCTGGGCCAGATGCGGCGTCTCTGCTTTGCGCTCGTGCCACCACTGACTCAGCGAGCCTTGCGGGTCCGTGTCGATCAGGACGACACTGCCGCTCTCCGCACGAACAGCCTCGACTGCCAAATGTCCAGACAAGGTCGTTTTCCCGACGCCGCCCTTTTGATTGGCGACCACAATAACGTGCATGCGTATCTCCATTAATGCGTGAGTACGTATTACCGCATGTACGCACTTGTACTGCCTATTATGGCATAGCAAGCCCCGTGCCCTAATCCGGCAGCTATCGCCGACCTTGAAAAGGACAAGTCAGGTCTTGTAAATGTGGGTAAACACGTCCTCTAAGGTCCGCACCGGCTCAAAGCGAGCTGGATTTACGTCCGTCGCGATGGCTTTGAAGTGCTTGCGCCCGCAGTCGATTGTTCCCTTCTCTTTAACCCGCAGATCAAAGCCTGCGAGACTCGACTTCGTTTCAAGAACGAAATACAGGCGCTCTTCGCCGTTCCGCGAAAGCAGCACTGCCCAATCGGGGTTGTAGTTTCCCAAGGGCGTTGGCACGAGGAACCAACCAGGAAGCTTCACGTAGAGCTTGACGGCTTCGTTGGCTTCCAACTCCTCTACAAAGCGCTTCTCGACGTCTGAATCGCATACGGTTTGCTCATATAGCGAGCGGGCAGATGGCACGAGATTGGTCAGATAACCGGTGAGCTCATCATGCAGGAAGAGCTCCTGCGCGTAAACATGATCTGAGAGCCGGTGGTACTGCACACCGTCGACCAGTGTTTGGCGCTTTGCTTGAGACACTGCCTTGGCAACCAGGCGAATGAACT
>CAXTRM010000299.1:2745-3255 GCA_964246625.1 uncultured Acidobacteriaceae bacterium
GTCCTGAATCGGACAGAATACGGACGATAGTGCGCCGCAAAAGCTGCGTTTTATCCTGAAGTTCGGAGATGAGGTCGGGCAGGGAAGCGGGCTCGGACTGCATGATCTCAGGTACGGAGTCCGTGCCTCCCGAGCCCACAACTCCGCCACGCGTGATATCGAGACGCTCCTTCCGCACTCTAAAGGTCGGCGGTGCAATTGCAAGCTCCTGAATAGCCCGAACACAATTCTGGACCAAGAGATCGGGATCGAAGTGAACGCGGTAGGTGGACTTCGCACGAATGCGGTCCCACAACTGACGAAACTCCTCACTATGGAGTACAGCTTCACGGAGCCGGATCGCAGGCCGCTTCTCGTCAGCATCGCGCACCACCAGTCCGGCTGCCAGTTTCGTCAGCAGTTCTTCAATGGGTTTACGGTATGGCTCAAACTCCGCTGGCAGTTCCAACGTCTTTGCGTCCAAAGCCTTCTTGAGAGCCTCGGTCACCTTGCCCTGGCTGTCGAGGTAAC
>CAXTRM010000299.1:3265-4014 GCA_964246625.1 uncultured Acidobacteriaceae bacterium
CGCCTAGAGCAACAGCATTCTTACCGTCTTCCTGGGTCTGGATCGCGGCAAACTGCAACTGGCTTACGACTCCAAACCGGATGCCGGTTTCCTGCTCGATATCATGCTGCAATCTGGCCGCGAAGCTCTGGTAAGTCTCGTTCGCGACAACCGTAAGGGTGTTTACATCAAAGCCACGGATGCGCTCGCCAAGCTGATTGACGCAGAGGCGCAGGCCTCGCCCAATCGTCTGACGGCGTTCGCGCTCCTGGTTCATCTCGCGAAATGCGCAAATCTGGAAGACGTTGGGGTTATCCCAACCCTCACGCAAGGCAGAGTGGCTGAAGATGAACTTTAGAGGTGTATTCAAGTCGAGCAGGCGGGTCTTTTCCCGCATGATCAGGTTGTACGTTTCTGTATCGCGGCTGTCCTGATTCGCACCCTTCAGCTTGATTTCACCTTCAAACGGCGTGATCAGCTTTTTGTCCATGGAAAAATAGCCGTTGTGGACTTCGGTCGCCGTTGTCGTCACATCTACTTCTGCGAAGAGGGTGTTGTACTCGGGATGGCGAGCGAGCTTGGCATACTCCTGCTCGAAAATCGCGGCTAATGGACCAGGCGAGCCATCCGGCTTGCGGTAGTCCTCAACTTTCTTGATGAAGAACAAACTCAGCACCTTGATGCCACGGGGGCGGAGTCGCTTTTCCTTGTCGAGGTGCTCCTTGATAGTGCGCCGGATCATCGCACCAGCCAGTGAGCCCTCGTCCGTG
>CAXTRM010000300.1:0-3996 GCA_964246625.1 uncultured Acidobacteriaceae bacterium
GTGGTGGCAAGTGCCGCGAGAACGGCACCTTACCATCCGCTCCGGAGCCAGGGCTTCTGCCCTGATTGCGTTGCTCGGCATGCTGGTTACGGGCGCTACCGGCTCGGTAGCGGCGCTTGCCGACACCCTGTTTCCTTCCCCGGATCTCCATACAGCTCTGCTGGCGGACTTCAATCAAGCCGCTCCTCTGCTGATTCGCATGCGATGGATGCACCCTGCGGCCTCCATGCTGGTCACGCTGAGCGTAGTTGCCCTGGCGTGGACCGTTCAGCAGCGCAGATCGACGTTGTCCCTCCTCCTCAGCCTCCAGATCATCCTCGGGGTAGCGGATGTCCTGCTCATGGCTCCCCTCACACTGCAGGTGCTTCACCTGCTTGCTGCTGACCTGCTGTGGATTGCCCTGGTCACGACCTTCGCGGACCTGGTCACACAGGCATCTCCGCTCGACGTCCGGATGACCCAGGCCGTGCCATCCACGGCGCTGCCCCAGAGCGCCTGAGCGCTCCCTTGAGGGCGTGTGCCGGTCTTACCTTCTCTTCACACAGGCTGCGCTAAGCTCTTAGGGATGCCCGCGGACCAAAGCCAATCCATCACGCAGACAAGCCCGCGCAAACGGACAAGAGCGCCTCGGCGGCGTGCTGTTGCCGACCCCATCGCCTACCCGCAGGGCCGCTACTTCAACCGAGATGAGAGTTGGCTCCTGTTCAACGAACGCGTCCTGGGCGAGGCCGAGGACGCCTCCAATCCCTTGCTCGAGCGGGTCAAGTTCCTGGCGATTACGGCTACGAATCTCGACGAGTTTCTCGAAATTCGTGTTGCGGGGACGTTGCAGCTCATCGAAGAAGGCCAGCAGCTTCCCGGTACACCTGACGAGGGTGGCCTTACCCAGGAGGAGCGGCTCGCCGGTCTCCGCCATCAGCTCCATGCTTTCGCCAGGAAACAGGCTGCCTGCTGGACCGAAGAGATCGAGCCAGCCCTGGCCGAAGCGAGCATCCGCGTCGTGCGCTGGAAAGAGCTGCGCAAATCCGAGCGTGACTTTGCAACCAGGTTCTTTACCGAACAGGTCGACCCCCTCCTGACTCCCGTTACCCTCGATCCTTCGCATCCTTTTCCCCGGGTATTGAACAAGGCCTTGTGCCTGGCCCTGCTGCTCCGGGTGAAACGAAAAGGAAGCCCGCGGGGGCCCTACACCCTGGGCATCGTCACCATTCCACGCAGCCTGCCGTCGCTGCTCGCGTTGCCGGAGCACAAGGGGCAGCGGCACTTCCTTCCGTTGGACGAGTTGATCGAAGCACAGGCCGACAAGATGTTCCGGGGCTACCGCGTGCTGAGCCGGGCGGTCTTCCGGGTCACCCGCAACAGCAATCTGTATATGCAGGAGGAGGAAAGCCGCTCTCTGCTGGAGAGTGTCCGCGAAGAGTTACACAACCGGCGCAAAGGGGACGCCGTGCGACTCGAGATCGACGCGTCCGCCTCGGAAGAGATCACCAATCGTCTCCGCACCAATTTTGAGCTCGACCGCTGGCAAGTCTTCCCCACCGAGGCGCTTGTAAATCTATCCCGGCTGACCGACCTGTACACCTGTGTGGATCGCAAGGATCTCAAGTTCCCCGAGTTCCACGGCCGCAAGCTCACGCTCTCCCCGGAAAGCCAGAACATCTTCGATGAGCTGCGGCGCGGCGACGTCCTTTTGCACCATCCCTTCGACACCTACAACACCGTGGAAGCGTTTGTGCAGGCTGGCCAAACAGATGAAAACGTCATCTCCATTAAACAAACCCTATACCGCACCAGCGCAAACTCCACGATCTTTCGCGCGCTCAAAGAGGCAGGCCAAAGCAAGGAGACCACGGTAGTTGTCGAGCTCATGGCCCGCTTTGACGAGGCCTCCAATATCCGCTGGGCGCGCGAGCTCGAAGATGCCGGCGTTCAGGTCTTCCACGGTCTGTTTGGGCAGAAGACCCACTGCAAGCTGGCGCAAATCGTGCGTCGCGACGAGGATGGCGTCATCCGTTCCTACGCGCACCTCGGTACGGGCAACTACAACCCGGTAACGGCGCGTTTTTACACCGACATCTCGCTGCTGAGCTCGCGTCCCGAACTGACCGCCGCGGTCCAGAACGTCTTTCGTTACCTCACGGCGGATTGGCAAGCAGAACCCGGCGCCTATCGCCCCCTGCTTGTTTCGCCTGTAACGCTTGCCCAGGACACCCTGGCCCTCATTGCGCGGGAGACTGACCACGCCCGCGCGGGCCGTCCGGCCCACATCATCGCCAAGATGAACGCATTGCTTGATGGGAAGACCATCGAGGCGTTGTACTCCGCTTCCACAGCCGGAGTGGAGATCGATCTGATCATTCGCGGGATGTGCGCCTTACGGCCGCAGGTGCACGGGCTTTCCGACCGGATTCGCGTGCGCTCCATCGTCGGCCGCTATCTGGAGCACAGCCGCATCTTCTTCTTCGAGAATGGCGGATCGCCCGAGGTGTACGCCGGTTCCGCAGACTGGATGCCCCGCAACCTGTATGAGCGGTGCGAGGTGGTGTTTCCCGTGGTCAACCCCCAGGCCGCTCAACGGCTGCGGGGCGAAATCCTAGAGGCGTACCTGCGGGACAATCGCAAGTCCCACATGCTCGAGGCGGATGGCCGGTACCATGCGGTGTGGCGCAACACCCCGGCGAGCCGCACCCTGCTAAGCGCCCAGGAATGGCTGATGCAGCAGTCCAAACTGCAGCCCCTGCGATCGCTCCCCAACGCCGCTGCAAACCTGACCAGCCAGCAACCGGCGGCGGAGCCAGCGACAGAGACGCCATCGCGCCAAGCTGGCTGACGTCACACAGGAGCACAGCAGGCTCTACCCAAACCCAAGGGCAGCGCGTTAGTCTGGTGCCGCCTCCTGGGAGATCCCTTTTGCGTTTGTTCACCGCTGCATCGCTGCTCCTTGCCCTTTGCGTCCCTTTGGCCCACACGCAGCAATCTCCGCCGCCCCAGGCGCAGGCTGTGGCCAGCCGCACCGCACCCGATGCCTGGTGGAAACACGCCGTCATCTACGAGGTGTACCCGCGCAGCTTTCAGGACTCCAACGGGGACGGCATCGGTGACATTAAGGGCATCGAAAGCCGTCTCGGCTATCTGAAGAGCCTCGGCATCGATGCAATCTGGATCACCCCCATGTACCCATCGCCGCAGGTGGACTTCGGCTACGACATTGCCGACTACGAAGCCATCGACCCGCAATACGGCACCATGGGCGACTTCGACACGCTGCTCAAGACCGCCAAGGCGCAGGGCATCCGCGTCATCATGGACGTCGTGCTGAACCACACCTCCGACCAGCACCCCTGGTTCAAGGAGTCTGCATCTTCCCGCACCAATCCCAAGCGCGACTGGTACATCTGGCGAGATGGCAACCCGAAGCAGCCTGGCGGCTACCCCAACAACTGGCAGAGCTGGTTTGGCCACTCCGCCTGGCAGCTCGATCCCACCACGGGTCAGTACTACTACCACTACTTCTACCGGCAGCAGCCCGACCTGAACTGGCGCAACCCCGCGGTACGCCAAGCCATGTACGGCGTGCTGAAGTTCTGGCTCGACAAGGGCGTCTCCGGCTTCCGCATGGACGCGGTCTCGCGTCTGCTCGAAGACCCCAACCTCCATGACGACCCGTACCTTCCCGGCACCAACGCCTTTGGCGATCGCAACATCCAGCACAAGTACACGGACGATCTGCCCGAGAACCACGAGATCTTTAAGGAAATTCGCAAGCTCGCCGACAGCTACCCGAACAAACCCGTGCTGATCGCCGAAGCCGACGAGCCCAACATCGAAGCGCTCAGCACCATGTACGGCCAGCACGGCGACGAGGTCCAGCTCCCCATGGACTTCCAGATTGCCGACGCCAACGTGCTCTCCGCACCGAAGTTCCGCAAGCTCTTTGCCGAGGCGGAGACCAACCCTGCCGACGGTTGGCCGGAATATTTCTTTTCCAACCACGAC
>CAXTRM010000301.1:0-3979 GCA_964246625.1 uncultured Acidobacteriaceae bacterium
GGTGCATGCGATTGGGCTGGCGGAGGTGGAACGGATCACCGGCGAGATGACCAGGCTGGCCCAGGCGCAGGGATACAAGGACCTTGCCAGCTTTCGCGCGGCCATCAACGCGGACCCGCGATGGAAGCCGACCTCGGAGCAGCAGATTGTGGAGGACTTCGCACGCTACATCCACCAGATGGAGCCGCGGTTGCCGGAGCTGTTTACGCTGGTGCCGAGGGCCCCCGTCACAGTGGAGCCGATTCCGGACTTCGCCAAGGCCGAGGCGACGCATTATGTTGCCGGAACGCCCGATGGCAAGCGGGCAGGCCGGGTGGTCGTCGCCGTGGCCAATCCCACCTCGCGGACGCTGGTGCTGGATGAGGCGGTGGCCTACCACGAGGGTGTGCCCGGGCACCACGACCAGATCTCGGTGGCACAGCAGTTGAAGGGCTTGCCGAAATTTCGTTTGCGCGGCTTCTACTCCGCCTACACGGAGGGCTGGGCTCTGTATGCCGAGCAGCTGGGCAAGGAGATCGGCTTCTACCAGAATCCGATCTCCGACTATGGCCGGCTGAACTCGGAGCTGTTCCGTGCCGTGCGCCTGGTTGTGGATACCGGCATTCACGACCAGGGGTGGAGCCGCGACAAGGTGATCGACTACATGCACCAGAACGACGTCAATGACGCGCTGGCGCAGACGGAGACGGACCGCTACATCGCATGGCCCGGCCAGGCCCTTGCCTACAAGATGGGGCAGCTCAAGATCCGCGAACTGCGCGATAAGGCGAAGACACAACTGGGCCCGCGTTTCGACCTCAGGGCCTTTCACGACGAGATCCTCGATGGGGGCGCCATGCCGCTCGACCTGCTGGACGCCCGGGTGACGCGGTGGATAGAGGGCCAGGTCCCGGCCAACGCCGCGCTGGCGCACTAGGCGGGTCGCCCCAGGCCCCTTCAAGAGCAGCAGGCTTGCGAGAGGCAACAGGTGCCGCGATACCGGTAGGTGCCGCAGTACCGACAGACACCGCGATACCATCGGGGAAGCGATGATGAGCCGATCCTTTCTTTCCGCGACGCTGTGCCTGCTTCTGATGGGTCCCGGGCTGCCGGCCCAGGAGAAGGGCGAGTGGCGCCCCCTCAGCACGACGGCCAAGGGCGTCACGGGCGACGTCCTTTTTACCGAAACCAAGATCGTGATCAACTTTGCCGGGTTTACCCTCGCGCAGATCCGCAGTTTGCAGCCGGCGGAGATCGGTGCCCTGTTCAACCTGCCGAGCGATCAGCTGAACGGTGACGGCAACCTGTTCCGGACGGAGATCCCGGCGGAAAAGAAGTTTCTGCACAAGAACACCCTTTGCGGCGCCGAGCAGACGCAGTGGGTGGCGAGCTATGTGACCGGCAAGACCCTGCAGCTTGCCTTCTTTTCCGGCGCCAAGATGCCCACCCTGACGCCGGAGGGCATGGCCGACACCACCAGCCTGTGCGGCACCTACACGTACACCCGTTAGGCCCTTTTTCGGATGGCAGCCGGTGATAATGGGGAAGACAGGCCCCCACACGCTTGAAGAGCTGGATCGACATCTCTGCCGCACATCTCGGCGCCAACTTTGCCGCCATCCAGGCCACGGTCGGGCCGAGCTTTGATCCACTCTGCGTGATCAAAGCCGATGCCTACGGGCATGGCGCGGCGGTATGTGCGCCTGTGCTGGTGCGGGCCGGCGCCCACTGGCTGGGGGTGGGTGATGTGGAGGAGGGTGTGCGGGTACGGCGAGCCCTGGCTGATGTGGAGGCCCCCGCCGGCGAGGCCCGCCTCCTGGTGATGTGCGGGTTTGAGCTGGGTGATGCCCCGGCCCTTGTGGAGCACGGGCTTACCCCGGTTGTGTGGAACGCCGGCCAGGTAGCCGCGCTGGACGAAGCCGCTGCGCAAACCGGCCAGCGGGTGGCGGTGCACCTGGAACTGGATAGCGGAATGGCCCGTCAGGGCGCAAGGCCTGGTCCTGAGATCGACGCGCTGCTGCGGGCGCTGCAACAGGCCAGGCATGTGCGGGTCGAAGGCATCTTCAGTCACCTCAGCTCGTCCGAGGTCGCCGGGGCCGAGGTCACGGCGGAGCAGCTCCGGCGGTTCCACACGGCGTATGCACAGCTGCTGAACACGCTGGTGCCTGAGTACGTCCATCTCGGCAACTCTTCCGCCATCGACGAGCGGTCGACGCTTCCGTGGCTGCAATCGGCGACAGCCCAGTTTGGCGCGCACCTCCTGGTGCGTCCCGGCCTGGCGCTCTACGGCTACACGCTTCCGCTCCAGGGAGACCCCGCCGCCCGCGCGCATCTGGGACCGCGGTTGCAGCGGGTGGCAACGTGGAAGACGCGCATCCTTGATCACCGGGAGCTGGCGGCGGGCGACACCGTCGGGTATGGCGCGACGTACACCGCGAGCGGCCCCATGCGGCTGGCGCTGCTGCCGGTGGGCTATGCCGATGGGTTTCGCCGCGAGGCGTCCAGCGGGGTCGGCAATGGCTGGGTGGTGATTGCCGGACAGCGTGCCCCGGTGGTCGGGCGTGTGTCCATGAACCTGACGGTCGTGGACGTGACCGGGCACAGCTCGTTGACACGGGTCGGCGATGAGGTCGTCCTGCTGGGCGACGGAGTCACCGCGCAGGACCACGCCGCGTGGTGCGGCACCATCGCCTACGAGATTCTTTGTGGCATGCGAGGTCATCATCGGCTTACCTGAACCCGTACGGGGTACCGCTGTGACGCCGCTGGGTGCTGTCGGTTTGGCGGTCGCGGCGTATAGCTTCTGGGTGCTGGCCGACACCAGCCTCAAGCTTGCCGGGGCATCGCAGCTCACAGCCCCACAGGTCATCGGGACTGTCGGCTTCTTTGAAGCGCTGCTGCTGGTGGTTGGTAGCCTGGGGCGGGGCGGGCCTCGCGTGCTTTGGCCGCGACACCCGCTCAAGCAGGTGCTGCGCTCGTGCCTGGACCTGGCCAATAACCTGTGCGTCGTGGTCGCGGTGCGCCATGTCCCCTTGGCGCTGTTCTATATCCTTGTCTTCTTTGCGCCGTTGATCACGGTACTGCTGGCTGCCGCGGTGCTGCGCGAGCCTGTGGGGCTCCGCCGCGGGCTCGCGATTGTTGTCGGTTTCGTTGGCGTGGTGGTGGCCGTTCATCCGTCCGGGGGCGCGCTGCATCCGGGCTACGGCATCGGCTATCTTGCCTGCTTGGTCTGCGTTCTGTGCTTTTCGGTGAGCGTGGTGTGGTCCCGGGTGCTGGCCCAGACTGAAACCCCTGAAAGCCTCACCTTTGTTTCCGGTCTCGTCATGCTTCTGGCGGGATCGGCATTGACGACCGGGCACTGGCAGCCCCTGTCGTGGCACCTGGCCGGCGTGCTGCTGCTGACCGGACTTTTCAGCCTGGGCGGCAGCTTCTGCTTCTTTCTGGCACTGCGCCATACGGCCGCTGCAAAGGTAGTGCCATTCCACTACACCCAACTGCTCACCGGTGCCGCGCTTGCCTATGCGATCTGGCACGAGCGGCCTACCGTGGCCATGCTGGGGGGCGCCGTTCTGATTGTGGGCGCCGGCTGGTACACCGCCATGCTCTCGCGCGCCGAGTCGAGGCTGCCCGCCGAGATGGCCCGGGAACCCCAGCCCGCAGCAACGCCGTAGCGCCAACATCTTTCCGGCTGCGCCCCATCCAACGCCGCATGGCCGAGCCCCTGGGCAAGCTGTTGTACCTTTTTGACCGCGACCATGGTCCCCGCGATCGCTTGACCCCGCGCTGGCTGTTCTTGCGCAGCCTCGGCCTGATCTACTTTTCGGCCTTTCTGGCCCTGGTCTTCCAGGTGCTGGGAATGAGTGGGTCGGGCGGCGTGCTGCCGGCCTCGCAATATCTGCAGGCACTTGGCCAGCTTGGGGGCCAGCGCTTCTGGTTTGCGCCTACCGTGCTGTGGTGGGGCAGCTCCGACCATGCGCTTCTCACGCTGGTCTGGGTAGGG
>CAXTRM010000302.1:0-3979 GCA_964246625.1 uncultured Acidobacteriaceae bacterium
TGCCAAGCCCAAATACTACGAAGTCGATGGCTCCTTAAAGGCGAATGCCAATCGTGCGTGGTTATTAGCCTTTCTGACTGTTCCTGTTGCGTTGATTGCGATCGGCTTCGCGGTTTTTGTTCGTTTACAGCCGCCTACTGTAATCCGCATCGGACCGGACGGACAAGCCGCGGTGCTCGGCAAGTCTGCGAAGGGAGTCGCGGCTGCGACAGACGGCGGGACTGACGCTTTTCTGGACGAAGCCTTTGCGAAGCGCTTTCTTGCGACGTACCTGATGACTCGGAATCTGCGGGCTTACACGATCAAAGCCATGTCCGTCGACAACACACGGGGCAAGATCGACGACGGCCAGGTGGAATCGGTATTTCACTTGCGCCAGCTTCAGACCGTTTCAGGTGAACCACTCACCTACCTGATCTATGGCGTGAAGGACGTCCATCATCTTTCTAACGGCGCTGAGTTCACGGACCACTTCGTCAATGAGTACCGCGTTCGTCTGATCGCCGACCGCCGCTCCGATGTAAATCCCGACGGTCTCTGGATTGCGGAGTACAGCGAGCGGCCGATTGACGGTGAACGACGAGACCGCATTCTGGCGGCACCCGACGCTTCGCCCGACAGCGTAGACATCAATACCACCACGAACAAAGGAGACCAGTGATGGAAACAGCGCAGGGCAAACCTCCGGAGCCGGTCGAACAAGCCGCACCAGGAGAAGCTAGGCGGGGCAGAAAAGCCAGGCAGCTGGTCGATGAGCCGGTCCGCTTCTTCCTTGCAAAAGAGGGCTCCGCTCTGGAGAAGCCTGAGCTTGGACCGGAGATCAGTACGGAAGGCGAAGCCTTGATCAAAGCCTTCCAGTCCAAGAGCGGCATCATCTACGCGCTTCTTGCCTACAAGGCGGAAGCGGAGATACAGGGCGCATCTCCAACGCTCGTGAAGCGGCCTTTACGCAAGTAAGGCCCAAAGGTCAGTACGGATTCAAAGAGAGACATACCTGAAACACGGCTCATGTTTCTCCTTTGACGCCTTATCGCAAGCGCGATGAGGAATTCCGCTGACCCGGTTTGCACTCAGGCCTGGTTCGGTCCACACCCACCCCTAACGCGGGCGGCCAGGCAAGAGACGGAGACCGGCGATCAGCCAACTCTAGTCACTTGGTCTGGTAGCACCAGACAAGTGAGGAGAACATGACAGCGAACAGGACACAAAACACGGCGATGGACCAGCAGCTCATTCTTGAGTTGAAGATCGATGCGTCCGGAGAGGTGACCCGTAAGCAAAACAAACTGGGCCGCAAGGATACGCTAGAGGGCAAGCTCCTTGCTCAGATCTATCCCGGCATCCAGGTAGCGCGTGTAAGCGTGCCGTTTGAATTGACGCCATACGAGCAGTCTGTGGTCGAAAGCCGCATGGCTAGTCTCGTTTACGGTGGTGTTTCCTACAAGCTGGTCGGCGCGAGCGGTTCGGCGAAAGACGGAAAGTTCTATTTCGTTGATCAGGCGCACTCGAAGCAGATAGCTGAGCGCTTTCAGCATTGGCCAGAAGCAGCGATCGTCTATTTCTCGATCCTTGTTTCCGACTGCAAGCTGATGGTGGAGGAGCCAGACATGCGCATCGCCGTCGTTCAGGACAATGTCTTGGGCACGAACGACTGCCGTGGCTGGGTCCGCGAATCATTCTACCGCAGGCTCAAGATCGGCACGAATCGGTTCTGCCAATTCAGGTTGGCATTCGATACACGCGAACCGAAGCAGGCAAAGGGTGCTCTGAAGGCGATGAGCGACCGCGTAGCTGACAAGCTCGGGGTCGACGTGCTTCTGCCGGAGAGTTCCTGCAAGCCGTCCCTGAAAGGAGGCGTTCGCTTCCTTCCACAGTTGGGAACATCCGGCCGGCTGTACACGGGTCCAGCGATACTCGGGATCAAAGAGATCTCAAGGGTGTCAGAGTTCGGGTCCAGTTACACGCTGGTCGAACATGCTTCGGAAGAAAGCCTTCAACTTGAGATCATGCCACGAGCGATCGAGCAGATCCGCAAGGTACGGAAGGCATGGGATGGTGGTGACTACGACGCCCTGTTCGAACTTCTGGGCAAATCGGAAGCACCCACCTTCGAGGATGACGCAAGCTTTGACCCGGACACTCTCGAGCAAGGGGCGACTCCTGCTGCAGAGGGCTGGGAGCCTGCGGAAGCGGTGTTGCTGGCGGACACGAGTGGATCTAGCATCAGGTTCCCTTACGTCTCTAACCAGATCAACCGCAAATTGGCACGGTGGGCCTTTCGTATGTGCACAGGTGGCGGTTTCAAGCTGCCTTCTTTTGCGCTTGCGGATGACGGCGTCCTGATCGAGCATCGGGGTAAGATTCTCGCTGCTTCCGATTGGATCCCGCAGGGAACCTCCATCACGTCACTTACTGCTGACAAAGGCCTTTGCATACGGTATCCGATCCGGATGCTGGAAGACCTCTTGCCAGTTCGACACCTGGCCCAAGACGAACTCGTCCCGATGCTGAAGGAGGCATTGGGCGCACCCGACTTGGACGACACGTTGCTCACCTACATTCTTGAGCGCCAACTTCGCATGGAGGGCACCTACGTCCTTCACTCGAAAACGGCGAGCAGGAACGGCGGCGACTTCGACTTCGACACCATCTGCGTGATGCCATCCGATCAGTTCCCGCGCTTTGTCGAGGGGAGGATTGCACACACCAACGAGTTCCAGCAGGAAAAGACCAAGCACGCAAAGGCGAAGTCTCCATGGTGGAACGTGTACCTGGTTGCAATGAAGGCGCGTGGCAATCGGATCGGGTCCATCACCGATCTGAAGACCTCATGCCTTGCGGCCGGCAAAGCTCATCTTGCCTATAAGTTGGTCGAGCAGTTGCAGAATGCGCTCGACTCTTTGAAGCACAAGGTTGAGATCGACGAAACCGTCGTCAGCGAGATCCGAAAGGAAGTGGCCCCGGCACCCTGGCTCCGTTATAAGCGGGAGCGCAGAGTTTCGGACCTACCCGCCCATTTGGAAGTCGCCGACACTGACAAGGTAGGCAGACTCTACAACGTACTTCGCAAAGAACTCGGCTTTCTCCCCAACGAGAAAGGCGAAAGCAGCGATGACCGCATGGCGATCGAGGACTTCCGTGGACTCTTCTCTGGTGAATCCGTGACCAAGGAGATGTTTGAGGAATGCCAGCTTGTGAATTCGATCTACGCAGATGTCGCAAGTCGCATCGTTCAGCGTGAAGACGAAGTGAAGCTGCAACTGAAGAACGCTCAGGCGCACTGGGAAGCTGTGCGCAAGGGTGAAGACAAGGAGCAGAGAAGGTCGGCTGTGCTCGCGCGCAATAAGGCACAGGCGGCTCTCTGGGAACACGAGCAGGAGGCCAAGGATCAGTTCAGCTCGGTCCACCTGTTTGTGCACTATTGGGCAGAGGGCAAGCAGGAGAACCGCAAGGCTTGGGCACAGGCGATGAACACTGTCGTTACTGGAGGCTCAGGCTCAGGCGCTGTCCTGTTTCAATCGTTTCCTCAAGAGGTGGTCGACGCTTTCGCGGAGGTCACTGGCGGTAAGAGGGTGCGAGTACGCCTGCCTAGAACCATCGACGGATTCGTCCGCTTTGACGAGGATCAGCGCGCTTGGCTTGTTGAGCGCATCGTCAACACGGAAGGTCCAGAGGGCACGAAGAAGGTCTTTCTCTTCCAGTACAAGGGCAAGCGGAACCTTAGCTTCGAAAACACGAGCACTCCGGCAGTATCGGGGATCTCCTAACCGGCAAAGAGAAGCTGATGCCATTTGGCTCAGCTTCTCTCTTGCTTTCTGAACAGCGTGAGCCCAAGGAGGCCGCGATGAAACTTCCCATCCTTGTCTGCTGTGTCGCCGCCGTGACCGCTGCCGGTGCGCAGACCACCAATCAAAGTCAGGTCTGCCACGTCGAAACCTCACTCAATCACCTGACCGTCCTCGAGTTCAACGAGCCCCCC
>CAXTRM010000303.1:0-3947 GCA_964246625.1 uncultured Acidobacteriaceae bacterium
GTAGGGGTATGCGGAAGAGTGAGCTTTCAACCAATGAAGGCGATGCTGCTGTAGGCGCTCAGTCCTTCTTCTCCATCGCGCTGACATGCGAAAAGCCGACGAAGCAAGGCCCGCTGCGGTTCGCTCGGGAACATGGTGGAGCAGTCCTTTATCTTCCTGATCTAGAGCAGAGCGGCCAGAAGTTGCGGGAATACGTCGAAAGCTACTACTTAACGCTGTAGCAAACTACGGTCATTTCTAATTCTGCCCGAATACCCATTCTGCAAAGACGGCTGCTAGATCGCGCCCGCTCGCTTTCTCCATCGACCGCTCGAAGTCGATGCTGGTGACCGTTACCCCTGCGTTTTCCCGCGTATAGGCGCGGACGCCAGCCCAGAATGTCTCGTCGCCGAGCATCGTCCGCAGGTGATCGAGGAAAAGTGCTCCTTTGCTGTACTGGATCACCCGGCGGCCTTTGTATTCTCCTGGGAAGGCGAGCGGCTTATCGAGACCTTTTGCCTTTACTGCCTCGTAGCGTGTACGTGCGACGTTCATTTCCTCGTCGTAGCCTGCTTGTCCACGCTGGTGCTGCTTCCACGCTGCGGTCATGTACGTTGCGAAGCCCTCATTCAGCCAGAAGTCTTTCCAGCTCGCGCACGTGATGGAATTTCCCCACCACTGATGTGACAGTTCATGAATGATTGCCCAGTCGTCCTTTGGATCGATGTTGTCTTTGCCAATGATGGAGTAGGTAGCTGCCTCTTGTGCTTCGTCTCCCGCAACAAGGAGTTGCGTGTAGCTCTTTGCAGGCAGACCCATGCCTGCTTTCTCCGAGAGGAACTGCACCATTGCGGGTGTTTCTTGGAAAGCCGTCTGCATTTCGGGAACACTGGCTACATCGCTCATGTACACCAGTTCCGAACCATCCTGCAGGCTCTTTGTCGCAGTGAACCTGCCGATGGCGAAGTCATACAGATAGGCGGAGTAGGGCATAGCTGTGCGCCAGTGGTCAACCTCTGAGCCATTCTTCTCGCTAGTTTTCCCGACCAGCTTGCCGGAGGCAATTGAGGTCATGCCTGCGGGAACGCGCAGGCTCAGATCGAAGGTCGCTTTGTCTCCCGGTGAATCTTCAGAGCAGATCATCCAATCGCAGGCGGCATAGCTCGTCACAACGGATGTAGACGCCCACGTTACGCCCTGCTTTGGGACTCCGTGATACACGATGCGGAGTGTACCTTCCTTGCCATGTGGCAACGCTTTAGGAAGCTCGATGGAAATGAGGTGCTGAGCCGTTGAGACCGGAACGGTTGCGCCATCGAAGGAAGCGCTGTCGATGCTTAGCGCGTTTCCGGAAAACACGATGTTCGTAAGGTCGGCAGTTGCACGCAAGTGGACCGTCTCGATTCCACTTATCGACTTGGCTAAGAGGTCGGGCGTCAAGTCCACTTCGTAGCGGAGAACATGAACGCCGTCGCCCGGCTGTGCGCCGAAAGAGGCCGCAGTCATCGTGCAAAACGCGGCAGCGGTAGCTAGAACAGACAGGAGACCATGGCGCATCAGTCCACGCTAGCAGAGTGGTTCCCCTAATCAGATAGCAGTGCGAGTACCTCAAAGAACACGGATGCATCATCACGTCTCGGCCTAGACTTCACGTCTCGGCCTAGACTTCAGAAGGGAGTGTGATGGATGCTCAGAAAACTCTGCCTGCTATGCGCGCTGGTTCCTCTCCACGGCCTGGCACAGCAGCTTGCAATCACCTTTGACGATCTGCCTGCACACGGTCCGCGACCGGCTTCAGTGTCGCGCCTTCAGATCGCGCAATCCATACTTGACACGCTGAAACAGCAGCACATGCCGCCTGTTTATGGCTTCATCAATGGAGTGCGTACCGAAGAGGCGCCGGAAACTCTCGAAGTCCTGAAGACCTGGCGTGCTGCAGGGCAGCTCCTTGCAAATCACACATGGTCGCATCCAGACTTCAACGAACATCCTCCGCGCAGTTCATCGCCAACATCGAAGCGAACCAGCCCCTTCTCCGCAGCCTGATGCCAACTTTCTCAGACGACTGGCACTGGTTGCGATTCCCCTACCTGAATGAGGGCGACACCCTGGAGAAGCACCGGGAAGTTCGCGCATGGCTGGTCAGGAATCACTATAAGGTTGCTGAAGTCACCATGGACTTCGACGATTGGGCGTGGAATGAACCGTATAGCCGGTGTTTGGCTGCGAACGACACAGCCGCCATCCAGCAGCTTCACGACACGTATCTCGCCACGGCTGATGAGTCGATCAGCTACTACCGTGCGATCTCAACCGCAGTCTACGGTCACCAGATACCGCTGATTCTGCTGATGCACGTCGGGAACTTCGATGCTCACATGCTCCCGGAACTGCTGGCGCTGTACCGTAGCCGTGGGTTCACGTTTGTCACTCTGCCGCAGGCCGCTGCCGATCCCGCCTATGTCGATTCGGACATCGCGTACAAGGAGGGAGACACCCTAACCGAGCAGTTGGCTTTTAAGCGCAACATCACGCGGCCCCATCGTCAAGCTAAACCGTTCGCTCTTCTTCAGTCTCTTTGCCGAGAGCCGACCAGAGAGGGCATGAAATAGAAGGATCACTCCAACGAGACAGAATCTTTCTTATCGGACGTAAGCTCCTCATTACAGACAACTTACGCTTGATACTAGCACTACACCTCAGACGGTGCGGAACGACACCCCGACGTACGGTGGCAGATCTGGCACCTCTGCCCAGTTTGCATCTAAATCAACACGCACGAGAGCGCACGCGGGAACCTTCTGGAGGAGGCATGATGACCGGACAGCAGGCATTGGGAGAGACGGCGGATTTGGCCGTCACAACACGAATGACGGTGAATGGCCATTCCCATACGTTGCAGGTTGAGCCCTGGACTTCTTTGCTTGACCTGCTTCGCGAGGGGCTGCAATTGACAGGGAGCAAGAAGGGCTGCGACCACGGCCAGTGCGGGGCGTGCACCGTGCTGGTGAACGGTGTACGCGTGAATAGCTGCCTTTGCCTCGCTGTGATGCACGATGGGGATGAAGTCACGACGATCGAAGGTCTTGGGAGCGAAGGAAACCTTTCTCCGATGCAGCAGTCCTTTGTGGACCATGATGGTTACCAGTGCGGGTATTGCACACCGGGTCAGATCTGCTCCGCCGTGGGCATGCTGAAGGAAGGCCATGCCAAGACAGAAGCTGATATTCGTGAACAATTGAGCGGCAACGTGTGCCGCTGCGGAGCGTACCCGAACATTGTCGCCGCAGTGAAGCACGTCATGAGCATGGGCCAGACGGAAGGTGGGCGATGAACAACTTTCAGTATGTACGTGCCGAAGGTCTGGACGGTGCTGCCCGGTTTGTCGCAGGGCACGCCGGCGCGAAGTTCATCGGTGGCGGAACGAACCTCGTCGATCTGATGAAGTACAACGTCGAGAAACCCTCGGCGCTGGTGGATTTGAATCGGCTTTCCATGCGCGACGTTTCGGAGCTGCCGGAAGGCGGTCTGCGGATCGGCGCGTCCGTGACCAACAGTGACGTTGCGTACCATCCCACTGTTTCGACGCATTACCCACTGCTGTCACGAGCCATCCTGGCCGGTGCAAGCGCGCAACTCCGCAACAAAGCGACCACCGGCGGCAACCTGCTGCAGCGCACGCGCTGCGTCTACTTCTACGACACGGCGACGCCCTGCAACAAGCGTGAGCCCGGAACCGGATGTCCGGCAAAGGAGGGTATCAATTGCACCCTGGCCATTCTGGGCACAAGCGTGTCGTGCATTGCGACACATCCGTCTGATATGTGTGTAGCGCTCGCCGCGCTGGGGGCCGTGGTACAGGTGACGGGACCGAGCGGCAGTCGCAGCATTCGCTTTGAAGAGTTTCATCGTTTGCCGGGCGACCATCCTGAAATCGACACCACACTGGCAGCGGACGAGGTTATTAC
>CAXTRM010000304.1:0-1668 GCA_964246625.1 uncultured Acidobacteriaceae bacterium
GGACTAACGAGTGGCTTCGGCTCGCTCGCTGGTTTCCGAGTCATTCGTTCAGCTTCTCCCAGGGAGTGAGAGGTCGAACGAAAATGGTGAGAGTTCCCGGTTCGGGCCTCGCCGTAGCCGTTCCACACGTGTTCGCGGTTACGATGCCGGACCGCATCCATTCATTGGTCGAGTAGGGTGTTATCTGGAGCCAGGAGTACCTTTGTCGCACGTTCTGACAGAGGGCGAAGCCTACTTGAAGCCTGATCTGCGGAGCGTAAGGGAAGGTTGGGTGAACCGATCCCGCTTCGACGCGTGTAGTCGCCTCTGGGCTTGTAAGCTTCAACTCGCCGACACCTTCGCCATTGATCGAGACAGGGACGGCATCTTTCCGCTCGTTGCCAACCCAGACATTTATCCCGGTGTTCCCGACATCCTTTCCGTTACGTCCGTTTACCAGTTTGACTCGCAACGTTTGAGCTTCGCATGGTGCGCCAACCAGAGCGGAGAAGGCCAAGAGCAAGAGATGAAACCGTTTCACAAAAGCTCCCCTCCGGCATGGTACTGCGCATGAATCCTTACAAATGCGGTTGTGGAGGTTGAGGCGAGCCGACCTCTACCAAGCTTCTGTGAGAGCCTCAGTCCTCATAGGCCGGAGCATCTGAAACCTCGTACTCTACCAGCCGTTCCGCGATTGCTCCTGCATCGGGCTCCATTGGACGAGCCTTCGCATTCAGAGCCTCTACCCATGCCGAACGGCAGCGTAAGGCGTCATGCTCGTTCAGGCCGACCGTTTCTTGCAGGTATCGCAACCGCTGCGAGGGGCTGTCCAGCTTTGCGAACGCTTCGGCCTCACCCCCTCTAAGCTGGTGAGGCATCGACATCTCAGCCGTTGAGCTGTCAGCCCTATCCTCCGCAAACAGACGGGTTGGCTTCTCGGGCGCTTTCTTCTCCTCGAACGAGAACACCGTTTGTTCATGCCCGGTCGGATGTTGCTCGCGCCACAGCACCAGCAAGAGTGGCGGCCACGCAGTGAGGACCGCTTTGGTCCGGTGCACTCTGGCATGACAACCAGGACAAAGCGAAATCATCAGCGCCAGGACCGACTTCCCCGGCACCCGATGATGCACGATCATCTCCCGCTTGCGTCCACCAGGAGCATCGCAGACACGGCAACGGTTACCATCGCGCTCTAATACCGCCTCACGCAACCCGCCGAAGTATTCGGCGTCTTGTCTCTTGAGGTTGTAGCAGCTCGCACACAACCCGTTGGCAAGGATCTTTTCCCGCCCACATGGGCAGTGCATCGCGCTTTGAACCAGCTTCGCCATTCCCTGCCCTACATCACCAGCGGTCGCTTGCTCTCGATCACGAGTACGTCAAACCATCCAGCCGTGAACCTCGAACACACCTCCATCGTCGCACCGAACGGTAAAGGTGTCTTCGAGGTCGCAGTGTCCGGTGTCGGGGTCGTAGAACTCACCGCCGATCACAGCGCCCTCTATGTCGCTCCCTCTACTCCGCCGCAACGAACCCGCATGCTGGCCTCCTGCTCACGAACGATCCTTTGTGAGCACTTTCTCTACTCAGGAAAGTACAAGGGCTTTCGCCTCGCAAAGCTGCTCACAACCCTGTATCGCAATCTTACTACTGTATACGCCCGTTCGTGATAGCTTTTCTGCATGATCG
>CAXTRM010000304.1:1678-3922 GCA_964246625.1 uncultured Acidobacteriaceae bacterium
GCTCCAGATTGACGCTTTGAAGGCTGCCAAGTGCAAGCGGATCTTCGATGAGCAGAAGAGCGGTCGGTCCATGAATCGGCCTGAGCTGACCCGTTGCCTGGATAGCCTTCGTCAGGGCGACACCCTGATTATCTGGAAGCTGGACCGCCTAGGGCGCTCTCTAAAGGACCTGATCGAGATCGTGGGGCGGCTCCAGGACGACAGCATCCAGTTCGTTTCCCTTACCGAGAAGATCGACACCAGCTCTGCCAGCGGCAAGCTCATCTTCCACGTCTTCGCTGTGCTTGCTCAGTTCGAACGTGACGTGAACAGTGAGCGGACTAAGGCTGGCCTCGCCGCAGCCCGTGCCCGAGGTCGGATGGGCGGCCCGAAGATGAAGACAACCGCACAGCAGGACAAGCTCATGCGCGATCTTTGGGACGCCGGGAACGCAACTGCAGCAGAGATTGCCAAGCAGTTCGGCATCTCGGTTCCGACATTCTTCCGGCGAGTCAAGGCGAAAAGCCTCAAACGAGCCTAAACAGGCCGCAAGTAGATTGTCGCCGTCTCAACAAGTGACGATAATGCGACTTGTCGTTACTGACGACGCACGGAAGCCGTGCTGTTCTGACTTCGGCTACCTTGGCTTCTCGTTGGGATGCTGAACCTGATACGATTCCGCGAAGCTCTTGAAGGCGTTCGCGCCTACGGTCG
Source organism: uncultured Acidobacteriaceae bacterium (assembly GCA_964246625.1). Taxonomy (GTDB): domain Bacteria; phylum Acidobacteriota; class Terriglobia; order Terriglobales; family Acidobacteriaceae; genus Granulicella. The sequence continues at coordinate 2,372 of CAXTRM010000304.1, forward strand.
AAGCAAGTAATGTGAGTGAGGCGTAGAGGAGTACGACGGTACGAGCTGCCCAGTGCACCTTGGAAGTCTTGGCTTCGGATTGCTGGCTGTTCCACAAGAGCACTCGAAAAGCTTCTCTCTCGCGCCAAAGGACTAGCAAGAGCGCAACAGTGATGAAGAGCGACGTACGCATAGGTCCCCAACCGATCCAGTAGAAGATGTTGATCATCACGATGTTGGCCATAACTGGGAGCATCACCAACGCCGCCATCAGCGATGTCTTGCGAAAGAGCAAAAGCGTGGCTGAAAGAACCTGGATGGCGCCCAAGATGTATGTGTAAGCATGAGAGTACCCGAAGTAGTACCAGGTCAGTTCGTAGCCACTAAGGGAGCCGATTGGCTTTTGAGCAAAGGACGCGGGAAGTTCGAGTTGATGACCTGCCATCTTGCTGATCCCATAGAAGTAGAGCCACCATGCGCAAGCGTAGCGCAGCCAGTCCAGGTATTTGGGGTAGGATTTCACGCAGTGAAGCTAGCACGGTCGGTGTACAAACGTCAGCAGAACAGTCCACTGAGGGCGACTGACTGCACCCCAGACATTCTGATCGGTAACGGAAGACGCGCATAGAGGAACCTGACTGGGCTGTCGGACCCTGAGGGCTGCCGCCGGACTACTTCATACAATGCGAGTTCTCGTTATTTAATCCGACATTGGTGAGTGCATCGGCGATGATTCGCTCGTTGAGGTTTGATTGAAATTGTTCACCGAGGTCCGTCTCCGACGTCATCCTTGACTCGCCTGACCTTTACCGTCTCCGGTGGCATTTTGAGTCCACTATGCTGGGGGCTACGAAGCGCCGATCCGGCGGCTTCGGTGGAGGTCATTGGCCCTTGTCGGTTATCGATGAAGCACGTAGCAAGCTTGAGGCGGAGATCGGAAAGCTGGAGACACTGTATTTCATCAGCACGATTACGTATAAGCGGGAAGCGAAAGCACGTTACCAAAAATCCAAAGGAGCTGATAAGCCCGTCATCTTTGAGATGGGGGATTGGAAGCGCGAGGTCGCGCATAATGCTGGCCACTTCCGCTCCATCGTCGATGATGCCTTACCGAAGACCCTGAGAGAGACCATTTTCGTTCGGCTTATCTCTTCGGTCGAGGTCTTTCATGTCGATCTGGTCCGCGGAATATTTACTTTTCGTCGGGATCTGCTAGGCCGTAAGCAGCCTCTTGAGCTGCCCTTTAGCTATGTAGCGTCGTTAAGCACGCTATCCGAACTGATCACGAAGCTAGTGGACCGTGACTGCAGAGCCATCACCAGCGGAGGCTTCGAGGACGCTACCAAGTACTTCAAGCGGCAATTCCAGATCGATTTGCCAGCCTTACCGGCATACAAACCGCTCGCGGCCGCGCATGACCTCCGCCATGTGCTGGTACATCGTCTCGGCTACACCGACGAACAGTATCGCCACGCTTACAATTCTAAGAGGCGCCGCATCTCAGTTGATCAGCCGTATCTGATGGACACGATCAAGCACGTCAGAGCTTATGCAGATGCCCTCGTAGAGCAG
>CAXTRM010000305.1:0-3893 GCA_964246625.1 uncultured Acidobacteriaceae bacterium
GAAGAGCATCAGCTCTTCCGATGGTGTCGAGCTGATGCTTGATTCGTCCCTGAAGCTCGCTCGAGTCCTGCTGAATCGGCGAGCGGCTTGATCTCTGCGCGACCGGGACCTGTTGGTAGTGCTCACGCTCAGTTGCGGTGGACTGCCCCTGGTCCGGCGCATATGCAGCGATGTACATAGCCCCACCACCTGCGGATCGTTGCCTGCTTCAGTGATTACAGCGCCACCATAGGAGTGGCCAACGAGCAGGACGGGGCCATTCTGTGCATGAATGATGCGCTTCGTCGCCGCAACATCCTCCGCCAACGAGGTGAGCGGAATTTGAACACTCACCACGTGCAATCCGCGAGCTTCCAGCAGAGGAATCACTTTAGACCAACTCGAACCATCTGCCCACGCTCCGTGGACGAGAACGACATTGTGCACGGCTGTAGGGTGAACTTGCGCCTGCACAACAGCTGAAGCGAACGGGCACGGCAGCAGGGAAAGGTTTCTGACGATACGCGCTAGTCTCATTGTAAGTTTTTCCTTCATCGAGAAGCTTAGAAATTGATCACCACGTTCGCGCCAAGCGCGAGCGCGCTCGGTACCCCCGATCCGGGAGGAAGATGATTTGGGATGGAGTTCAATCCATTGGGGTGGATGATGTATTGGAGATCGGGCTGGAAGAGCACACCAGGATGCACAGCCCAACCATAGTTCACCTCCAACGTTTGCTGGTCGGGCGGCGTCCGGAGCGAACTGAAGGTAGATGCTGTCGTGGGTCCGGCGGGGATCAGAGACGTTGGTCCTCTGCTGTTGCTGCCATAGACGAAACCCGCGCCAACGAAGTCCTTGGGACGCTGTGCGCTAAGTCCATATCCGATCACGCCAACGTTGAAGAAGTACGGTACGACACCTGTACGTGCTTCCGGGACGACAACCACCGAAGCAAACCCGGCAACGTGTCGGTCCTGTTCCGCGTCCCCCCATCGCGAGAGTTCGAGTTTGGCCCTGCTCGTGGCATTAGGAGTTTTCAGCTTGAAAAGCTGCTGGTCGGCCACGGCATAGAAGGCGTACAGACCCTTTACAGGCTGCTCGACGCCATTCCGCACCGTACGTTGCGTGCCGCCAGTGTAGAAACCGCCTGCCTTCACATTGCCGCTTGGCTTTATGTCATCTGACGAGGCGAAATGCTTGAAGCCAATTTCTCCTACCGTGAAGACAGGTCCGCGAATGGAAAAGTCAATGCCATGCTGATAGCCTTCCAACTGCTTTGTGTCCGCATTGTAGGCGGCTCCTTGTACATAGAAGCGCTTGACGGGAGAAAACCTGAGGCGCGTCCCCCAAGTGGCATGGGGGTAACCAGAGGCTCCGGCCACGTTTAAGAAAAGGCCTTGTGGGACGAGATCGAATCCGATCGTGACAAAGCTTTTGAAGTACTCGGACCCTCCAAATTCCTCCCCAAACACTGAGTTCAAACTGATGCGTCCGACGAGCAGGTTGGCGTGCTCGTTGGCGAACGTTTGGGTGTAGTAGAGATAAGTGAGCCTCGGTTGAGCTTCAGCACAATCTGCGAGTTGTATGGGAAAGCTATTGCCGACATAACTTCGCGAGAGGCTTGTGCCAAAGTTCACTGCACCACCGATGTCAAACTGACCTCCGCGCCAGCCCATAAGGCGTTCGGTATCCAAACGAACATCGATACCGGCCAAGCTGTAACTCGCAGCCCCTGTCTGTTCGCCTCCATGCACGTTTCCAAAAGGATCCGATATGAGGATGACGGTTGGCACCACGCCGCTCTCAAGCAGCTTGCTGCGAAGGCCTCCCCAGTCCCCGAGGGCGTAGTTCCCTTCGAGAAAAGTTGGGCTCGCCATGTCAGAGGAAGGCGATCCAGACAGGTAGCTATGGTTTGGGCCTTCAATGGATGTGTTCGATTTAGCGGAGGAGGACTCCTGAGCAATAGCATGCGGGCACGCAAAGCTCAGAGGCAGGAGTGACACGCATACTTGGAATGTCAGAAAAGCCGAGATGCCTAGACGGCCTGATCCGTGAATAGGGGAATCGGCTGTTGTCTCACGCCTTGCCGAGATCTTTTCCGGTACGCCCGTCAATGGAACCCATCCTCTTGTCACATACGTTAAAGCTGCTGTTTATGAAGCCGCGGTGGGTCGGCGGGCGCATCGGCCATGGGAGCTTCGGCCAGTAAGGAGCCTCCTCTTGAACGCCAGCCTGGAGAGGCTGGCGTTCACTGACAGGAGCTACGCTGGCACAGGTGCATTCGAGACTGTGTTGACGTATGTTGGCGAGTAGACGTGTTCCCTGATGAACGCAACAAGGTCTGTGGGCCGTTCCACACGGGCCAGTCCTGCGTCGAAAATGACCTTCGCCGCGCGCGCCGCTGTTTGTACTTCAATTTCAAGAATGTTGGATTGTTGCGGGTACAACAGACCTTGCTCGAGTAGTTCCTGTGGAACTTGGTCGGCTACAGCCTGTCCAGCTTCGATGAAGACCTCGTCTGTAACTCGCTTTGCCTGGGTTGCGAAAATCGCCATCCCAACTGCTGGGAAGATGTAGAAATTATTCGCCTGTCCGGGTAGGAACGTCTTCCCGTTGAGATGAACGGGGGGGAACTGTACCCCAGCGGCATAGATCGCCTTTCCTTTAGACCAGGTGTAAGCCTGTTCCGGCGTGCACTCGGCATGCTCAGTCGGATTCGAAAGCGATAGGATGATAGGCCTTTCATTAATAGCCGACATGGCTTCGACGACTTTCTGATTGAACGCTCCCCCAATCGTGCTGACTCCAATGATGGTGGTCGGCTTGATACTTTGGATCGCCTCGACGAAGTCGCGCGTCGGCGCGTGCTTGTGTGCATACGGCTTTTGAAAGTCGACGAGATCCGTTCGCGATGGCTCAAGAAGTCCGTGAACGTCGAACATGTACACCTGCGCCTGAGCCTGTTCAAGGGTGAGGCCTTGGGCCACGAGAGCGGAGCAGAGCAGATTCGCAAGCCCGATGCCAGCTGAGCCGGCGCCAAGGAACAGATACTTCTCGTCTTTGAGCTTGGTCCCTTTCAGCTTTGCAGCGTTGATCATGCCGGTGAGAGTGATCCCCGCTGTACCTTGCACATCGTCGTTATAGACGCAGTATTTGTTTCGGTACCGTTCCAAGAGGTGCACAGCGTCGACGCCGGTCCAATCTTCGAAGTGCACGCAACACTTGGGAAAGACTTCCTGAACCGCTTCCATGAACTCGTCGACGAATGAATACAACTCTTCCGTCGAGGGCCGGTTTTTGCGCATGCCCAGATAGAGAGGATCGTGCAAGTACTGTTCGTTGTTCGTGCCTGCGTCCAGATACATAGGAAGGAGGTACTGGGGAGGCACGCCGGCACAGGCTGTGTAGAGCTGGAGTTTCCCGATTGGTATGCCAGCTCCATTGGCACCCAGATCACCCAAACCCAGAATCCGCCCCCCGTCAGTGACACAAATGAAGCGAACGTCCTTCTGAGGCCAGTTCCTCAACACACCCTTCACCTTGCCGCGACGTGCGATCGAGAGATACATGCCCCGTGTCTGCCGGTAGATGTGGCCGAACTCGAGACAGGCCTGCCCAATTGTTGGATCGTAAACGATAGGCAGAAAGCGCACAGGATCTGACATCACGGTGCGGTAGAAGAGTACTTCGTCGTGATCAAGCAAGTTGACAAGGTAGATGTACCGGTCGAGGTCAGTCGTCTTGTGCCCCAACTGCATCATCACTCGTTTGAGCTGAAGATCCTCTGTTTCTGTCACGTCGGGCACTAGGCCGATAAGCCCGAGACTCTGCTTCTCTTCCTCGGTGAATGCGGTGGATTTATTCAAAGACGGGTCCTTAAGGACTTCAATGCCATGTTTTTGCGACATGATGCT
>CAXTRM010000306.1:0-3396 GCA_964246625.1 uncultured Acidobacteriaceae bacterium
ACACCGGCACGACGCTCACCCTCGCGCTCAGCTACGGCTCCCGTTCCGAGATCGTCGACGCCGCCCGCACCCTGGTTCACCGCATGCTCGCCGAAGCCGCCCGCCGCGGCATCTCCCTGGAAGACATGCTCGCCGCCGAAGGCGTGGACGACGCCATCAACGCCCGCTTCGACGAGCCCACGGTCGACTCCGCGCTCTACACCGCCGGCATGCCCGACCCCGACCTCGTCGTTCGCACCTCCGGCGAGCAACGCATCTCCAACTTCCTCCTTTGGCAGATCGCCTACGCCGAAATCTTTGTCACGGACCGTCTGTGGCCCGATTTTCGCGGCCCGCATCTGCTCGAAGCCATTGCGGCCTTCCAGGCACGCGAACGCCGTTTTGGCGGTCTCGGCGAAAGTTCCGACGAGGACCTTTCAGGCACTCTCCCGACCCCTGAAAAAGCACTCGTCCGCCGGTAGCCGGTCCGATCACCCTCGCCGCACCTGGACCTCCCGGACTCCCTGGACGACAACATTGCCCAGGGAGTCCAAAGGCTCGAACGGGAGATCCGCGGCAGTATCAGTGAACGTTGACCGTCACCGCATTGGAGGCTGCCGCGCCAGGATTGATCACCGTTACCGTGGCAGTGCCTGCAGCCGAGACGTCGCTGGCACGTACGTCGAAGGTCAAGTGGCCGCTTTCGACAAAGGTGGTCGCACGGTACGCTCCGTTCCAGAACATACCGGCGCCTCCCACAAAACCCAATCCTGTCACGCCCAACACAGCGTTTCCTGCTCCATGAACGATTGAAGACTGTGACACGATACTTACCGTGGCAGCCAAGCTGCCACGGTAAGAGCCCTGGAGCCACAAACGCGCCAGCTTGTCCGGCTCACTTTCCACCGGAATCGGCGTGCCAAGGTTTCCGGTTGCGGGGTCCACAGGCACCACGGAGTTGCCGTAGGGTGCACCGGCTGCGCTCGGGACCGAGACATACAGCAAGCCGTTCACCGGGTTGAGCGCCATGGCATTGCTCGGCAGGCCAAGGTACGAGGTGAACGCGGCTCCTGTGGAGCCACCGCCACCGGAAGCCGGTGTGCTCACCGTTAACTGTGGACCCCAGGCAGCCTCACTGCCGATGCCGGCACGGTCGCCGCCAGGCTGCCATCATCCTGCAGCGTCGTGCTCAGGATCACCCCATCGAACAGCACCGTGGAGACCGAAGTGAAGCCCACGCCATGGATGGTCACCGGAGCGGCGGTGTTGAGCGTTATCGCTGCCGGGGAAACAGACGTGATCGAAGGTACAGGAGGCACCACGATCGGCAGGGGGAACCGCATTGGAAGCCGCCGGAGCCGTCGGGCTGCTCACCGTGATGCTGGCCGATCCGATGGCCGTCAAAAGCTCGCCGGTACGGTCGCGGCGAGAGAGTTAGCCCCAACGTAGGGACCGTAGTTCGTGTAAGCGACATAGGACGTCCCCAGGGCCTTGCCGTTCCAGTTCACCACCGAGGTCGCGTCCAGGTTGCTTCCCGCTACGTAGATCGTCGTCCGGGTGTTCAGGATGACCTGCGTCGGAGTCACCGAACTAATGGTGGGGGGACCGGGTCGGCTGCAGACTGGCCAGCACGGCCGCGGGCGAGGTGCCACCTCCTGGCTGCGGGTTCGTTACCGTGACATGGGCGGTACTCCGGGCTGCCTGATCGGCTACGGAAAGGGCGAAGGTGAGCTGGGTGGAACTGATCACGGTCGTGGGGCGGCTGGCGCCATTCACCGCAACAACGGAACTCGCAACGAAGTTTGTTCCGTGACCGTGATCGTGGTTGGCGTTTGCGTCCCCGCAAGGGCCGTTGCGGGCGAAAGCGTGATCCCACCTGGTGCCGGGTAGTTGACAGGCACCGAGGCTGAGGACCCGGGAAGCAGCAGTAATCCTCAGTGGCTTGGCCTCTGAAAATCTTGCACGTCCCAGGGGCAGGCACCCTCCCCTGTATCCTCTTCAAAACGCATGAAACGACTCCTCACCGGGGCCCTCCTGATCCTTGCGGTCTTTGCCCTGATTTACCTGAACCTCCTTTGGCTCGTCACAGCGGTCAGCGCGTTGCTGGCCTTGCTCGCCGCCCTTGAGCTCCGTGACCTTACCGCGAAGGCCGCCAGCCCGATCCCGCTCTGGTGGACCGTGCTCGCGATCGCCGTGGTCTTCCTGAACTCGTTCTTTAGCTGGCTCGATCCGCTCGTGGTCGCTATGGCACTCGCTCTGGTACTGTTCACGGCCAATACCTTCCACCTGACGCTCGAGCGCGTGCTGCCCGCCACGGGCGCGGGCCTTCTGGTGCTGCTTTACATCGCGTACCCGCTCACGCTCATCCCTCGCATCCTCGCGGTGGAAGACGGCACTGCGCTGCTGCTGTTTCTTTTCCTTTGCGTCTGGTGCGGCGACATCGCCGCGCTCTACGTCGGCCGCAACTTCGGCCGTCACAAGCTGGCTCCGGCCATCTCGCCAAACAAGACCTGGGAAGGCTCGGTCGCGTCCGTGCTCGGCAGCGTGCTGTTTGGCCTCGGCCTGGTCCTGCTGGGAGATCGCCTTGGAGCTCACGATCCAGCTTCCACCCGCCTCCATACAAGCTGGCCATGGTGGCAGTTTGCCCTGCTCGCCATCCTGTTGAACGTAGCGGCCCAGATCGGCGATCTCGCCGAATCTGCCCTCAAGCGCGGCGTCGGCGTTAAGGACTCCGGCACCCTGCTTCCCGGCCACGGCGGCATCCTCGACCGTATCGACGCCCTGCTCTTTGCCGCACCGGTGCTTTGGGTCGTCCTGGCCTGCCGCGCCCTCTTCTAGGGGGCTCGCTCTGCGAGAATGGAACCGTGAAGAAGATCGCCCTGCTCGGTTCCACAGGCTCCATCGGTCAGTCCACGCTTGACCTTTGCGCAACCTATCCGGATCGCTTCCGTCCCGTCGCGCTCGCCGCTGGCTCCAACCTCGAGCTCGCCTTTACCCAGGCCCGGCAATGGCACCCCGAGGTCGTTTCAGTTGCTACCGAACCGCTTGCGGACCAGCTGCGCACCCGCCTCCGTGAGGCTGGGACAACGGACGTCGAGGTGGTCCATGGCACCGCCGGCACCGTCCGCATCGCTACCCTGCCCGAGGCGGATTTTGTGGTCTCGGCCATCGTCGGCGTTGCAGGGCTCGAGGCCACCTACGCTGCCGTGCTTGCCGGCAAAACCGTGGGTCTTGCAAACAAGGAGTGCCTTGTCGCCGCAGGCGATCTGATCCTCGCTGCCGCCCGCGAGCGCGGTACCGTGCTTCTGCCGATCGACTCCGAGCACAATGCCGTCCACCAGTGCCTGCGGGGCGGGGAGCCACAGGAGGTCAAGCAGATCTGGCTGACCGCCTCCGGTGGCCCGTTCCGCAACACAC
>CAXTRM010000306.1:3406-3759 GCA_964246625.1 uncultured Acidobacteriaceae bacterium
GCATCACCCCCGCACAGGCGCTGCGGCACCCCACCTGGAACATGGGCCAGCGCATCACCATCGACTCGGCCACCATGCTCAACAAGGGCCTGGAAATCATCGAGGCCTGCCGCCTTTTCAACCTGCCGCCGGAGCGCGTCAAGGTCACCGTCCACCCGCAATCCACCATCCACTCCCTGGTGGAGTACATCGACGGCTCGATCCTTGCGCAGGTTTCGGTCACCGACATGCGCTTGCCCATCCTGTACGCCCTGAGCTGGCCTGAGCGCATCCCAAGCAACCTCACCTTCGATATGACTGCCCTGCGCCAGCTGGACTTCGGGCAGCCGGACATGGGTCGATTCCCCTGTCTC
>CAXTRM010000307.1:0-3259 GCA_964246625.1 uncultured Acidobacteriaceae bacterium
ATGCCGCAGCAGACGAAGGATCCTGGTGCGGCCAGTGCTTGCAGCGTTCCTGGAGCTGCCCTTCTCTTTAGACTCGACGGCGTGCTCGAACTTCTTCTCGAGCCACCGTGGCACCTTGACGAGAGCGACCAGACGGGTTCTGGACAGCCGCTGCTTGGCCAGCACGTCATTGAGTTCGACGCCGATCACGGCACAACTACGACGTGTCTCCTGAACCCCCTCTTGGACCAGCTTGAAGACCCGCGTGTGGTCCTGAGCGAGGATCGCACGCTTAAGCTTTTTCAGAAGAGCGTCGGCGCGTCGACCTGCATGCTGGAGGGAGCCGCTCGGGGTATCAGAGACACCCTTTACAGGATTGAGTTCACGATTGACGTTTGGCATGCCGCACTCCGGCCTTACTGGACGGAGCTCCCCGTCTAGTTCTGCTGGAGACGGCGGCGACGGCGACGGCGTAGCCTACCCCGTTGGGCCGGTGAGCCGTCAATCCCTCGCGAACACCCGAGCCCGTGAGAAGTTGATGTACCCCCACGGGGTACATGGATCCGATGAGCCAAGTACGACCACCGGATCCGTCCGATACCCAGGATCCGGGACGGCCATACCGGGCGGCAAGCCGCAGCTGTCGACCTGCGTCAACCAAGACGTGCTCGCGCGCCTTCACGCGAACGGCCTGCTAGAAAAAAAACTTCCGCCTCACCACGACGTTCAGGGTGGGAAGGCCGAACGCCTTGGCCTGCGCCGACAGCGTCGCAGCCGCAGTCTCAGTGGGAGCCACCCAGGTCAGCATCGTGGCCGGCATCGGGCCTCGGACGAGCGCCTCGGCCCCATAACGCATGCGCTCCTCCGGCGTGGCCGTGGTGCCGAAGCGGGAGTTACGGATGTGCTCCCACGGGATGCGGTCCAGGTGCGGCACATCGGTCGCCTCCACGTCGCTGCGGAGCGGCAGGCGGTCGCAGTAGACGACCGACATGCCGCTGCCGAGCAGGCGCGTCAGAGGTAGCGCGGCTATCACAAGATCGTCGGCCGTGAAGGGGTGTGCACCCGGCTTCGGCGTCGGGCCGCATGAACCATAGACGACTGCATTTCGCGGCGTATACGTGAACGACACCCGTTCGGCGAGCATCCCCTGGCGGTCTCCAGGCGTCGGCGTAAAAAGCCGCTTTGCTTGCAAGGTCGGATCACCCAGCGGGCGATGATCGGGATCGACCACAAGACCACTGTAAGGCAGCAGCATGTGCAACCGCAGGCAGTGCGCGGCTGCTTGGCGGGACAGAACCGAGAACAGGAATGCGCGGTTCGGCCCCAGGCTCCTCACGCTCTCGGGCAGCTGGTCATTGGGGGCGGGTTTGTGTCGAACGAAGTCTGGCACGGTGGGGTCCTCCGATCAGGGAGGGCGGATTCCCCCTTCTGATCTGACCCACGGAACCAACAAATTTAGGGTGCCATGTTCTGGAACAGCGTCAAGCGTTTAAGCGCCGAGAGCCCGTGAGAAATCGCTACCGACCGATCCTCGGAGAACCAAACGCCACCTGACCATGCGACCCAATCATAAATCACTCGCTTCGCCGCGCTCGCATGTTGTGATTTTGCCGAACGGGATTCCACAGAGGTACACCCCAGCGGACAGCGTTGAAGGGGTCGAAAACCGCGTCCGTATGGGTTGATACCGGTCAACGGACACCGTCTTTACGACAGTGCTTCAGCAGGCGCTTTGAGGATCCCCTGAGCCGGCCCGAAGCTTCAGCGCTACCGCTTCGGATGACAGGCGAGCGCGACGGCGTTGCGCGTGAAGGTCGCGGTTTGGCCCTTGTCCCAGAACTCGATTTTGTCCGCCGTGTAGCGACCGCCATCCGCGGATGGTGCTTGGACGAGCTTGAACTCCTTCTCGGTGCCGAGCAGGCGGACGAGCGCCGTTCCAGGTCCCGTTGCAGCGGTGGAAAAGGTCACGCGCAGCCGTGTGCCGTCCTCGCAGATGTAGCGCACCGGCGGCAACGGTGCCGAGGCGGCCTTGGCTGAATGAGGTGCAAGAAACACCGCGAGCACCGTGACACCGACTGAGATGCGCACCCAACCCTCCTCGACCAAGCGAACCTTCACCATCCTAAACCGCCGTTGCAGCGGTTGGATGGAGTTCGACAAGGGGAGGTGTCAGGCAGCGTTGCACCTGTGTATAGACAAACATATAGGATTTGGATGGAGCTGGAAGGCGCAACAGGGTTTCAATGGGACGAGGCCAATCGCCAGCATTGCCGCAAGCATGGCATGACGCCCGACGAGATCGAAACCATCTTCCGCGGCAGCGTTCGCGTCGCGCCGGACTGGACACACTCCGCCCAAGAGACCCGGTTCATCGCCATCGGCCGGACCGAGAAGGGAAGGGCCGCCTTCGTGGTCTTCACGATGCGCGACAGCCTGATCCGGCCTTTGAGCGCCCGATACATGCACGCCAAGGAGGTGGCACGCTATGAAGCGTAAGATCCCGGACTTCAAAAGCGACGCCGAGGCTGCCGCCTATCTCGAGCAGGACTTGTCCGACCTCGACTTCTCGCAATTCAGGCCGGTCTCGTTCGAGTTCGCGGCCAAGGCGGCGCAGATCAACATGCGTGTGCCGCAGCCGCTGCTCGATGCCGTGAAGGTCCGCGCCAAGGCCATGGGCATGCCTTACACCCGCTACATCCGCGAGCTCATCGAGCGCGACGTGCGGCTGGCGCCAACAAAGGACGCACCCTGATGCAGGACACGCGGCGGCTGTTCGCCAATGGGCGGGTCGCTGCGACGCGCCATCACGAGCGTCGGGCACGAGGAGGCGTGGCCGATCGAACATGACCATGCCACTTCTGAGCCACTCCACTATCCGCCGCACCTGCGGGGTCCAGGCCACCAAAGCCGCGCAACGTTATCTCGACGAGGGTCGTCTTGTCGCCTTCAGGCACGAGGGTGACCGGATCCGGGCGTCGGTGCAGGGGAGCGAGAACGCGCCCTACCGCCAGACCATCGTCATCGAGGAGGTCGACGGCGAGGTCGCGGTCGACGGCGAATGCTCCTGCCCGGTGGGCTTCAACTGCAAGCATGTCGCAACGGCCCTCCTCCATGCCGTCTCGACCGCCGCCCCGAAGGTCGCGACCGCGGCACGACACGACGATGGGCGGCTCGGGCGGCTGATCGGCCCCGCACCGCCGATCGCCTTTCGTGGGGCGGCCCAGGGTCTTCGATGGTCCAGTTCCCCGTCCGAGCTGCCCCCTGCGCTCTTGTCCTGGAT
>CAXTRM010000307.1:3269-3737 GCA_964246625.1 uncultured Acidobacteriaceae bacterium
GGATCGACGAGCTCCGACGGGCCGATGAGACCGCCAGCGAGGACTACCCGCCCGGACTGAACGGCCGGCTTATCTACGTCCTGCACCCTCTCCCAGACGGGTCGAGGCTGGCGCGGCTCGCTGTCCGGATGGTCTCCGCAAAGCTCAAGAAGGATGGAGGATGGGCCACCACCAGCTCGGTTTACCGCGGCGGCTACGGCCAGACGCCGCCGAAGCACCTGCGTCCATCAGACGAGCGGATCTCCTTCGACGCCGCACATCTAACCGCTACGGCTGACGGCGGCCGCCTGCTGGATGGTGAACGCGGGGCGGAGCTCCTGGCCCGGATGCTGGCGACGGGGCGCACCCGTTGGCTGACACATGACGGCCCACCCCTGTCGGCGGCCCCAGGGCGCGCGGGGCGCGTCTTCTGGGCGGCGGTCGAGGAGCGTGCCCTGGCACCCCGGGTTGAGATCGACGGACCTGGAG
>CAXTRM010000308.1:0-772 GCA_964246625.1 uncultured Acidobacteriaceae bacterium
GGGTGGGGCAGATGACCGCGGCGACAAGGAAGATGGCCAGCACGGCATAGCGGAAGTGCCGGAGCAGGAACCGGCCATCGACGATGCCGAACAGGGCCAGAAAGAAGATCAGGACGGGCAGCTCAAAGGTGACACCGAGGCCGAGGATAACGGCAAGAAAGAAGCCGGTGTAGTCCTCGATGGTGAGGATGGGATGAAACGCCTTGCCGAAGTCGAGAACAAGCACCTTGATGGCTCCGGGCAGTACCCACCGGTAGCCGAACCACGCCCCGGCAAGAAAGAGCGCGATGGTGGTGAACATGAACGGCCAGATGTACTTCTTTTCATTCGCGTACAGGCCGGGCGAGATGAACAGCCAGATCTGGTACAGGATGAACGGCGAAGCCAGGATGGCGCCTCCAACGAATGAGGTCTTCAGGTACAGATTGAGGCCGTCGGTCGGGTGGGTGAAGTTCAGCTTCAAGCCGAGATCGGTGACCGGCTTTTGCACCATGTCATACAGGCGGACGTGGAAGGCATACGCCACCGCAAAACCCAGAACAAGGAAGCCGACGCACCAGAAGAGGCGCGTACGGAGCTCTTCGAGATGTTCCATCAGGCTCATGCCGGGGAGTTCGGCACGTTCCTGCACGGTGGAGCGCGCGCGGTCGATCAGTTGATCAGTCGCCATGCGCCATGCTTTCCGCCGATCCCTCGGCAGGGGGCAGCGCTGCGCTGGCCGAGCTCTCCGGAATGGCTTCCACGAGACCGGAAAGTGCGTTGGGCCTGCTGT
>CAXTRM010000308.1:782-3730 GCA_964246625.1 uncultured Acidobacteriaceae bacterium
GCCGGCGGTGGGGCGGGGTCCGCAGCACGGGTGCCGGGGGCATCATGTGGAGGCTGCCAGAGGTGGCGATGGGAACCGGACGCGCGCCGTCGGCGGTGGCGTGCTGGGCTGGAATGGCGACGCGCGAACCTCCATCACCCGACACGAGGCCTGTTGGCGACGAGGCGGCATCCGAACGCGGGGCGGCATCGGCGCCAGACAGGGAATCTTGCCTGCGTTCAGGGGGATGGTCTTCGGTGGAGATGCCCGCGGTTTCAGGCGCTTCGCTTGTGCCCGAGGGCGGGGCGGCCAGACCTGCCTCCGGGGCAGGTGTGGGGGTGCTGCGGCGCATATGGGGGTGTTCGGGCTCGGCAGGCTCGCCCAGCGGCGGCGGAATCGGCGCGGCAGCTTCCATGGCGGCAATCTGCTTTTGACGGTCGGCCTGTTCCGAGGCGCGCAGCTCTTCGTCCATCTGCATCTTGAACTCGTTGGAGGCGCGACGGAACTCGCCCATCCATTTGCCGAGTTCACGGGCCAGCACGGGCAGCTTCTTGGGCCCGAAGAGCAACAAGGCCAGCACGAAAAGGAAGATGCTGTCGGCGAAGCTTGGCATACGAGGTTAGATGATACGGCTTTTGCGGAAACGAGGAGAAGCCTACATCGTTTGTGTCAGGCGCGACCGGCAGAAGCGCCCAGCAGGAGAGATGCGGTGCCGGCTCAGCGCTTTGGCTGGATCTTCGTGAGCCGAATGCGGTGAGCACGCGTCTATCGGGAGAGAGACCCACGCCAAAGGAGCTGCACGCTGCATGAGCCGTCTGCCGAAGGACCTGAGCGAATGGGGTCGTCCCGCCGCGGCTGCGGTGCTGTCCCTGGCCCTGCTGCCGCTTGTTGCGTGCAACAGCTTTTTTCAATGCGAAAACAAGCCGGCGTGCCCGACCACAACGACCACCACCACAACGCCGACAACCGGAACCGTGGACTATGCCTTTGTGTCTTCCACGTCGACGGCAGGCACCTCGGTGGTGACGGGGTACAACATCGCTAGTGGGGCGTTAACGGCGATCAACACCGTAACGCTGCCGTTTGTGCCGGTTGCCATGGCGGTAAACGCGGCCAACACGCGCCTTTACGTCGCGTCGGTAGCGGGCTATTCGCAGTTCGGGATCTATGAGTACACGATTGGAACCGATGGGTCCCTGACTGCAGCCAACAACGGGGCGGCGCTGGTAAACGATTCGGTGGGGACGATGATGATGTCCCCTGACGGCAACTACCTGTACACGCTGCAAAGCGCCGGGCTGACCCTGACCCAGTACACCGTCGACACCTCGACGGGTGCCTTGACCGAGAGCGGCGTACTGACCGTGCCTTCGCTTTCCTGCGCCCCGAATGCAACGGTGCCCGTCCTGCCGCAGTGTGCCCTTGCGGTTTCACCTGCAAAGGACTTTGTCGTCGCGGCGCTTGGAACACAAGGGGACTACATCTTCGGCTTCGGCAGCACGACCGGCATCACGGGCAACGGCGCCTCAAGCAACATCACCGCCGGAACCAACAGCGGCGACTTTTCCCTTGCGATTGACGGCAGCAATAATCTGTACATCGCACAAACAGGATCCATCACCACATGGGCCCTGGCGTCGACCGGGAACACGAACCGGGGCAGCTACACCTACCCGGCAGGCAGCATCCCCCGCAGTGTTGTGGTGGACGGGCAATCGAAGTTTGTGTACACGGCGGATGTGGGCCTGGGCAAGATTACGGGCTTCGCGACAGGAACCACGACCGCTCTGACGGTTCTTTCCGGGTCGCCCTACGCGGCCCCGGCAAGCGTCGCAGCTTTGGGTGTCGATAGCACCAATGCATACCTGGTCGCGGCGGGATACAGCGCCAGCGCAGGGGTGCAGCTGTATGCCATTGGGACCACCGGTGTGCTGACGCCGGTCACCTCGGCTGCCACCTCCACGGCAACGCAGTACCCGGTTCTTGTGGCCATGTCACACTAGAGGTCGCGCGCGAGGCTTTGCCGCGCGAGTTTCGCTCTTGTGAAAGGTTTTGCCCGACCGATGCCGTCCCGCTTGCCCTTGCCTTGCCACAGAAGACCGGTGGGCGCTCCGGTTCCTCCGATGTGTTTCCGCTTCGTGCTGCTCGGCACGCTGCTGCTTGCAGGCTGCGGCAACCTGAAAAAGGTCGTGGTGCCCCAGAAGGTCTATGTCACGGCGAAGCAGGCGTACCTTCGTGACCGGGTTGCGGCGGTGTCCAATCGTACCGGCGAGGTGCAGAACGGGGAACAGTTGACCGTTGTTGGCCACCAGCATCGGTTTTTGCAGGTGCGTGCACCTAATGGGGCCACAGGCTGGATCGAGGAGAAGCTGACGGCCGACCAGGGGGTGGCCGATCAGTTCGAGCAGCTCAAAGCACAGCATCAGGCCGATCCGGTGATCTCGCAGGCGGTCACACGTGACGAGGTGTACCTGCATTTGGCGCCGGGCCGCGATACCACCCACTTCTTTCGGTTGGGGGAGAACGAGGGCCTGAGTCTGCTGACCCGGGCAAGCGTGCCCAAGGCGCTTCCGCCAGGCACCACGCCGGCTTCGCTCGCGCGGCCAAGCGCGGCCAAGCTGCCCGTGCGGGAAAGTGGGGCGGCGGCTCGGCAGCTGCGTGCCACCGAGGAGGTTCCCACGGGGCCACCCGCCCCTGTGATGGAAGACTGGTACCTGGTGCGGACCCATGGCGGGGAGACCGGCTGGATCTATGGGCGCATGATCGACGTCACCGAGCCGGACACGCTTGCCCGCTACGCGGAAGGGCAGCACATCGTCGGCGCATATGTGCTGACGAATGTGGACGACCCGGAGTCGAACATTGTCAGCAACGGGCAGCCAATTACCCGCATCCCGGAGTACGTAACGGTGCTCTCGCCCTTCAAGGCCGGGCTGCCGTACGACTTCAACCAGATTCGCGTCTTCATC
>CAXTRM010000309.1:0-3722 GCA_964246625.1 uncultured Acidobacteriaceae bacterium
CTGACGAGAGCGGCCTTCACAGACAGGCAGGACCCCTTGGCCATCGGAGATGACGATGACGGAGAGTTCCTGTACGGGCTGTAGAACGGTCTACGAGCTGCGCTGTAACGAGTGCGGCAAAAGCTTCGGCAACCGACCGCAATCGGCCTGCGATGATTGCCTGGCACCGCTGGAGGTACAGTACGACCTCCAAAGCCTGCGCGGGCATGTGACGCGGAGCCGGATTGCAGCAGGCCCTGCAAGTATCTGGCGATACAAGGAACTTCTTCCCATCCCTGAGGGCTTTGAGCCCGATCTTCCTGTGGGCTTCACGCCCCTGGTGCGAGCCAAACAACTTGGCAAGCGCATCGGCGCAAGCCAGCTCTTCGTAAAGAACGACGCCGTTTGCTTCCCAACACTGAGCTTTAAAGACCGCGTGGTGTCTGTAGCGTTGGCCAACGCGCAGGCGTTTGGCTTCCAGGTTGTCGGGTGCTCTTCCACGGGCAATCTCGCGAACTCTGTGGCGGCGCAGGCGGCGCGACTGGGGCTGAAGGCGTGCATCCTGATTCCCGCAGACCTGGAGCCGGCGAAGATCCTGGGCACGCAGGTGTATGGCGCGCAGCTGGTGCGCATTGATGGCAATTACGACCATGTGAATCGCCTGTGTACGTTGATTGCGGATGAGTATGGCTGGGGTCTCGTGAACGTCAACCTGCGGCCGTACTACGCCGAAGGGTCGAAGTCGGTCGGCTATGAGATCGCGGAGCAGCTTGGGTGGCGTTTGCCCGACAACGTGGTCGTGCCTATGGCGGGCGGCTCGCTGATTCGCAAGATTCGCAAGGCGTTCCAGGAGCTGGTTATCCTGGGGCTGGTCGAAGACAAGCCGGTGCGGTTCTTCGGCGCGCAAGCGACAGGATGCTCGCCGATCTCGCAGGCCGTGAAGCAGGGTCGAGACTACATTGAGCCGCAACGGCCGAATACGATCGCGCGCTCGCTCGCGATCGGCAACCCAGCCGACGGACCCATGGCGGCCAAGATGATCGCTGATTCTAACGGCTTTGCGGAAGATGTAAGCGATGTGGAGGTTGTCGCCGGCATACAGGAGCTGGCCGAAACGGAAGGGATCTTTACGGAGACCGCAGGCGGTGTCACCACGGCTGTGACAGCACGCTTATATGCGCAGGGTCGCATAGGTCGTGAGGACACAACCGTGCTCTGCATTACCGGCAACGGCCTGAAGACGACAGATGTCCTGCAGGGCCGGTTCGACACAGCAGTGCCGGTGCGGCCGCGTTTGAGCGACTTTGACGAGTACATCCGCGCTGTAGGCGGCAACCTGGTGGGGAGTCCGCGGCAGGAAGAAGAGCTCGTGTTGGCAGGAGGGGTACAGTGAGCGTGAAAGTAGTGTTGCCAACGGCGTTGGCGCGGCATACGGACGGGCAGAAGAGCTTCGCGTCCGAGGCCTCGAACCTGCAGGGATTGCTGAGTGAGCTGGATGCACGGTTTCCTGCGCTGGCGCAGAACTTAAAGGATGAGGCAGGGAAGTTGAGGCGCTTCATCAACGTGTACATCAACGATGAGGACATCCGCTTTCTTGGCGGCGAGACGCATCCCTTTGCCGACGGGGATGAGGTGATGCTGATTCCCTCGATCGCGGGCGGCTGCTGACCGTGCTGAACTGCATAAGGGCGACCCGGTTGGGTCGCCCTTATGTTTTGGGTAGAAGCGATCTTGCCAAAGGTGAGACTATGCAGACGGTCGGTAGGTATCCAGGCGACGGCGGGCCTCGGCGAGTTCGGCATCGCGCTTGGCGAAGCAGAAACGCAGCAGGTTCTCGCCCGGGTTGTGCCCCTGCTCGTCGGTGAGAAAGAAGGCTGTACCCGCCACCGCCGCCAGACCGATGTCGGCCAGCAATTTGCGTGCCTTTGTCTTTGCATCCCGGCCGGGAACACGGGTGGCATCTGCAAGGACGTAGTACGCCCCTTTCGGAACGCTTGGCGTAAGTCCGGCGCGTGCCAGGGATCCGCAAAGTGCATCGCGCTTTCCCTGGTACTCCGCCGTGAGATCGGCGTAGAAACTGGGTGGCAGCTCCCGTAAGCCCGCGACAGCACCGTGTTGCAATGGGGCAGGCGCACACACGTAGGTGAGGTCGTGAAAGTAGCCGATTGAGGGCGTCCAGCGTGGGTCAGCGGCCAGATAGCCGAGACGCCAGCCCGTCACGGAAAAGACCTTAGAGAAGCCGGAGATGGTGATGGTGCGCTCGGCCATGCCGGGCAGTGTCGCCAGCGTCACGTGTTCGGCCCCATCGAAGAGAAAGTTCTCGTACATCTCGTCGGTGAACACAAGGAGGTTGTACTGGATGGCGAGCGTCCCGAGCGCTTGCAACTCTGATCGCGTAAACACCTTGCCGCTCGGATTGGCCGGCGTGTTCAGGATCAGGGCGCGGGTGCGTGAGGTGACGGCGGCTCGGACCCGGTCAAGGTCGAGTGTCCAGTCAGGTGCTTCGAGCGGAACGATGACTGGGCTGATCCGCAGGGAGCGCAACGTGGCCACATGATAGCCATAGAAGGGCTCCAGAACGAGGCACTCGTCCCCCGGATTGAGCAAAGCCATCAGCGCCGCGTGCAAGGCGCCGGTCGCACCCGAGGTGACCAGTACCTGCGTTTCCGGGTCCACTGAGAGCTCGTTCAATCTGGCGAACTTTTCGGCGATCGCTTCACGCAAGGGCGGGATGCCATCAAGGCGCGTGTAGATGTTATGTCCCCGAAGGATCGCCTCGGTCGCGGCACGGGATACGGGCTCCGGGACATCGGTGTCGCACACGCCCTGTGCCAGGTTGATGCCGTTCACGGCGGCGCACGCCACGGACATGGCCCGGATCTCAGATTGCAGATTGCCGGGTGCCAAGTCGCTGAGGCGGAGGGCCTGAGTCTCAATGGAGGATGGCATGGACATAAGAAGGGCAACGCAGTTGCGTTGCCCTTATGCTACCCGAGGACGCCAGCTTCGATTAGAAGACGTGGAGCAAGAACAGGATCACCACAATGAGCAGAATGGTACCCAGGGTGCCTGTAGGCGCATAGCCCCAGCTGCGGGAATAAGGGAAGATGGGGAACGAACCGAAGAGCAATAAGAGCAAGACGATAATGACGATCAGTGACACAAGCGACCTCCGTGGACAGCTGAGGTATCTAGATGCTTTCTTTGTGCAATCTGTCGCTTGCGCAATTCCAAGTTCATGTTTTGCGTGACGTACAACTCAGATACGCAGATCCGCGCTCTCAGACCTTGGCTCGCGTAGTCAGCGCGCTAATGCACGGCGGAAAGGCTTCTATGTTTATCGTTCTCGGTATTGTGCTGCTGATCTTGTGGGCGGGCGGCTTCTTCGTGTTTCACGCTGCGGGATTCCTGATCCACATCCTGGTCCTTTTGGCGATTGTGTCGTTTGTGTTTCAGTTCCTGCGCGGGCGGTAGGGCGCTGCAAACAACCAAGAGGGCCCGGCAACGTGCCGGGCCCTCTTGGTTGTTCTCCCTTACTGGTGCTGTATGTTGTGATTTCCTACATCGGCAGTGGGAGGAGGCATATTGGCCAAGGCCTCCGGCGTCTCCTCGTCGAGCTTCGGCAGCTTGGCGGCCAGTGCAATTTCGAGTACCTCATCCATACTCTCGACAAAGTGGAGCTTCATCGAGTTCTTGATGAGATCGGGTAGATCGGGGAGGTCGCGCTTGTTGTCCGCCGGCAT
>CAXTRM010000310.1:0-3706 GCA_964246625.1 uncultured Acidobacteriaceae bacterium
GTCTTTGATCATGAGTGCTCGCAAACTAGGCTTCGGAGTTTTATGCGATACCTACGTTATGCGTGCCTTCGATGGTTCAGCCTCCTCGACTTCGCTGCGGATCGGAGATGCTGTGAAGACTGTCTCAAACGAAGCACCTAGCAACGCTCCCTCGTGGCTGTACGGGCTAGATAAGCAGGTTGCTGATCTTGATGTAGTTCGCAGTCTGATCGGGCCAGAGCAGCATCCACCAAGGTCCCGTCCTTAGGCGTCCAAGGAAGGAGCGGAGTTACGGCTAGTACCCAGAAGTCGCATTGTCGTCAGTAACGCGACTCCGGCTTTGCCTTGGGCGGTCCGGCCAGCCTAAAACTTCAAACAACGGCGTCTAGCAGGACTTAAGCCGACGTGTCCACAGGGTTCTCTGCCAAGATCGGGTTTGCGTCATCGCAGATGAAGCTCGGTGAGAGTGCTCGTCGCAGGAGTGTCAATGAAGCGCCTTGACATTCGCATGCACCCCCAAATCCACGCGTAATAGGCACCCAGGATCAGAAATCGATACCAGCCCTGAACTGCCTCCGACAACGTGATAACAGCGCAGAGAGTCAGCAATGAGAGCAACCATTGCCAAGAACTCTGCTTTTGAGCTATGTCTTGCGGTCTGGTCGGGAACAAGCGAAGGCCCACTCGATAGCGCTTGAGTGCTTCATCTTGCTGCTCGGGTGCGGACTCATCAAACAGAAGCCCGTAATGGTAAAAAGTCCACTCATCCAGGCTGCGAACCTGAACGTATTTGCGGCCGAAGCCAAGAAGCCGGCCAGACTGAGGACGGGCGTTCAAGGCATATGCAGACCCCGACAAGAGCGCCGCAATGCCTGCTACTGGCAAAGACAGACGTGTCGTTCTGCTAAAGAGCAGCATGCACCACGCAGTCGCGAGGAGGGCGGCTCCGAATCCAGCTGCAAGCAGCGTGCTGTTACGAATCCATACCGGCCTAGAAGGTGCGGAAGTTCCGTTAAGTGTCGCCATGGCGAACCTCACAGATGAGACGTTAAAAGGAGGCCGCATGGACTCACCGAGGAAATGCACTTGTGCTCGGCCTGTCTGCTCGCATCAGTCCCCATATGTCGCATTATGGGAAGTAATCCGGGGCGTCGTCACAACGACCGTTTGTGAAAGCGTAACGGAGGATACTTCCACCACGGCGCTGAACGGGAGTAATCGGTCTGCCATCCGGGCCTTCTGCTCTTGTGAGCCTTTGCCCGGGCAGACTCAAAGACGGACCGCACGAGCGGCTCTGGTGGTCCAGTACACCCCACTGCACACGAAAGCTGGCATTGTCATAAGGATGGCAGCCCTAAAAAATAGGCAGGTGAGGGACTCATATTCTGCTTCAGTCAACTGCTTCAGCACGCGTCCGTGGTTTTCGAGCACGAAAGTACCGTCATGTACCGACGCCGCCGCACCGTGAGTTCGCAAGAGGTAGACGGCGCAGTTTAGGATGCCGCCGATTAGCAACGCCCGATTACAAGCATGCACCCAAGCAGCCCCTTGTTCCCGGAAGCCGTTCCACATGTAGGTACGTGATCGAGAGCGGGGGTATTCGCTTATATAGGCGAGTCCGTAAACAACAAAGAGGTCCCCCAAAAGGATAATCGCTGTGGTCGAGACGGCGGAGAATCTCACATTCCAAAAGCTTGCTACTACGGCGACGGCTGACGCGAGCCCGCCAGCCAACGACAGTACAGCTAAACCGATCTCTCCCTGTCTTTCTATCAGTGTGCTGTCCTTCACGCGGTCAACGTTCGTGCCAGTGCCACTTGCTTTCGGCATAATGACTCACTTCGTTTCTCCCCTCATCAAAAACGAACGTTTCTGCTATCACGCCGGTTAAACCGCGACCTACTTAACCCCAGCACAGTCACCGCCGATCCGTTGAGATGATGGACCTGCACGATAGGCAATCTCAAGGCCGGGTTGCGTAGCGACGACGTACTCGACCTGCTCGGCTCGGCTGAGTCCGGCCTTGATTTGCCACGCGTGGACCTTTCCGGCAGGCGTGCTCTCCTCGTGCTGGTCCAACGTGTCGATGTAGAACATGCCTAGACCGAAGTCGTATTGATAGGTCGGTAGGGTGAGCGATGCATGAGAGGCGAGAGGGAGAGCCGCAAAGGTCTCACCCCAGAGATTCCCATCCCACACGGGGCCAGCAAGATCAACGTGGATGGGCTGCTTGGTCGCTCCAACCATCTTCCAGCCTGTTATCTGCCTCTCGCTGTAGTCCAGGTGGACGTGTGGGACACCGTCCCGGTCAGTGTCGAGCAGCATGGGCCGTAGATCACTACGGCGTAGCAAGAAGCTGTCTCGCATATCAAACTTGCCGCTAAACATGTGCTGGTGGACGACGATAGCGAGCGCATCGACGCCTTGGAACTGCTGACGGGAGATGCTTTGGAAGGTGACCCCGATTGGCTTTTCCGCACCGTTTTTCATGGCCGTCATGGTGTAGCAGTATTGGCCGAGTGCGAGGCGTGATCCGTCTGGAACGGTTACCGTAGTCGATTGCGCCCCGAGAGCTGACGCCGCAAAAAGAAATCCGACGGCTGTCATCCTGACCATGCACTTGTCTCCGTATGGAAGTAGACGCACCTGAACTCTGTTAAGTAACCGACACAGCTACGTGGAAAGCACCCGACCCTGGTCATCACAAACGAACGTTTCTGCTAGCGTACCCGACCTTAACTTCCGACAACGGCGTTTGTCGTTACTTAGGATTGGCAACCGATCAGGTCCGTTGTGCAGGACTCATCATTGCTTGTGGGCGCCGCCTTCATTCTCTAGTGATATCGGCATCCGCTACGTTGCTGTTGTCCAGCACAACGGTAGTTTGCCCAAGCTGTGTGCGTTCTTTCTGGTCGGGTCGTCCCGGACCTTTCACTTCAACGGAGTAGGTACCCGACGGTAATAGATCAAACCGGTAAGCGCCTGACGCATCGGATATGGCCTCGTATCCCATTGCGTTCTGACCCTGTTGGCGCAGGCTCACGAAGGCGCCTTGGAGGGGTTTCTGTCCCGGTCCCAGGATTCTGCCGCCGATCGAGTGGAGCTTGTTCATCGGCACGGTGATGTCTACATCGCTAATATCATCGCCGTTCCCGCATGTACAGATACCTGCGGAAAGCCAGAGAGTATTTCGTCCTGCTGCTCTGGTTTCAACTTCCCAAGCACGAGGCGGACAAGCTCCAGGTCATCGTCATAGCCGTCCTTCTTCGCCTCAACAACGTATGTACCCTCAGGCACGTACGTCAAGACAAAGCGCCCGCTGAAGTCAGCAGCAGTCTCGACTTTCTTTGACGTTGCGCCGTGGTCCTTATTGGACGGAGTGAGCTCAGAGAGTGGGACCAGCCGGACGGTTGCACCCCTACCAGGAACGTTGCCGTCATTACAAACAACGGAGCCCCCAACGGTCCCGAAGCGAACTCCATTGTCGATTTGGCCGTGCATCGAAAGCGTCCATAACAGACCCGACATAGGGAGCCACTTCATGCCGTCAAGGATAGCCATCAAGCGCGGCACGAGCAAGATGGACGCACCAATAGAGAGCCGAAGCATTCTGATCTTGGGTGAGGTTTGCCTCTGAAGCCATCCCGGTTGTAGATCGTCATCAACTCACCATCGCTGTCGGTATTGTGAAGTCGCATTGTAGGAAGTAATGTGCTCAGTTCGCCCT
>CAXTRM010000311.1:0-3640 GCA_964246625.1 uncultured Acidobacteriaceae bacterium
TCAGCGCAGGTGCGGCCGGGACCACCAGCAGTCCCCCGCGATGGCACATGCGGTCCACCGCTTCCCGTGCCGTTCCATGAAAAAAGTCGATCCCCAGTATCTTTGTCACAGAACGTTCACCTTAGGCCTTCGCGGTCACAAGCCCCTGCGTCTCAACAAAGCCCTCGGCGAACATCTCCTGCTCAATCCATCGATAGGTCTTTTCCAGGCCATCCCGAAGTCGAATCGAAGGCTCCCAACCGAGCCGGCGCTGGATCATCGTGTTATCACTGTTGCGGCCGTCTACCAGCTGGTTGATGGTCACCAGCTCACTGGACCCAAGATTGATCGGTTCATCGATCCCGCTCTCCATGATCCTGTGTGTTCCTTCCACGCAATCGTCGATATACATGAAGGAGCGCGTCTGGTGCCCGTCACCCCAGATCTCAATCTCGTGTTGCCCGCTCAGTTTGGCCTCGATCACCTTGCGGCAGACCGCTGCCGGCGCTTTTTCCCGGCCTCCCGTCCACGTGCCGTTCGGGCCATACACATTGTGGTAGCGCGCGACACGTGTGACCAGTCCGAAATCCTCCTCGAAGTGCCGGCACATGCGCTCACTGAACAACTTCTCCCACCCATACCCATCTTCAGGTAAGGCCGGGTAAGCATCGGCCTCCTTTAAGGGCACCACATCTGCGTTGACCTGCTTGTCTCCGTTGTACACGCACGCGGACGAGGAGTAGAAAAATCTTTTTACGCCCTGCTCCTTCGCCGCCAGCAGCATGTGCGTATTGGTCAGCACGCTCAACATGCACAGGGCCTTGTTGTTTTCGATAAAGCCCATGCCGCCCATGTCCGCCGCGAGCTGGTATACCAGCGTCGTGCCCGCGGTCGCCTCTAAACAGGCTTCCTTGTCCTTCAGGTCCAACGAGAGATTCTCGACGCCGTCGGTGATCTGGTACCACTCCTCGAGTGGCTTGATATCTACGGCTCGGAGTACCTCAATCCCGCGTGCTCGCAACCCTCGCACCAGGTGACCGCCAATAAACCCGCCCGCGCCGCAAATCACTGCACGCTCGCCCCTTGACCCCATCCAGACACTCCCGTGCTCAGTACGAACCTGCGGCTTGCTCCAACGCCGTCAGTCCTTCTGCTCTTGTGACTTACCAAAGTGTCTTGCGAGCCTTGGGTGCTGTCAAGATAAACAAAACTACACAAAAGCGGCACGAACCCTCGCTGAGTCAAGCAAATCCACCTGCTTTGCCGTGAGACCATAGGGCGAGCATGACCGGAACCGCCAAGTCCCCGTCCGCTGACCCTGCGACCTTGCCCGTCATGCCTCCTCCTGCCGCTGGGGTGCAACCCCGCACGTTGGTCGCGCGCATTCTCGCCCATCGCCTCGCCGCAACAGGTCTGCTTCTGGTCTGCCTTTTCGCCTTGCTCGCAATATGCGCTCCCCTGTTGTCCAATCAGGATCCCGCGCACATCCAGCTTGCTGACCGTCTCGCCCCGCCCACTCTGACGCACCTCTTCGGCACCGATGAGCTCGGCCGGGACATCTACACACGGGTCCTTTTTGGGGCGCGGATCTCTTTGTCCGTTGCTGCCTCCGTGGTTGCCCTTTCCCTCGCGACCGGCGTTGCCCTGGGAGCGCTTGCCGGTTTCTACAGCGGCTGGATCGACACAGTCGTGAATAGCTATCTTTCCAACGCCTTTCTGGCACTCCCCGGCATTCTGCTGGCTGTTGCCATGGTCGCGTTCCTGGGCCCTAGCCTACCCAACCTGATCCTCGCGCTTGCGCTGCCTGCCTGGGTCGGCTATGCCCGCCTGGTGCGGGCCCAGGTCATGAATCTGCGAGAGCGTGAATTCGTGCAGGCTGCCCGCTCCCTCGGCGCCTCCAATACCCGTCTTCTTTTGCGCTCCATCCTCCCGCATACGCTGGGTCCGGTCCTTGTGCAGGCCGCGATCGGCATGGCCACAGCCATTCTTTCTGAAGCCACCCTGAGCTTCCTTGGGCTGGGCGTTCAACCTCCCGTCGCGACCTGGGGCGCCATGCTGAACGCCGCCCGCTCTCACCTTTTTGAGGCGCCGCACCTTGTCTTTTTCCCTGCACTTGCCGTGGCGCTCTGTGTGCTCACCTTTAATCTCCTGGGGGATGGTCTGCGCGACGCACTTGACCCTCGTCAAATTGGGGCTGCCTAGTGCGCATCGGCGTCCTCAGTGATACCCACAGTCTCCTACGGCCGGAAGCCCTCGCTGCGCTCCATGGGGTCGACCACATCCTTCATGCAGGGGATGTCGGCGATCCCGCCATCCTGGAAAAGCTCGCCGGTATCGCCCCCCTCACGGCAATTCGCGGCAACATCGACCGGGAAGGCCCGTGCGCTGACCTGCCTTCAACCGAAGCTGTGGAACTCAACGGCACCTTGATCTACATGGTTCATGCCATCGCAGACCTCGACCTTAACCCCGTTGCTGCTGGCATCGGCATCGTGATCTCCGGCCATAGCCACAAAGCCTCAATCGCCAGGGCCGACGGCGTGCTCTACCTCAATCCAGGTAGTGCAGGCCCACGGCGCTTTTCCCTCCCCCTCACTCTCGCTAGGCTCACCGGCCCCGCCGGTCAGCTGGAGCCGGAAATCATCACTCTCCCCATCCCGCTCAAGCCGGACGGTAGGCGAAGGCTCTAGCCTAAACCTCCGTATCCTGTCGCATTTGCTACTGTCCCCCTCGTAAAACGTAGCTGGCCGACTGCACGCCCCCTGGATGTCCCATGGGCGTCACGGGCACCTTGGGCGCTGGCACCGGATGCGGCCCGGCCTTTTCCCAGTCCAGCTGCACCGTGGACAGAATGTCGGCCATCCTCTGATCGATCTGCTCCAGCTCCGCCTGGGTCAGGTCAGCGGCGCCGCTCGACACGGAACAAAACGTGTTCAGTGTCAGATCGAAGCGGTAACAGGAGCCTTTGCGGTACGCCGTATACACCTCGTCGCGCGCTTCCACGCAGATCTGTCCATGCTCGTCATGCCCATGGGCGAAGTTCATCCCGCCAATGTCCTGCACATCCTTGGAGGGCTCCTGGTAAAGCCCTTGCCGCGAGGCAAAACCGGTCGCCTCGCGGGAACACTCCGCATCCGTGGCGTGGGGCTCCACACTGAAGTAAAACAGTGCCCCGCTAAAGGTGGAATACGGGTACGGGTTGAATTCGATGGCGGCAACACTTCGCATCCGTGCCTTGGGCGAGGCCGTTCGCGCATCTAGGTGGAACGTGCTCACCAGCTTGTCCTTGCGGGCAAGCTGCCAGCCCTCCGGCACCTCGAAACGCACGCCGAAGTGCCCGTCGTGAAACGGTTGCGCCTTGGCACTGGCGGGCGGCATGGCCGGCACCGTGACCTGCGCGCTAGAAACCCCGGAAACGAAAAACCCCAAACAAACGGCTAGCCAGCACCACTCACCGCGGAAGGCCATGCTGCACCTCTAAGGACGCATTCTAGGATCGGCTAAAGCGTACAACGAATCGGTGATGAAATTCACCGTCACATAGGTAACCCCGATGGCCAGAATGCAGCCCTGGGCAAGAGCATAGTCCCGGTTTGCTACCGCCGACAGCGTAAGCCGTCCTAGTCCAGGCCAGCTGAAGATCGTCTCGGTCACGATGGCG
>CAXTRM010000312.1:0-3091 GCA_964246625.1 uncultured Acidobacteriaceae bacterium
CAACCCGCCAGGCACCATCTGCGGCGTGCGGGGCGGCACATTCTACATCTTTTCCGGCGTGGAGCTCAACGCCTCCCAGGTCGCCGCTCTTCAGCGCAAAGGCACCTACGCGCAGTACCTTCACAGCGAGGTCATGCGCGTGGTGCCGACCTATCTCAGCCTCGGTTGTGTCGTGCTCGCGCTCGCTGCGGTCATTGCCTTCGCCCGCTTCCATACCAGCACGCCGCAGATGGTGCCGGGCGGGTTGAAGCTTTGCGCGAAGTTGAGGCGGCGTGCCGCGCTTTCCGGCGGACCCGCCTGCGCGATAAAGGGATTGGCCGTGGTTTCCAGCACCGCAGAGCCGCAGCCGACGACATACAGCGCAAGCAGCATCAACGGATAGCGCCCAATCACGGCAGCGGGCCAGAAGAGCAGCATGCCGCAGCCAAACAGGCCGAGCCCCATGAGTATGCCCGTCTTGTAGCCTTTGCGCCGCGTGACCAGCGCCGCCGGCAGCGCCATGCAGAAGTAGCCGAAGAACACGGCCGTTTGCACCAGCTGCGCCTGCAAAGGCGACAGTTCAAACGACTTTTTGAACTGCTGCACCAGCACATCGGTGAGGTTGTTCGACATGCCCCACAGGAAGAACAACGCGGTCACCAGCACGAATGGAAGCAGACCACTCTTGGGAAACAAGGGTGCTGCCACGCCGGACGGGTCTGCCTGCGGAGATGAGGAGGGTGCCGCCTGCATGGTGTTCATGCGGCGACCCCGGGCGGCGTGCTGCAGCCATAAAACGCAGCCGCGGTGCCGCCAAAGATCTGTGCCTGCTCAGGGGTCGAGAGCGGCTGCGCCCAGCGCGCAAGCACCTGCCACCAGCGAGCGTACGACGAGGCGACGAGGCAGACCGGCCAGTCCGAGCCCGCCATGCAGCGAGCGGGTCCGAAGGCTTCGAGGCAGATATCGAGATAGGGGTGCAGATCGTCCTCCGTCCACCGCTGCGCGTCAGCCTCGGTCACCAGCCCGGAGAGCTTACACAGGATGTTGGACCTTTGGGCGAGCTGTTGGATGCCGTCGCACCAGGGCTCTAACTCGCCTTGTGCGATAGGTGGCTTGGCGGCGTGATCGAGAACGAAACGTTGCTGTGGATGGAGGTCGACGAAGTGAGTGGCTTCCCCCAGTTGCGCCGCGCGGATCAGGAGGTCGTAGGTAAGGTCGCGCGCCGTGAGTTCGCGGATGCCGGCGTTGAAGGCGGGGTCGAGGAGAAAGCCGGCAGGCTGGTCCTGGGCGATCTCGCGCAGGCCGGCAAAGTGCGGGTCGCTGCAGAAGGTGTCGAGGTGTTGTGACAGATCCGCAGCGGCCAAGGGCGCCCAGCCCACAACAGCGGCGATCCTGTCGGTCTCCGCGGCGCATTGCAGCAGGAAATGGGTTTCTTCGACGCTGCAGCGTGCCTGGACGGCCACGGCCCTGTCCACGTGGGCTTCGGCCATGGCGTCTTCCAACTCGGACGGCAGGAAGTCACGGCGGAGAGCTTCGTCGGTGATCCAGCCGAAGTCTTGCGGATTGTAGTGCCAGAGGTGGTGATGGGCGTCGAGTCGCATGGTCATCCGGAGCGAAAAGCAGGTTCCCCGTTCGGGGAATGACAAGACTAGAGAGGCAAAGGCAAAGGCAAAGGCGAAAAGCAGGTTCCCCGTTCGGGGAATGACAAGAAAGGCAAAGGCAAAGGCACACGCAAGGGCGAAGGTTGGGTGGGTTACGCCGACTCGAGGATGATGTTGCTGTAGGGCGCGGTGCCGCCTGAGCGGACGAGGCCGATGGCCGAGGGGACGCGCTGCTTGAACGTGAGGTGCGGTTCCCAGGTGAGAGTTGGGAGCAGTTGAACCAAGGCCTGAACCGCGGCAGCGTCGTTGTGCTCTTTGAACTCGCTTGCCATCCAGGCCTGGCCTATGACGAAGTTGGGGAGGATGGCCTGCAGGATGTGCCACACGGTGGGGACGTCGTCGACGAGGGCGAGATCGACGGTTTCGATGTGCGGCCAAAAGGGAAAGCCGCGATCCGCGATCACCAGGGTGTTGGTGTGGCGGACGCGGCTGAGCAGGTGATTGAGTTGCGGATTGAGGATGCCGGAGCGAAGCATAATGCGCCCTTTACTCGCCTGCGCGGGTGCGGTTACGGAGGATGCCGAGACGCTCGATCTCGAGCACCATCTCTTCCCCGGGCTGGAGCCAGCGCTGCGGGGTGCGGCCGAGGCCCACGCCGGGTGGCGTACCGGTGCTGATGATGTCGCCGGGCTCGAGCGGGGTGATGGCGGAGATGTAGGCGATGAGCTCCGGGATGCGGAAGATGAGGTAGCGGGTGTTGGAGTCCTGCATGACCTCCCCGGCGAGCGTGAGCTTGATGTCGAGGTTGTGTGGGTCGGGCACCTCGTCCTTGGTGACGAGGGCAGGGCCAAGGGGCGTGAAGGTCGGAAAGCTTTTGCCGAGTGTCCACTGGGTGGTGGCGAGCTGGACCTCGCGCGCGCTGATGTCGTTGACGATCGTGTAGCCGAAGACGTGCTGTTCCCAGTCCGCCGCCGCGATGCGATAGCCGCCGCGACCGATGACGACGCCCAGCTCGACTTCGAAGTCGGGCTGTTTGGCTTCGGGTGCGAGGATGACCTCGGCGTCCGGGCCGACCACGGAAGAGGAGAGCTTCATGAAGACGGTGGGCACGGCCTGCACGGCCATTTTGGATTCGGCCGCATGCTCACGGTAGTTGAGGCCGATGCCGAAGATGCGCGGTGGCCGCTGGAGGGGCGCGAGCAGTTTTGCTTCACTGAGAGCCAACGATTCGCCGGTGAGCGGCGGTGCAGCGACACCGCTTTCGATAAAGGCAAGCACGGGATCCAGCGAAGTTGGGTGGGCAGGAGCGAAGAGGCGGATGAGATCGCCCTCGAGAATGCCGCCTTGTATGGGGCCGCCGCCGTTATGCGTGCACGTGATCAGCTTCATGGGTTCCTTCCTTCCAAACCTCGCCATCGGGGAAGCTGTAGCGCTCGAGCGAGTCGGGCAGGATCTCGGAGCTGTAGCCCGGCGCTTGCGGCAGCAGGTAGTGGCCGCGCCGGATGCGGACA
>CAXTRM010000312.1:3133-3639 GCA_964246625.1 uncultured Acidobacteriaceae bacterium
GGAGGGGGTCGCGGAAGTGTTCGGGCAGATGCGGGACGTCTTCGATGACGCGATCGGGGAGCGAACACGAGATGCCGAGGAAGTCGAAGATGGCCAGGTGCTGCACGTACTCGCAAAGGCCGACGCCGCCGGCGTGGGGGCAGACGGGCACCCCGAACTTGGCGGCCATGAGCATGATGGCGAGGTTTTCATTGATGCCGCCGACACGGCAGCTGTCGATCTGGCAGACATCGATGGCGCCGGCCTGAAAGAGCTGCTTGAACATGACCGCGTTATGGCAGTGTTCGCCGGTGGCGATGCGGGTGGGCGCGGCTTCGCGGCGGATGCGGGCGTGGCCGAGGATGTCATCGGGGCTGGTGGGCTCTTCCATCCACCAGGGCTTGAGTTCCGCCAGCGCGCGGGTGCGCTCGATGGCTTCAAGCACGCCCCAGCGCTGGTTGGCGTCGACCATGAGGAAGTTGGTCCAGCCGATCTCTTCGCGGACGATGTTGCCGCGGCGGAGGTCA
>CAXTRM010000313.1:0-3626 GCA_964246625.1 uncultured Acidobacteriaceae bacterium
GCTCGAAGCTCGACCGGCACGAGCATATCGGCGAAGGCACGATCGGGGCAGCGGCTTTCCGGCGCCTGCTCCACGACCGGCGCTTTGACCATGCAGCTTTTATCGCGGAAACGCCAGTGGATGAACCGGGAGACGAGGTTCGCAACGTCACCGCGCTGCGAGCGTTGAGCGCGGCGGGCTAGCAACCAGGCGTTCTACTCCTGGCTCCCAGCCGCCTCCCCTGCCTGCATAACGGCCAGCTAGGTGTGTTTCTCGAGAGATTGGAGGCCGACGGAGGAGGCCAGCGATGAGCCTAGCAGGACCGGGTCCGTCATGGTTTGCATTGGGGCGGAGGGAACCCGTGCGGTGACAAAGGCGCTTGTATCCTTGAGCGCGGCGATGGCCCGGTCGTAGCGGCCACGGAGGGAGTTCGACCGGATCTCGACCATCTCACGCAACATCTGCGAGCCGTCGCGCAGGTAGCTGATGCGGCTCCGTTCATCGTGGCCCCAGGTGACGGGCACTTCGACGATCGTGAAGTCGAGTTTTTGCGCGATAAACAGGATTTCCGGGTCAAAACCCCAGCGTTCGATGGTTTGCAAAGGGAAGATGCACCGTGCAGCCGACCGGCGAAATGCTTTGAAGCCGCATTGCGTGTCTTTGTAGGGCAGTCCCATCACCAAACGCGTCAGGGCGTTGTAGCAGCGGCCAAAGAAGCGGCGGTACAGGGGCTGGTGGCGGGTTTGCCGCTGCTTATCAAGCCAGCGCGAGCCGATTGCGACATCGGCGCCTGCCTCGATGGCGGCAAAAAGGCGCTCGGCCTCTTCGATGGGGGCGGAAAGGTCGGCATCGGTGAACATGACGATGTTCCCAGCAGCCTGCAGCAGGCCATTCCGCACAGAGTAGCCCTTGCCACGGTTGCCGGGATTTTCAAAGAGTTGCAGGATGGGGTACCGGGCCATCCAACGCTGCACGATGGCGGCTGTGTCGTCGGTAGAGCCGTCGTCCACCACGAGAACCTCTGCATCCCACTGTCGTTCCGCGACGCACGACAGCACGCGCG
Organism: uncultured Acidobacteriaceae bacterium; assembly: GCA_964246625.1. Taxonomy (GTDB): domain Bacteria; phylum Acidobacteriota; class Terriglobia; order Terriglobales; family Acidobacteriaceae; genus Granulicella. The sequence continues at coordinate 1,043 of CAXTRM010000313.1, forward strand.
CGAGCGCTGTTTCGATACGGGCCCTCTCGTTATAAGCCGGGATCACGATGCTGATTTGTGGCGAACCCATAGTTCGTTCTTGTTCGCTTTCCGTGCGCACCAGCGCATTCTACATCTGATGGGGAATCTCCGGCTGCGTCGCATGGGGCATCCGGACACGAGGCAGGACTCGACACAACGACGCCGACCCTGCTGCTTCAGCAGCCGCTTGCGCCGGCAAGACGGTCCAAGAGTTCTTGCTTGTGCAGCAGACAAGCTGCTGTTCCGTTGGACTGTTCCTTCGCGCTGAAGGTATCCGGTTGACCCAAGCCGAGATCGGGAAGCTGACTCATGGATTGGCGATCTCAACGGAGAGCTGGGCCCTGGTATCCATAGAAGGCCCCGAGGTCCAACATTGATCTTGCTGCGTGCCTACGCCGTTCACCTCGTAGTACATGGAATTCCTGGTGTGTGATGGAGCGCTTGCGCGGTGAGCAAGGCGCAAGAAGCGTATATCTCGCAGCAGGGTGACATGCTGTACCCAAAGACTTGGAGCAATACGGGAGGCGATGAGGTTGGCTGCAAGAAGGCCTGCTCGCGACGGGCCTGCGTCGGGCGGAAAGAGCTTTCATTAGAATGAAAGGGCATGCCCGAAGCCGCCCAGATCGTTCCTTCGACCGAGTCACAGCCTTCCGCTGAACCCGCCCGCTACAACCCCGCCGAGATTGAGCCTCGCTGGCAAGCGCGATGGGACGGGGACCCTGACCTGTACCGCGCCGAAGACCCGGCCAGCGGCAAGCCGAAGTTTTACTGCCTGGAGATGCTGCCGTACCCCAGCGGTCAACTGCATATCGGCCATGTGCGGAACTACTCGATTGGCGATGCGCTGGCGCGATACATGTGGATGCGCGGGTACAACGTGCTTCATCCGATGGGGTGGGACGCGTTTGGGCTGCCGGCGGAGAACGCAGCGCTGAAGAACAACCTGCCCCCGCGCGAATGGACTTTGCGCAACATCGAGCAGATGCGGGTACAGATGCGGCGCATCGGGCTGAGCTATGACTGGGCCGGGACGGAGCTGGCGACGTGCTTGCCGGAGTATTACCGCTGGAACCAGTGGTTCTTCCTGAAGATGTATGAGCGGGGGCTGGCCTACCGGAAGACCAGCAAGCTGAACTGGTGCCCGCGGTGCGCGACGGTGCTGGCCAATGAGCAGGTGGTGAGCGGCTGCTGCTGGCGGCACGAGGACACGCCGGTAGAACAGCGCGAGATGGTGCAGTGGTTTTTGCGCATTACCCAATACGGCGATGAGCTGATGGAAGGGTTGAACGCGATGCCCGGCTGGCCGGAAAAGGTGCGCACCATGCAGCGCAACTGGATCGGCCGCAGTGAGGGCACCGAGGTCACGTTCAAGGTGGAAGGGTGCACCGACGGGATGGAAATCACGGTGTTTACGACGCGGGTGGACACCATCTTTGGAGCCACGAGCCTGCAGCTGGCGCCCGAACATCCGCTGATCAAGCACTGGGCAGGGTTCGATACCGAGCTGGCGACGCAGGTGGAGACGATGGTGGCGCAGCAACAGGCGGCCAAAGAGGCCGGCGACCTGGGCAACATTGAGAAGCACGGGATCTTTACCGGCCGGCAGGCAATCAATCCGTTTACGGGCGAAGCGATGCCGATCTGGGTGGCGAACTACATCCTGGCGGATTACGGCACGGGCGCGATTATGTCGGTGCCGGGCCATGACGAGCGTGATTTTGAATTTGCAACCAAATATGGGCTGCCGATCAAGCGGGTGGTAGCGCCGAGCGTTTCCGGGGGTGCCGGCGACGACACGGACGACCTTGCGTTGCCGTACACGGGGGAAGAGGAAGCGGTGCTGATCGACTCCGGCGAGTGGACAGGCGAGCCGTGCCTCGAAGCGCAGGAGAAGATGGGGCAGTATGCCGAGGCACAGGGCTTTGGCAAGCGAACGACGACGTACCGGCTGAAGGATTGGGGCGTGAGCCGGCAACGGTACTGGGGCACGCCGATTCCGATGGTGTATTGCCTGCAGGGGCATGAGGGGAACGCAGCAGGCGAGCCTGTGCCTGTGCCGGAAGAGGCGTTGCCGGTGCTGTTGCCGGAGAATGTGACGATCACCCAGGAGGGTGGGTCGCCGCTGGGCAAGATGCCGGAGTTTGTGGACACGACGTGCCCGGTGTGTGGCGGTCCGGGGCGGCGCGAGACCGACACGATGGACACGTTTGTCGATTCAAGCTGGTACTTCTACCGCTACACGGACGCGCACAACAGCACGGCGCCGTTTGAGACGGCGAAGGCGAACTACTGGTTTCCGATCGACCAGTACATCGGCGGGGTGGAGCACGCGATCCTGCACCTGATTTACTCGCGTTTCTGGACCAAGGTGATGCGCGACATCCAGATCAACGGCAAGGGGCTGATTGCGAATGCGGAGCCGGCCGCGCGGCTGTTTACGCAGGGGATGGTGATCAAGGACGGCGCGAAGATGTCGAAGTCCAAGGGCAACGTGGTGTCGCCCGACGAGATGATCGGCAAGTTCGGGGCGGATGCGACGCGGGTCTATGCGCTGTTTGCGACC
>CAXTRM010000314.1:0-3603 GCA_964246625.1 uncultured Acidobacteriaceae bacterium
TCCTGAGGATACTTCATTGCTTGCTGGGTGTTAGCTGAAGTGATATAGGGAAGGTTGTCTCCGCAACTAAACGTTTGGGAATAACTTACTTGGCTAACCCAAGCTTGGCTCAGTGGCGACTTCGCCACGCTTTGAGCAGCGCAAGAAGAATCCACGTCAGTAGTAGTTGCGAAGCGTAGCGCTTACGGTTGCGAGGCTCCGCAGCCCAGACTAGGGCCGCGGAAAGAAGCGCGACGAACACGGCTGCACCAACATAGAACCACCACATGGCTGCCATCCTCTCACGGGTACGGCGCTGGAGCCCTGAAAAGCACTACCGAAGGGTACTTTCCGTGTGCGATCATGGCTCACTTTGGAAACGTCCGTGCATAAGGCAGAGTTCCCGCCGCTTCTGAAGCAGGGATTTCATGAACTCACAAGGTCGGCGCTCAGAACTATGTGCGTCGACGCCTTCCCTGACTCGCAGGTCCGGCGAGACATCATGGCGGGCTTGGAAGTGGTTCTAGAGCGTGTCGAGAATGTCGGCATCAATGGGATCATCTGGCTAGACGGAAGTTTTACAACTGAAGAAACCGACCCGGGCGACGTCGATTTTGTTTTGATTGCCGACCAGAAGTACAGGGCAGAGGGTAGTGACGAGCAACAGGAATGCGTGGAATGGCTCATCGCTAGAGAGAATGACCCAAAAGCGTCATTCCGGTGCGACACAGATGTCATTTTGGAGTTCGACTCGGACTCGCCGTTCTACGAGCTTACGGAGACAACTAAAGAGCATTTTCAGGAGTTGTACGGCTTCAGCGTCGCGACGAAAGAGCCGAAGGGCATTATGGTGTTGAGGGTGCCAGAGGTTGATACTGGAAGCGGGGAGGGCGAGCAATGAGCGCGATTCAGACAGTTCAGGAGCGGCTGCATGGACCAATGCCCTCATTGCACGGTACCAGGGAGTCCTAGACGACCCGAATACCGCCCCCAAGGACGCTGCGGCACTTTCCGTCAACTTGCGGTCTCTGCGGAACGTTCAGGCACGGCTGGAGCAGCAGTTTCTTCAACTTGCAGCAGATCAGCAGCTTGAAGTCTATCGGTATCGCCTACTCGTCGGTGACGGCGGGCCAAGCTTGTCAGGCATAGGTGAGGCGTGGACTAAACTGCAGTCATTCTTCGCAGCCGTGTATCAAGCATTAAGAAAGACGGTGGTTGCAGGGGGAAAAAAGCCTGTCCAAAGCGCATTCCAAATTCCTGAACTCGGGTATGCGTACAGCTTTCCGGGGTCCGTGGGTGTTGTCGTGACACTTCCGCGTCCCGTGGACGTTGCTTTGTTGGCCGACTCTCCCGTCGAGGATGCGTCGAATACGGTGTTCGATTTGCTAGAATCCCGCAACATACAGGGCATTGCTCGTTCACTAGGGCCGGCTCCCATACAGGCCTTCAACGAGTGGCTGGAAGTGCATGTTCGGCACCATTACGGGGTCGATCTGGAATGGCGGGCGAATAATGCAGTGAAGCGCAAAGCGCAGGTCCCCTACGATGAAATGGTGGGGTTACAGGGCCGGGTGCTCGACACCAAAACGCGACAGACAATCATCACATCCGGGCTGCTCTTTGGGGTAAACACAAAGAGCCAAACCTTCAGCCTTCATTCTGACAACGGCGACGAGATAGAGGGCAAGTATCGCGACGGCGTTATACATGAAGAGCATTCAGCTTCAGTTCCAGCGCGATACACGGCTACGATTGTCACCACCACTGATCTAATCCCCTCACCTGATAAGAAGTCTCGACCTGAGATCGTTTTGGAGAAGCTGGAGCCCTTATGAGTAAAGCTCACGATGAACAGCCAAATGCTGAGCGCAAGCATGAACCTTTCACTTCTGCTCTGTCGAAACTGGTGTCAGTTCCACGGGCTGAGGTCCTACGCCGCGTAGCAGCAGCGCCAATAGAGAAGACTTCGAGGCATAAGAGATACAAGTTTGTCCCCGAAGTGAACCCCGGTAAACCGTAGCTCTACCCCAACACCTGTCCGGCGAGTTCCTTGTACTGGAGCCGCTTTCCCGCGATCTGCGATGAGGCAATGGTGAAACGGTCGGCATTGGTTTTGTCCTTGCGGTTGTTGTAGCGGAAAGCCTGCTCATCCAGGTAGCGAAACAGGTGAAACGGTTCGACGCTGATGTAGGTGCCGCCCAAAGCGCGCTTCACAAGGCTCCAGAAGTTCTCCATCGTGTTCGTGTGACCGTACCGCGAACGTACTCCTCAGCATGGTTGATGACGCCATGAGTGTAGTTGCCTTCCAGACCCCAGTAGGCGATAAGCTCATCCGTCATCACATGGGTGCCCGGTTCAACGTGGTCGTTGATCTTGCCGTGGAGCGTCTTCTTGTCCCGCTCTGCGATCACATGCGTCTTCACCTTGCCTCCACGCTCCAGCATCCCCATCACGACCGTCTTGCCCGTTGCGCCGCGTCCGGTGATGACCTTCTTGCGCTTCGCAAGGTGCATGTTCCGAGCCTTGCTGCCGATGAACGTTTCGTCCACCTCGACAGTGCCGCCCAGCTTGCCGCCGTCCGCGCCCTGCATGACGAGCCGAATGCGATGCAGGAGATGCCACGCGCTCTTTTGCGTGATGCCGAGCGTGGAAGCGATCTCATAAGAGGACACGCCGTTTTTGCAGCTAACCAGCATCCACATCGCCACAAGCCACTTATCTAGGCTGAGAGGGGAATCCTCGAAAACGGAATCAACCTTGACGCTGAACTGCTTGCGGCACGAGTAGCACTTCCACCGCTTTTGCGTTTTGATCCAGTAGTGCTTCCGCTCACCTTCAGCCGTGCCGCACTTCGGGCAAACAGGCTTGCCATCCGGCCAACGCATAGCGGCAACGGTGTCGATGCAGACTTGCTCGTCGCTGTAGTACCGAACCGCTTCCGTGAGTGTCTGGGGGATGTGCATGGCGTCACCTTGACTAACCCACCTTTACCGAAACGGCGTGGGTTAGTCAAGTATATTTTTGCCAAACGTTTGTCTAGGAGCTGCGTTGGGATAGGTTGCAACGCTAGATTGGTCCAACACCACATTGCAGCTACCGGTTACGCTGCTAGCTTGCAAGAACGTATTACTATCGTCTGAACCCTGCGGGTAAGCGCAATTGTTCTTCACTCCTGGCGTGTACTTCAATATGCCGTACTGACTGGAAGATCCAGTGCCGTTGATGTAGACCTGACTAAAGAAGTCCGACCGTAGACTGATAGGCGTAAATGCGCAGCTGCTTGTGTTGATGATCCAAGCAGCAGACGCTGCTCCGACACAAGAGGATGCTGCAGGCGTGTTGTACCGTGAATGTCGAATTAAGCCGAGGACGCGCCAATTAATCGGCAGCGAACCAACTGTCCCTGCAGTCTCGGTGTTCAATTTCCAAGCGGCTTGTACAGAGCTGTATGTGTCGGCGGGTATGCTCGGGCGAGCCATAATGGCTGTGTAGGTGCCAGATCCGACGGATAAAGAGCCATACTGGAAGGTGAACGTATTTGATGATCCAACAAGCGAAATAATTAACGGGCCTGTTGCTCCAGTACTGCTTGATAAGGTGACAGAGATCTGATTACCCCAGAGG
>CAXTRM010000315.1:0-3139 GCA_964246625.1 uncultured Acidobacteriaceae bacterium
GCACCCTGCTTCCTCAACCCGGCCCTTGGCCCTTCGCCTGCTCCGGCAAGCTGCCCCGCGCGGGGTCGCCCTGCCAGCCCCAGCGAAGGGCCTTTGCCAGCCCACGCGGCGGCGCCACCCACTCAGGGCCACCCTGCCTTGGCTCGCGGCCACGCTGGGCCTGTCCCCCTTGCTTTCCGCCCAGTCCCCGCAGCTCGACGCCGTGTTCACCCAGATGGACGCGGCCAGCAAGCCCTTCCAATCCGCTACCGCCGAGGTCGAGCGGGAAAGCGGTGGCCACCCCTGCCCGCGTCGTCACCTACTCCGGCGGGGCCTTGCAGATGTACACCCCCGCCGAGCATCAGGTCGATGTCTTCAAGTCCGGCGCGAACCAGGGCAAGCTCGAAGGCTACTTCGCCCTGGGCTTCGGCGGCTCCAGCCACGATCTCCAGGGCAGCTGGAACGTCACCGATGCCGGTCCCGAAACCCTGTCCGACAACGGGCAACCCGTGAAGACCGAAAAGCTCGTCCTCGTCAGCAAGGATCCCGCAACCCAGAACACCTTCAAACGCATCACGCTTTGGCTCGATCCAGTCCGCGACGTCAGCCTCAAACAGCTCTTCGAAACACCCTCCGGCGACACCCAAACCGCTCTCTACTCCAACGTCCGGCTCAACGCCAGGCCCAACAAGGCCGCCTACAAGATTCCGTCCGGCAAAGGCACCACCGTCGTCAACCACTAACGCTCACGATCCTTGCCGGGCGAAGGCTGCCACGCCAACGCTCGCGCGCAGAATGCGGGTCTGCAGTCACTCCGTCCGCGCGATCACCTCTTTGGGACGTCGCCGATACGTTGCGCACCGCTCGCCGCGCTGGCGCGCATCCTCACCTGGGTCGTAGACTGGCAGTCGCTTCTGACGCAGGCCGCAGGAGGACGGTATGACGTCTCGCATTCTTCGGTTCCTACGGAGGGGAGGCTGCTGGCTGGCATGCAACCTCATCGCCGGGGCACAGCTGCCCGTTGCGGCCCAGGTATCGGCCGGCATCCAGGCCTCGCCAGCCATTCAGGCAGCTCCCGCGGAGCAGGCCACGCCAGGAGAGCAGACCACGCCCGCGGAGCAGGCCACGCCGCCCAGCTACACCCTGCATGTGGGAACACGCCTCGTCCTCACCGATGTCACCGTGACGGACCAGCACGGCAACGTGGTTCAAGGCCTGGACCGTTCCGCGTTTCACATCTTCGATAACGGCAAGCCGCAACAGATCACCTCTTTCACGGAACACACCGCCAGCGAAAATCCATCGCCCGGTCCGCGGCCGGTCGCGGGCGAGATCGGCAACGGCTTTCTTCAGCACGCACCGCCAGCGTTCAACGCCCTTCTGATCGACATCACCACCATCGGCTTTACCGACCAGGCCTACCTGGCCAATCAGCTTCAACAGTTCCTGTCGACGCTGCAGCCCAACGACACCTTGGCCGTGTACACGCGGGCCGGCGATGCCGTGGTAGAGCTGCAGGGCTTCACCTCCGACCCCGAGCTCCTTCGCGCGGCCATTCGCAAAGCGGTGCCGAAGCTGCAACAACCGGGATCGTGGGCCGCCACCGACCTGGGCACCCTGGAGCAGATGCTCACTCTCCTGAAACCCTACCCAGGGCGGAAAAACCTGATCTGGTTCTCCGGCGGCTCCAACCTCGCCCTGCTCGCGGACGCAACCGGGTTCCCATCCTTTGTCGACATGCGCCGCCTCTACGACGAACTGGAGTCGTCACGCATCGCCGTGTTTCCCGTCGACGCCCGTGGGCTCACCGTCGGTAGCTCGGGGGGCATGATGTGGCAGCACATGATGATGGATGACACCGCAGAAGCCACCGGCGGGCACGCCTTTTACAACAGCAATGGGCTGAAACAGATCGCTACCCGCATCGTCGGCAGTGGCTCGGACTTTTATACCCTGAGCTACTCGCCGCCTCAGCCAAACTTCGATAACAGGTGGCATCGCGTCAAGGTGGTCGCAGGCGCCGGCGCAGGAAGCTACCAGCTAAGCTACCGGCACGGGTACTTCAATGACACGACCCATGCGGTGCCAGCCTCTGGGGATCGAACGATCCTGCAGGCCCGTGGAATGACTCAACAGCAATCTTCCGAGACCCTCCGGGCGCCCCTCATCTTCTCCGTTGCGGTCTCGCCGGCCGCCACGGCCGTTGCCGCCCTCCAGCAGCCTTCAGACACACCCAAAGGCGACCCCCCGAAAAGGAACCAGAGCACCTACAACGTCCACTACACCCTTCCCATCGCCGACCTGGTCCGCCAGAACGTCGACGGGAAAGAACAGGTGTCTGTCGGGATCGGGGTTCTTGCTGTGAATCGCCTTGGGGCGCACCTGGCTCAGCAGACCAAAGCCGTGCAGGTGAGCATCGACCCGGAAAAGCTTCACGCCCATCCCGACGGACGCATCGCCTTTGACGATCAGATCAATCTCCCCAGGGGCGAGCAGTTCTTGTACATCCTGGCCTGGGATCAGAGGTCGGGTCGCTTCGGCACTGTGCAAACGCCGCTGACCGTGCCGAAACCCTGACTTCCTCCACCCCCACCCGGTCAGCAAGCCCAAGCTCACCCGCCGCAGCGATGCCGGCTGACCCTTCGGGGCACGAGTTCAGCCCTCCACAACGGCCGCTCGACGATCCTCTTCGGGGTCACGGACGCTTACACCCGCATCGCTCGGTAGCCCGCGCCGCCCAAACGCAATCGCTGCGAAGAGCACCACCACCGGGTACGCCTCCAGCACATATCGCGGCTCGGAGTTGTCGATGCTCAGCAGCAACACTGACCGGAGTACCACGTACCCCAGCAACGCTGCCGCTACCCCAGCCTGCCCGCCCCACGCAGCGCGCCTCCATCTCCAAACACCTCGCACCGCCGCAGCGAGCCACAGCAGGTTCAGTACGCCCAGTCCGCACGCGATGCACGTCGCCCGGGGCCTTCGCGCAAACGCCCACCACGGCACCGGCATCCTGGGCAGCAACTCTGTCCTTGGGCGAAACCACATGTCCCCCAGCCGCGCCAGGGGCATCACCACAAAAGTTCGCACCGGGTGCGCCCGCTCCCGCTCTCGCGCCAGCTCTTCAAAGTCCCTTTCCACCTCCGGTGTGGACGAGGTC
>CAXTRM010000315.1:3149-3440 GCA_964246625.1 uncultured Acidobacteriaceae bacterium
TCCTCGTTGTACCGCTGGTAGATTGTGGCCGTCCGTGTCCGCTCGGCTGCGCTGTCAAACGCCCATGGCGGCAGGTCGCTGAGATGCAGAACGGACCCGTCATACTCCCAGTACACCCGCGCGGTGTCGCCCAGGCCGGTCCCCCACGTTCGGTACCAGCGTGCAAATCCCGTCGGCGCCGGCTCCCCCGGATCGTTCGCGTACTTGGGCGCCAGCGGCTGAACCACGTGATACACCCGCCAGTTGCGCGCCGTCCACAGGCCCAGGCAAAGCGCCACCAGGCCCGCCGAC
>CAXTRM010000316.1:0-1602 GCA_964246625.1 uncultured Acidobacteriaceae bacterium
GATCGTTCTCGGCTTCATGGTGCTGGTTCACGAGTTCGGCCACTTCGCCGTCGCTAAAGCGTGCAAGGTGCGCGTGGAAGCCTTTGCGATCGGCTTCGGCACCCGTCTCTTCGGCGTGGTGCACGGCGGCACCGACTACCGCATCAACCTGCTGCCTTTTGGCGGTTACGTGAAGTTCGCGGGCGACCAGCCCGGCGAGGCCGCCGCGGACCCAGGCGACTTCAACGCGCACCCACGCTGGCAACGCGCGCTGATCGTGCTGGCCGGCCCTGTGGCCAACTTCATCCTCTCTTTTCTTCTGCTCCTGGCCGTGGCGCACTTCCACCACGAGGTAGGTCAGTTCCTGAATAACGCCGCTGTGGTCGACTACGTCCCTAGTGGGACCTCGGCCAGTCAGCAGGGCGTTCAACCCGGCGACACCATCCTGAGCCTCAATGGCCACGAAACACCGACCTGGCTGCGCTTTCTCGATGAAAGTGTTCTCCGTTCCAACCAGAGTGTGCCCTTCACCTTTCTGCATGCAGGACAGGTGAAATCCGGTGCCATCAAGACTCCCGCCGTTGACGATGGCGCCTCTTCCGGTGACGACATCCTCGGCGGTCTGGGCATCCTGCCGCGCGAACAGGCGACCCCGATCACCGTGAAAGCCGTCACGAGCGACACACCGGCGGCGCAGGCGGGGTTGCAGCCCGGCGATCAGGTCCTCAGCATCGACAGCTTCCAGCCGCACGGCATCCAGGCACTTCTTGCGTACCTGAAAGACCGCTCCGGCGCGCCCTCCACGCTCTACATCCAACGCCAGGGCCAGCCCTTGGCTCTGCCCATCACGCCACGCAGGATGCCGATGCCGGGCAGTGATGCCACCTATCGGCTGGGCTTTGAAGCGCAGCGTCCACCCATCGACGTGGTCAAGTTGCCGCTGGGCCAGGCGATGAAGCAGGCGGCGCAGGACAATGCCGATGATTCCACGCTGATCCTGCGCGTCCTGAAAGGGCTGTTCACTCGTCAGGTTGCAGTCAAGTCTGTCAGCGGTCCAGTGGGCATGGCCCAGATGATCGATGTGGCCGCCCGGGACAGTTACTGGATGCTGTTGCGGATGATGAGCTCGATCTCGATGAACCTCGGCATCATGAATCTGCTGCCCTTTCCCGTGCTTGACGGCGGCATGATCTTGTTCCTCCTCATTGAAGCCCTGATGCGCCGCGACGTGAACCAGGCCATCAAGGAGCGGGTCTACCAGGTGGCCTTTGTCTGCCTGATCCTGTTCGCCGTCTTCGTCATGTTCAACGACATCACAAAGCTCCACCTTAAGCTGTAGGCCCGGCAGCACGAAACAGCAAGTGAGCGATAGGCCCTGATCCGGATCGGGGCTACGCCTTCAACTCCGCCACAATCTCCTGGGCTGCGGCCCTGGCGTTGTCTTTCTGATCCACTGGAAAACTGATCGCCCCTACACGGGCGTGGCCGCCGCCACCCCACCGCTCACAAAGGGCCGCAATGTTTGCCAACTCCCCGGCAGGCTTCTTTGTCCACGGGTTCGTGCCGACCGAGATCTTCGTCCGGAAGCGCGACTTTGAAAGCCCCACGGCATACGTTGCCTCA
>CAXTRM010000316.1:1612-3431 GCA_964246625.1 uncultured Acidobacteriaceae bacterium
GTTGCCTCAGGGTTCAGGTAGTAGGGGATGAACTTGTTGTAGCCCTCGGTCGGTTGGTCGGTGATGTCGAACTCGATCACGCCCTGGTCCAGGCGGGCCCGCTCGCGCAGCAACGTCACGCCCTGCCAGTGCCGTTCCAGCAGCGGCCCCACAAGCTCCTGCACCCACGTCTGGGAGAGCACATCAGCCAGCGGCATCGCGGTCATCAAGGGGATGAAGCGCTGCACGGTCTCGCTGTCCGGTGCGCTTTCAATGACCATAGTGAGCTTCATCGCGGGTGCGGCCATGCCCACAGCGGCTTCCGCACTCTCATACTTCGCACCGTCAACGATGTTGGCCCAATAGATCAGCTCGTCCAGCGCCCCAGTGTCCATACCGAAGCGCGTCTTCGCAATGTGCGCGATCCATCCGGTGCAGCTGGTGTAGTTCGGGTCGAAGAACTCGCGGAGGGCGCGCGGTCCGGGTGTGCCGTCCTCGTTCCGTTGCCCGGCGCGAAACCGGGCCTCATCCTCAGGCGTGGCAAACGCAGAAAGGTGGTGATCAAACCACCAGGTAACACCCGGCAGTGGTGCGTACTTGAAGTCCACAATCGCGTTCTCGCCGCTTGCATCCAGCCAGTTCTGCTCAAACAACGAGCCGGCACGGTGCACCAGGCCCTGGTAGTCAAAGCTTGTGGCGGTGCCGATGCATTCACGGTGGAACCGGGTAAACAGCGAAGCGGAACAGGCCCCATCGAAGCAACGGTCATGGTAGAAAACGCGGCAGTTCACGTGCGCAGCCCTTCAACAAATCGTATGGCTCAGCATAGCCCATCGCTTGCCCCCGGAACATGACGCTCCCGTGTGACGTATGTTGGAGCTACACGGGAGACTTGATGCCGTACAGCGAAACCGATCCGCCAGCTTCCCCGGCTTTGGCCACCCCCGCCTTCGTCCACCACACCGGTCCGTCCTCGAGCGTCCTGTACGGTTCGCTTGGCCTGCGTGCCGGCTGGGGCATCGCCCTCTACCTCGTTCTGGCTACCGCACTCATCTTCTTGCTCGGCAGCGGCCTCTTCCTCGCCACGGGCCAGATGAAGCGAATCAAGGCAGAACATCGCCAGCAACAGCAGGAAAGGCAACAGGCACAGACGGGGCACCAGCCCGTCAAGAGTGACCCCTTGAAGCCTCTTGACTCGGCTTTGGCGGAAAGCTCCGAAGCGCTCGCCGTGGTTGGCGCAGGGGTCCTTCTTGGTTTGCTGGAACGGAGGCGCTTCGGCGTCTATGGCCTTTCGCTTCGGCGTCTTCGGGACGTGTTGCCCGGCGCAGCCGCAGGGATGATTGCCATCACCTTATTGATTGGCAGCCTGTGGGCGCTGCATCTGCTGGTCTTTGAGGGCCGGCTCCTCCAGGGCACTGCCCTGCTGCGGTACGCCGCCGAGTGGCTGTTCGTCTTCGTCTGTGTCGGCATCTTCGAGGAGTTCCTGTTTCGCGGCTACCTGCAATTCACCCTGATGCGTGGCGTCCTGCGTTTGGGCACCCGGCTCTCCCCCGCGCACGCCCGGCTCGCTGCCTTCTGGATCGCCGCCCTGCTATGGTCCCTGCTGTTTGGCGCCACCCACCTGGGCAACTCGGGGGAAAACGCTGCCGGCATCGCGTCCGTGGTTGAAGCAGGCGTGGTCTTCAGCTATGCGCTTTGGCGCACCGGCTCGCTCTGGTGGGGCATCGGCTACCATGCGACCTGGGACTGGGGCCAGAGCTTCCTCTTCGGCGTCCCGGACAGTGGTCACCTTTCCCTGGGCCGGCTCTTTGCCACCCACGCCACCGGCAACGTCCTGCTT
>CAXTRM010000317.1:0-3414 GCA_964246625.1 uncultured Acidobacteriaceae bacterium
TGCCTTATCTGTCGGCTCGATCTCCTTCAGCAATCTGGCGGCCCGTTTGTCAGGCTGCCTGATGCTTACCGGCTTCAACCTCTACGTCATCGTCACCTGCGCGCCCGTTCTCTTTCGTGCAACGGTCCACCACCCTGTCGCCTTGATGGTTGTCATCGCTTTCTTCGTCAGCCTGCTGGGAACGCTCTGTCACATCTGGGCGCAAAACCTCTTCCGTAGGCGTTAGTCCTGAACCCCACCGAACTTCAAAGCTCAGCAAAGGAGAGTCACATGCAACGCAGCTTAGGAAAGATGTCCGCCCACAAGATGTTCAACTGGGGTGACCGCGCGGCCGCCTCCATCCAACAAACCGTCTCAACCTTCCTCGAAGTGGGGGAGGCAATCGCCACTCGCTGGATCCAAACGCCCAAGGGTGTTCTGCTCCTCCAGATGGTGCCTGACAACATCGCATCCGGCGCGATCTACGTCTTCGACCGGCAGCGCAGCGATTGGTACATGCTCTGTTTTGAGGGGTGTGAAGACCAGTTCACTTCCGAAGAGTTCGACCGCGTCTTCGCCGAGTACAAACTCTTCAGCTATGTCGACCAGCCCGGCCTGCTCTTGGCTCAGCTGCAAACGGCGACAGCCTAGCAACTCCCTCCGAACTCCCCCACAACGTAGCTCAAACCCAACTCCCAAGGAGGAGTCCCCATGCGCCTGTCCGCTGGCCGTATCCGTTCCATCAATCGTGCGATGGCAAGAACCCACGCTTCCGCCTACAGCCCATCTGGCCGGGATCGCCGCCGCCCTGAAGTGAACCTGGCGAGCCCTACGTCGCTCATTCCACCGCACACCATCCGTATCGTCGCGGTCCCGAAACCGGCGACTGTCTAGAGCCCGAGAGCCGAATCCGCGACTGGCGACGCTTGACCAGCGTCGTCCGCCTCGCCGTTTCGAGGATTTGACCGAGTTTCGGGACCGGGATACAACCACCGAACTGAGAAGGGAGACCCCGGTCATGCCAACCACCTTCTGCGTAAGCCCAGCCACGGCGGAGGAGTTCATCAAGCTCTTCGTGAACCGTCTCGCCTATGGCATTCAACGCTCCAAGCCACTCCCCGACGGAAGCGTGCCGTATCTGCGCCAGGCTCGTCCACTCGACTGCGGCGCCGTCCGCGCGCACCTGAATGGCGACATCACCATCAACCTGTACGCGATCAACCCACAAACCCAGAACTCAAAATGGGTGGCAATCGATGCGGACTACGAGGGCTCTCTTCAGGATCTCTTTCAGCTGCAGTGGGAGCTGAAGCAAGACGGGATCGAGGCCGGCCTTGAGCAATCCCGGCGTGGCGGGCACCTCTGGATCTTTGCGCAGCAGCCGCTGCTCGCTGCCAGTTGCCGTATCTATATCTACAATCTGGCTCTTCGCCTTGGCGTACCGGTGAAGGGTGGCGGTCTCAAAGAAGGCATCGAGGTCTTTCCGCGACAGGACCGGATCGAAGAGGGCTCCTACGGGAACGCGATCCGAGCGCCGCTTGGGGTGCACCGGAAGAGCGGTCGTCGTTACTGGTTCTACGAGGCTGACCTCAGTCCAGAGGCGCAGCTCGCTTACCTGCAGAGCTTGCGCAAACTGACGGCCGAAGAGCTGGCAGCGCTCACGGCGGGTATGGAACTCCCAGTGGCGTACCGCCCACCCGCGCCAGAACCGTATGTTCCACGAACCCCCATGCCGGGCGGCCGTGCGTTTCGCATTCTCGACTTCGTGCGAACAAACGGCAAGCAAGACAGCCGGAACTGGAAGGCGCAGTGTCCCTCGTGTGCGCGCGCCGGCCGAGACAAGTCCCGGGACAATCTTGGGATTAAGATCGCGGATAGCCGATTCTACGTCTGCCGAGCTGGGTGCACCAAGGAAGATATCCGAGCCGCACTGGGTCAACCCATCCGCACTGTTCGGACCACCTAGGAGGGCTCATGGCAAGCACCCCGGAGAAGAAGCAGCAGCATCGTGGCTCTCCGAGCTACAACCTTCACGGCATCGCGCTTCCATCGAGTGCTCTGAAAGCGTTCGACAAGCGTGGGATCTATTGTGTTCCGGGTCTGTCGGTCGAGCATCAGCAACTCGCCAAGCGGTATGTACTTCGTGGCGTGGAATCGGGAGGTGCAGTCGCAGACATGGGCCGTGCCTGCGCTTTCGTATCTCCTGAAGGAGATCGGATTCCCTGGCTCCAGTCGATCGACACGATCGCAGTGAACGGGCGCCACGCGATTGTCCTTGCGGAAAGTCTGGTGCGCATCGAGATGACAAGGGTGCTACGCACGTGTGAGTTGGTCATTACCTCACACGTGCTCTCTTTGCCTGCTGGCCGGACTCGCCCGGAAATCTCCTCCAAGCTGCTCTTTCGAGGAGCCGACGGTACAATTCCAGCCGAACTCTGGCGTGAGGAGAACAAGGCTCTCCGGGGAGAGCTGACACCGATCTTCTACAGCCGTTCCGGAGAGTTGGTCGAAGCTCCGGACAGGTTTGAGCGGGCAGTGAAGCTGGTGACAGCAGCCGTCTGCTGCATCGGTTGCCGGCATACGCATGTGGCCACTGCTCCAGTAACCAGAGGGAGCACTGCATGACAATCGTCGACTTCCCGGTCACCTCTGAACAGCCAGAATGGGGCCCTCTCGAAGCAGCGCTTCCGCCCGAGAAGAGAGTGGACTACATGTACATGGGCAACGCTGGCCCCATCGTGCTCTACAAGCATCGCTGGACGAGGCGGTACCTCAACCTCGGCGCGGATGGCAAGACCTTCTTCCGGTACACCGGTGCCGGCTATGAAGAGGTCGCTCGCTCGCTGGCCCTTGAGCATGTAAACGGGTGAGCTAAGAAGGGCAAGGCTGATAGCAAAGGAATCATCAAGCGCCTTGTGTAAACAGTCGGGGACAAACGGACAGCAGAAGGATAGAGACTTGCGTAAGAAAAGTTCGCTCTGCGTTCGGCGAAGGCTCAGCTCAAGACTGTATTTGCGCAGTAGGTCATTCGGTTCAGGTCGGTTCAGGTAGCGGCGCTTCTCGTTACCGATTGGCCGTTCTATTCTGAAACGGTGATTAAGCGGCGCAAATCGGGACTTCACGCGGTCGCGTGGCTGTTGTGCGCATTGCTCGTCTGCCTGGTGGCCGATTCACCTCATTGTGAGGTATGCGACGGACTGCCAGTTTTGGCCGCCGCGTCCCAAGCCTTCGTTCACCACCACACCCCTGTTGCTCCAGACACGTGCAATGGACAATGTTCCTGCTGTGTCCTGCAGGGCATCCCCGTGTCACAGCCGGTTCTAATTGCATCTCGGATCAATACAGCAAATCTCCGTTCGGAACAGCCCCGAGACGCAGACTCCCGGCCTTCTTTTGTGTTCCGACCTCCTCGCATCGCCAATTCCTGATCCATGT
>CAXTRM010000318.1:0-391 GCA_964246625.1 uncultured Acidobacteriaceae bacterium
CCTTTCTTCGGAAGAATAACAACCCGCCTAACCTCTTCGAAACGGCCCTGTTCAAAACAAGTCCAGATCCTACAGCGAACATTAGGCGAAAGCAAGTCTCTTAGACGATTCGCGTAAATGACCCCATGTCAGCATCGGGCGTCTTCGCAATGCGAATCGAGATTCTCCATTTTGGAGCACAGACATGCCAGCCAATCAAACTACGCCCCTTACACCAGTCGATGCTTTTCCTGCTTCGTTTACCTCCGACCAGTCGCTTCTCGAGATCGATCGCGAAATAGACCTCTTGCTTGATCAGATTCAGGACGAGCTCGAAGAGACCGGCGAAGTCAGCGAGAGCAGCAGGGCTGCTTTCCTACGGCTCTGCGAGTGCTTCGGTGAGAAGGTAGAC
>CAXTRM010000318.1:401-3409 GCA_964246625.1 uncultured Acidobacteriaceae bacterium
GGATTGGCAAGTTCATCCGCGTTATGGAAAGCCGTGCCGCCTATTGCAAGTCGGAGGCCTCAAGGCTAACAGCACGGGCCAAGGTGGCTGAGAACAAGGTCGGCCAGATCAAATCGCTCGTCTTGTACTTCCTACAGGTCCGTGGGCTGACCAAACTGGAAGGTCCGCAGTTCACCTTGCGTTGCCAGAGAAACAGCGCGGACACTGTGAACATTCGAGACACTAGCTTGCTTCCGTTGCACTTGCTTCGTCTGGAGGCGAGATTCGACGGTGCACTCTGGCAGGAGATCGCGGCTTCGCTCTCACCGGACCTGCAGAGGGGCTTTCTCGCTGCCCTACAAGCAAGCAGCCCGATGCTGGAAGCGATCAAGCAGGAAGTCCTTGCCGGCAATCAACTTCCTGGGGTCACGATCTCCCGCGGCCAGCATCTTCGGGTCGCATAGAGAAATATCGACGTCCCGAACCGTTGAGTCTCAGTACCAGGAACGAGCCGCTGTAACGAAAGGAGGTCGTATTGATGGCGAAACGCAACGTTCCGATCCATGGAGGAAGCATCGAGATTCCCCTTGATCTGGTCCAAGGCAAAGTCTTGGAAGCTATTCACGCATACCAGAATGAAGAGACGCTGAGCGTGGACCTTCGGTTCGCGGGTAATCTCGCCATCGAACTCATGTTCCACTTGACTTTCGAAGCCTCAGCGAACGTTCTACGATTCGATCACGGGGACGCGGAGGTTCTCCGAGCGGTTAAGTTGGAGCTGAGTTGATCAACAACTTGCGTCTTCGTCGTTCTGTGACCGGCATGCGGCAGGTCTCTTGAGGTGCCGTGATCGGGCTTTTGTCTGTGGCGTTCGGCGAACGTGAGGCTCTCCTGCTCGCAGCGAAGACATGAGCGGACCTCACCCGTTCTCTACAGAATAGGGTGTGTGTTGCAAACTTAACTACCTGTTTCTCCAGCGATTCCCAGGTGGATGTGGCAAGTTCCTTGATTCTTCTCAGTCACTAGCTTGCTGGTGGCGCTCTTTCAGGACGGTAATGAACTCAAGACCTAACCAGAGCGCTGGGCTGCTTATGTTCCGCAAGCCTCAGAATGCGCTTGAGGTATTTCTCGTACATCCTGGCGGTCCTTACTGGGCCCGCAAAGACGCTGGTGTCTGGACTTTGCCTAAAGGCGAGTTCGGCGCCGACGAGGATGCCCTTACGGCGGCACAGAGAGAGTTTCACGAAGAAACTGGCTTTTGGGCTCGAGGTCCCTTCCTTTGTCTTGGCTCGGTGCGCCAGAAGAGTGGGAAGACAGTTTTTGCATGGGGCTTCGCCGGAGATTGCGACGCGACTCAGCTTGTCAGCAACACCTGCCAAATCGAGTGGCCGCCCCGATCTAAACGGTCGCTAACCATTCCCGAGGTCGACCGAGGCGCATGGTTCACCCTCGCGGGAGCCGAAGCCGTGCTCCGAGCCGAGCAACTCGCCTTCCTCACCCGGCTGGAGCAGCAAGTAGTAGCGAACCCGCGCCAGGCGTAGTTGGCCGTGCGCAGCGATCTCCGGTGCGGTCGCCGCGCAGGATCCGTGCTTTCTCTCCAAACTGCAGTTCATCTGGTCTCAAGTCAGGCCTCGCTCCTCCATGAGCGGAATGTTCTCGTTCGCGCGAAAGCGCGTGTGCAGACCTTCGTCAACGGCTGGCATTTCTCCCTTCATCCTCAAAGGAACCAACGTGAAACCTTCAAAAATGTACGAGGCGCTGCATGCGCTGATCGGTGAGCGCGTGCCCATACACATCTGGGGTGCCTGCGGCGTCGGAAAGTCCCAAATTGTGGCCCAGGTCGCCGCCGACCTCGGCTACGAGTTTCTCGACATTCGTGCGGTGCAGCTAGATCCCGTCGATCTCAGGGGCTTGCCGAGAATCTACTCCGATCAGACCGAATGGGTACCGCCGAAATTCCTGCCGACGGGTGGCCGAGGCGTCCTGTTCCTCGATGAACTGACTAGTGCGCCGCAGATGACGCAAGCCGGCTGCTACCAACTCGTGCTGGACCGGCAGCTTGGCGAATACAGATTGCCAGAGGAGTGGGTCGTGCTCGCTGCTGGGAATCCCGCTGCAGAACGCGGTGTTCACTTTGCGATGCCTCGACCGCTCCGCAACCGCTTCGTTCACCTGGAGCTCGAGCCGGATTCGGAAGAGTGGAGCCAGTGGGCCGTCAAGGCGGCAATTCGGCCGGAGATTATCGCCTTCCTTCGTTTCAAGCCGGACCTCTTGCACTGCTCCGATGCTTCATCGGATCTCAATGCATGGCCGACGCCGCGCTCCTGGGAGATGGCTTCAAGAGTCCTGACCGGAGTCGCGAGGCGGCAGAACAGTCCGTTCCTCACCGGAGCGAACGAGTTCGAGACGCAGCTGCTGGACGGCACTGTCGACGTCGCTGCGGCTTCCGAATTTGTTGCCTTTCTCCGTCTGTTTCACCAACTTCCCTCGGTAGACGAAATCCTGCTCCATCCAGCAGGAGCCCGGCTACCCAGCGAACCTTCCGCTCAGATAGCGATCGCAACGGCTCTTGGCCGTGTGGTCACGGACACCTCCATCGGGAGAGTGCTCACTTACCTCAATCGGCTGCCCGCTGAGATGTGTGTGATGGCGATGCGTGACGCAGCGGTGCGGGACAGTGCGATTACCCAAACTCCCGAGTTCGTTCGCTTCGGGGTTGATCATAGGGAGGTGTTTCAATGATCACGGAACGCGCGATGCTTGCGGCGGTTCATATCAGTTTCTGGACCGCAGTCAAACACGACCGGAAAGTCAGTCAAGACATTGCTCATCGACATGGCGCGCATCGGGGAGCGGGCCGATACAACAAGCAACTGCTGCATGGAGCTGCCCGGCTCGACGACCTTCGGACCCTTGCCGGGCAGATCCGCCAGTACTTCTACAAGGTCACGCTTCCTTGGTCAGATGAGGGTTTTCGTCTGCTGCCTTCGAAATGCTATTTCGATGTTGCCGCACAGATGCGCACGTAC
>CAXTRM010000319.1:0-3404 GCA_964246625.1 uncultured Acidobacteriaceae bacterium
CCGTTTGGCCTTTTCCTTGGCCATCACCTCGCGCGCCAGCTGGGTGAAGCTCTTGTCCGTCGCATAGGTCTCTTGAAGTGTCTTGTTGAGCAGCTTGGCTGCCGTGCGGTTGCCGGTCTTTCTGGCATAGGTGCGCAGCGTCCCGTACCGGGCGACGTAGAAGTGCGCCGCGGTCTGCGCCAGGGCGATGTTGATCAGGTCGCGCTCGAACGGCTCGGAGGTCCGGGCGATCCGCGCACGGTTGGCGTCGACAATTCCCTGCATTCCTTCATCGGGGTAACCCGCTGGCTGCACACCCAGCCTCTTGAAGATTTTTTCCAGTCGTTTCGCCTGCGCCAGATTCCGCTTCGACCCGGCTGTCACCGCCAGCTTCAGCTTGGGGTACGTCGAAGTCCCCTCGTCCGCCGCCGCCTGGCGCGCTCCCTGTTGATGCGCCCCATACAGATACTGCAACTCTGTCAGAAACAACCGCTCCATCGATTCCATGTGTCTCTCCTCGTTCTCGTGCTTGGATGTGTGGTCGCTGCCTTCTGTCGCATCGGCAGCGCGCCTGCTTCTGCGTAAACGTGCCTGCCGTCCCTCTGAGCCGCAGCTGAGGAGTCGCTACAATCAACCTCTGACATGACCTCGCACCAGCACCTCCAGCAGACCATCGACGACCTCTTTGCCCAGGGCCCCGAGGCCCTCAGCCATCCCGATGCCCTCACTGCCTTCCTTGAGCTCCGGGATGCCCTCGAGGCCGGATCGCTCCGCTCAGCCGAGCCCGATCCCGCTGCGCCCACCGGCTGGCGCGTCAACGCCTGGGTCAAGCGCGGCATCCTCCTCGGCTTCCGCCTCGGAGCGCCCCAAACCATGAACGGCTGTGAGGCCGCGGGTCCGGCCGCTCTCAGCTTCGTCGACAAGGCCACCTTTCCGGCACGGCACTTCACGCCGGACCAGGGCATCCGCCTCGTTCCGGGCGGCAGCTCCGTGCGCGCCGGTGCCTACCTCGCCAGGGGCGTCGTCATGATGCCGCCGGCCTATGTCAACGTCGGTGCCTTTGTCGGCGAAGGCACCATGATCGACTCGCACGCCCTGGTCGGCTCCTGCGCCCAGATCGGCGCCCGTGTGCACCTCTCCGCCGCCGCCCAGATCGGCGGCGTCCTGGAGCCTGTCAACGCCTCGCCCGTCATCATCGAGGACGATGTTCTGGTCGGCGGCAACACCGGTGTCTACGAGGGCACCATCATTCGCCAGGGCGCGGTCCTGGCCGCAGGCACCGTTCTCACGCGCGGCACCCCGGTCTTTGACCTTGCCCGCAACACCACCCTGCGCGCCTCGGCGGACACCCCCCTCATCATCCCACCCAACGCCGTCATCGTTCCCGGCTCCCGCGCCATCCAGACCGGTCCCGGCAAAGACCTTGGTCTCTCCGTCTACACCCCCATCCTCATCAAATACCGCGACGAAAAAACCAATCTCAGTACCGCGCTGGAAGACCTCCTGCGCTAAGTGGCGGAAGCGGGAAGACCGCAGGTCGCGCGGACCCTGGAAGCGCGGTGACCGCAGGTCGTGCCGGGCTCCCGAAGCGTGAACCCCGCAGGTCGCGCGGGGCCTCCCGAAGCGTGAACCCCGTGGAAACGGGCTAGCCGTGTCTGCCTCGCCCGTGACATGCTGTTGGGCATGGAAAAGCGAGACTTCTTGAAGGGCGGCACGGCCCTTGCGGTGGTCACCGCCATGCGCGGCGCGCTGGCGCAAACCATCGCCGCCGTTCCCCGTGACAACTGGGCAGGCAGTTATCACTTCAATACCGACCACGTCGCACAGCCGGTCACGGTCGAAGACGTTCAGCGCGCCGTGCGCACCCTCCCCAGCGTTCGTGCCCTCGGCACCCGGCACAGCTTCAACGGCATCGCCGATTCCACCGCGGCGCAGATCAGCACGCTCGGCGTTCGTGGCTTCCAACTCGATCCCCAGGCCCGCACCGTCACCGTGGGTGCCGGGGTCAAGTACGGTGACCTTGCCGTTGAACTCGATCGTGCCGGCTTTGCCCTGGCGAACCTGGCCTCTTTGCCCCACATCTCGGTCGGCGGCAGCATCGCCACGGCCACGCACGGCTCCGGTCTCCGCAATGGCAATCTCGCCACCGCCGTCAACGCCCTCGAGTTCGTCGCTGCCGACGGCACCGTTCACACGCTCACTCGCGCCAGGGATGGCGACCTCTTTCACGGCGCCGTTGTCGGCCTCGGCTCCCTCGGCGTCGTCACCCGCATCACCCTCGACGTCGAACCGACCTACAACATGTCGCAGGTCGTCTACCAGAACCTGAACTTCGACGAGTTGGAACACAACTTCGAAGCCGTCATGGGCACCGCCTACAGCGTGTCCCTGTTCACCAACTGGCAACAGCACCAGGCCTGGGAGGTTTGGGTCAAGCGCCGGCTCACCGGTAACGCCCACACGGCCCCGCCTGCAACCTTCTACGGCGCCACCCTCGCCAGCCGGAAGCTCCATCCGGTCCTTGGTCAGGACGCGGAAAAAACAACCGATCAGCTGGACCTCGCCGGCAAATGGTACCAGCGCCTGCCGCACTTCAAAATGGAGTTCACCCCCTCCACCGGCCGTGAAATCCAGACCGAATACTTCGTTCCCTTCGACTCCGCGTACCAGGCCGTGCTCGCGGTGGAAACCCTGCGCGACGCCATCACACCCCATCTGCTCGTCACCGAACTTCGCTCCGTGGCCGCGGACGACCTTTGGATGAGCATGGCCTACAAGCGTCGCTCCCTTGCCATCCACTTCACCTGGAAGCCGGAACCGGACGCGGTTCTGCACGTCCTGCCGCAGATCGAGGCCAAACTTCGGCCCTTTGCTCCCCGCCCGCACTGGGCCAAGGTCAACACCCTCGGCTCTGGCCGGATCGCCCCGGTCTACCCCCGCAGCAACGACTTCAAACAGCTCGTTCGCCACTACGATCCGCAGGGCAAATTCGCCAACGC
Organism: uncultured Acidobacteriaceae bacterium; assembly: GCA_964246625.1. Taxonomy (GTDB): domain Bacteria; phylum Acidobacteriota; class Terriglobia; order Terriglobales; family Acidobacteriaceae; genus Granulicella. The sequence goes on from CAXTRM010000319.1 coordinate 2,979, forward strand.
CTACATGCACCAGAACCTGTTTGGGTAAGGTTGCGGACAGGTTGCAGGCGACCCCGGAACCGTAGCTCCTGCGCCTCCGTATCTCTCAGCGGGGTCGTCATGAAGCTGCTGCTCTTCCTTATCCTGCTCTTCGTCTGCTGGCCTGTTGCGCTGGCCCTGCTCATCCTTTACCCCATCGTCTGGTTGCTGCTTCTTCCCTTCCGCCTCGTCGGCCTGACCATCGCGGGCCTGTTTGATCTTCTCCGCGCCCTCTTTCTCCTCCCTCTCCGTCTGGTGCGCGCGCTCTAAGGCCAAAGTTCCATCCCGCCAAAGTCGATCGGCTAAACTGAAGATCCATGGCATTAGATAAATTGCAGATCATACCGCTGGGCGGTCTGGGCGAGTTCGGCATGAACTGCACCGCCCTCCGTTTCGGCGACGACATCC
>CAXTRM010000320.1:0-3380 GCA_964246625.1 uncultured Acidobacteriaceae bacterium
CTGGCGGATTGAATACTTCAGTCCTGACAAAAGCGTTCAGCAGTGGACGCTCTGCGATGAAAATAGCCTCCGAAGTACACTCACGTATCTGCAGGATCTCTTTCGAGAGTTTGTGCTGCCGGCGACCAGGACGATGACCACGGAAGCCGAGCTCCTGAAGCACACTGGCGGGTTCGAGTACCCGCAGCTGAAGACCCGCACCGTCATCCTAGCCGCAACCAATCAGGTAGACGATTTGAGGCAAGCCGTCGCCACTCTCATGGAGAAATTTGGGGCGGGAGTCGTGACCACGGGGACACGAGAACACGTGGAACTCTTGCGCTCGAAGTACCCAGATGTGATGCGTCACATAGAGCTTCTACAGAGCTAGTATTGTCGCCGTCGAGGCTGTGGGTTTGTGGGACGCGAGCTTCATACGCGTTCCAAGCTCGCCGCCGGCGAACGGCAAATCCATAGCCTTGGTCTACTGCGCGTTCCCTTCGATTCCGAGCGTCCGCACGGTGCTTCACAGTTGCGGGACACCGCCGCGCCTTTACGCGAGCCGTGGTTACTCGTTGCTAACCATGGTTAGCACGTAGTAACCGAACGTACGTATGTAGCTTGTTTTGTGCCGGTTAGCACCTAGTAACCAGAACGGTAAAACACATCCCTGGAAGGGGTGGAGTGTCATGATTTCCCATGTGCGAAGCACATTGCTTGCCTCGCCACAACTGCACGCTTTGGATACATGCGACTCAGCCACACAATTCGTAGATTGCGTGGCCTGTGTTGAGGACGAAGGAGGCTCCGCGACCTGCAACATCAGCGTATCGCTGCGTCGTGAGCTCCAGCAGGTTGCCACCTTCGTCCACTGCATTGGCCAGAGTCGATTCTTGTTGGGATGAGGCGCTCAGATCACGAATCGTCAGCTGCTTGTCATGCATGCCGATCACCTCCTCACCACGTACGGCGAAGGTATTTCCCAAGACACCGAACTCTTTCCAGAGCTGTTCTACCTGTCCGTCACGCAGCTTAACGAGAGGAAAGTCCATGTAATAGTTGCCCCACACGGCACCCGTCTGGTCGACGTTCATCGCATAGCAATCGCAAATCATCGGCAAGCCGTTCTGTTCCGCTAAGTCGGCGTACTCGAAGGTGGGTCTGCCTGCAGCGTCGTAGCAAACCAGCCCCTGCCTTCCGATACCATCGCCGAACACGCCCTCGTCAAAGTAGCTCACCCAGATGAGTCCATTGGGTGTGGTCTGCAGGTCTTCGCTGGCGTCCCCCAGGTCGAGCTTGGTGCGTACCGCTCCATGCGCGTCGTACAGGGTCGTTTGGCCTCGGCGCTCTCCGAGCAACCATCCTCCCTCGAACGGCTGTACGTGGAACGTGGACAAACCCTGCGATTGGTCGAACGCAATGGAGTGCAGCTTACCGGTTTCCTCATAGACCAGGTGATGGGCCTTGGGTGGTGTCTGATACCAACGTGACCAGGCTTTCATGTTGGTCCGAGGATCAGGCTGAGGCGGCTTCCCTTCCATAAACAACAGCAATGGACGGCCGTCCCAGTCGAGCGTGAGGCGCACCAACTTCCAATCACTCGGGACGTTTGGAAGGTCTAAGCTTTTCCGGAAGTGCAGCGAGATCATGCACGAAGGATAGCGTTAGGATGTTCCGATCAGACCATGAACGATGCCCTACTCCCATACAGTTCGGCTCAGAAACAACTTGCTCGCTGCCTGGAAGTGGTGCCTGTCCTTCCGTAAACGCGAATGGGAGTTGAACGACTATCCGATCGGCATCACAGAACAGGATCCTGACCCTGTCTATAGCGCACCACGCTTCAGCCAGCATCGCTATCGGGCCTACATCATCAACTGGGCCGTTACCGGATCGGGAGACACTCCTGAACAGGCAAGAGCCAGTCTTCAGCAGAACTTCGAAACCATAAGAGAGAACCGGAGGCAAGAGGGAGAGGTACTTATTCGGCCTGGGAAGAAGGGTCCTCTTGAGTTCGCCTCACAGGAGAAAGTCTCCACCAACGAAATACTCAGCGACGATTTTATCCAGCGAGTCCTCGGCTTGGAGTGGGCGTGGATCTCTGATGAGTCAAGCCTTTGGGACTTCCACACAGAGCAAACCAATGACCAGCTCTATGCAAAGATCCGTGAGGTTTACGGCGTCGACGTGTCGTACATTGAGTCTGCAAAGCTGTGGGCCATCTTTGAGCGGATTGAGGAGAGCCGGCACTCCTCTGACACCACACTTCCTGCATGAGCTATGGAAGACGGCGGCCTTCAGCCGCCTTGGACGCCGCTCCGCGCCGCCCACTTTCCACACAGCTCCGGCGACGGTCTATATAAATGTAGTAACATTTATACATTGGGTTAGGGAGGCTGGCCATGGCGATCACTACCCTATCAAGCCGGGAGTTCAATCAGGACACTAGCAGGGCCAAGAAGGCCTCCTCCAACGGGCCGGTGTTCATCACAGACCGGGGCAAGCCTGCCCATGTGCTGCTCAGCATTGAGGAGTATCAGCGCCTTTCCGGCAAGCGTCGCAGCCTTCTGGACGCCCTCTCCATGCCGGGTCTTGCAGACATCGAGCTCGACCCGCCCAAGCTCCAGATCTCGGTTAAACCAGCGGACTTGGCCTGATGTACCTGCTCGATACCAACGTTCTTTCCGAGCTGCGTAAGGCGGGCGATGGCAAGGCCGACGCTAACGTTACGGCTTGGCTGTCTGGCGTGGATGCTGGGACCCTGTACGTCTCCGCCATGACCCTGATGAGATCGAGCTAGGCATCCTCCGGATCGAACGGCGCGATGCAGCTCAGGGGGCTCGTCTCCGAACCTGGATGACCCATCACGTCCTGCCTGAGTTTCAGGATCGTACCCTGGCCGTCGATACGGCGGTAGCGCTTCGCTGTGCTTCCCTGCATGTGCCGGACCCACGGGCTGAACGGGATGCCTTGATCGCCGCGACGGCCTTGGTGCATGGCATGACGGTGGTGACCCGGAACCTGGAGGACTTTGAAGCTACCGGGGTTCCGCTTCTGAATCCTTGGGACGCTCGCTAGTAGTCTTTGCGTCCAGTTCGGCCAAAGCTTGCTGCTTAAGCTTCGCCCACTTTTCCGGGGACACCTTGTGCTTCAGATTTGCCCTAGGTGTGGCTCCAGACGGCGCAGTGACCTGGTAGCCCTCCCGCTCACCTTCCATGTACACCTTGGCCTCTTCCAGCCCTTGCCTGATCTTTTGAAACGCAAACTCGCTCATGGTGTTCGTCACCGTTTCACCGTTAAGGTCGAGGCTTCGTGTGCACGGTGAAAGATGCCGCGCTAGGCGTTCTTCCATTGTTCCTCGGTAAACTCCGGGATGTCGCTGTAGTCGATCTCGCTCTCAG
>CAXTRM010000321.1:0-3367 GCA_964246625.1 uncultured Acidobacteriaceae bacterium
GGGTCGATTGCACCAGGCCCGACGCGCCCGACCCAGCACCACCGGCGCCGCCCGTAGTACCACCGGCCCCCGCGCCCTCTGCCCCCGCGCCAAAGCCGCCCACGCCGCCGCCGGGCGTGTTCTGGACGACCCCGGCGTTGACGCCGCGGAAGATGCCACCGGCCCGCGTACGGAGGATGTCAGCCTGCGCAATGGGCAGGTTGTAGCGCGCAATGGCGAGGTCAAGATTATCTTCCAGCGCCAGGGCAATCGCGTCGTTCAGCGAGAGCTTGATCTGGCCATCCTGGATCAGCGTGTCCAGGCGCGGTGAATTGGCCAGATTAGGCTCGGGCACATGGTCGGGCGTGTAGGCGTGGAAAGGATTGTAAGAGTGGGGCAGATCCAGACGTAAGGGCTGTGCCGGTGCCGCCGGCAGCACAGCGTTGGCCGCGATTTGCGCCAGGGCCGCTGGTGCCCCGAGCATGAGCAGCAAATGGGCTACGTGCCGAGAGGATCGCTTCATGAGCGCACCGCCGTGCCCTTTGTAAGCTGTGCGCTATCCTGCGTCAGCCAGCCGTCACGCAGTTCGATTACGCGGGTGCCGTAGGTGGCATTGATCTCCGAGTGTGTCACCTGGACGACCGTGGTGCCCTCCTGATTGAGACGGCGGAAAAGCTCCATCACCTCAGCAGCCTGCGCGGAGTGGAGATTGCCCGTAGGCTCATCGGCCAACAGCAGAGCCGGTTTGTGGATCACGGCGCGCGCGACACCCACAAGTTGCTGCTGACCACCGGAGAGTTGCGAAGGGTACAGGTCTTTTTTGGCCACAATGCCAAAGCGATCCAGCGTATCGGCAACCAGTGCCTGGCGATCGGCCCTGCTGACGTCCTTGTACGTCAGCGGCAGCTCGATGTTTTCAGCGACGGTGAGGTCATCGAGCAGGTGGTAGCTTTGAAAAACCATGCCGATGCGGCGCCGCGCGAGCTCGGCCCGTTGCTTGCGATTCATGCTGTGGATCGCACTGCCTTCGAAGCGAAACTCGCCGCGCCAGGCATCATCCAGCATCGCAAGGACGTTCAGCAGGGAGCTCTTGCCGGCGCCGGAAGGGCCCATCACTGTGACGAACTCGCCAGGCTCAATGACGAGCGATATGCGACGCAGGACAAAGGTCTCGGTATGGCCGGCTTTATAAGCGCGTTCCAGGTCTTTCAAGTCGATCAGGGGTTCGGGCAAGGTTACTCCGTTCTCAGGGCTTCGGTAGGGTTGACGGACGCGACGCGGCGGGCCGGCAAGGCCGAAGCGAGCAGGGCTGCGGCGGCAAGCAGCGTAATCGCGACGGTGAAGGAGACCGGGTCGGTCGAGAAGATGCCAAAGAGTTGACTCTGCACCAGACGGCCCAGCAGCAGGGTGACAGGGATGGCGGCAAGCACACCCGCAGCGGGGAGCTTGAGCACATCGCTCAGCGCAAGTCTCGATACGTTGTCCCGCGAAGCCCCAAGGGCCATGCGAACGCCGATCTCGCGGGTGCGCTGCGCCGTGACGAAGGCCAACACGCCATAAAGGCCAACGCCCGCCAAGGCAGCCGCCAGCACGCCGAAGCTGATGGCAAGCAGCGCGATCAGGCGCTCATGATTCATGGTGGTGTCGATCTGCTGATGCATGGTGAGCATGTGATCCATGGCGAGGTTGCGGTTGACTCCGGCAACGGGGTTGGCGCCGGGCTGTGTGTCATCGGAAAGAGCCAACAGCCGTCCAGCAGCTGCCCGCACACCGAGCACCTGGAAATAGTTGCCGCTGACGAGTTCGGTGTCCAGCGCGCGGGCGCCCTCACCGGCATGGGCAAAAGCCACCTGGGCAGGAACTGTGGCGATCGAACCCTGAAAGGCGTGGTCGTGATCACGCAGGTCGCGGTACATGGGGTAGCGGAAGTAGGCCTCGACGGCCACGCCCCAGTTGTTTATGGATCCTTCCCAAACACGGCCAGTGCCTTGCAGTGCGACGAGTTCCTGTGGATAGCGAACGGGCAAGGCGCGCAAAAGGGCCTGGTCCAGAAGCGAGAACATGGCGGTATTGGCCCCGATGCCAAGCGCCAGCGTTAGAACCGTAGCAAGCGTGAAGCCGGGTGCGCGCCGCAGCTGGCGCAGCGTATAACGGACGTCAGCAAAAATGGTAGCGAGCATGGCAGGGCCTTTCTGCGACGCAGCGTTGACGTAGAGGCAGGGAACTATTCCGCACGAAGCGCCTCCGTGGGATGAACACCTGCGGCTTTGCCGTAACCCCCGCCGCATACCAAGGCTGCGGCGCAAGGAACTCGCAAGCAAAGCGAAGATCTGTTTGCATCTTGTCTCTCCCTCGGTTTCAGGCTTCGCGCAACGTCAGGGCAGGTTCCGTACGGGCTGCCTGGATCGCGGGCCCTAACGCTGCCGTCATCGCCAGCAGAAGCAACAACCCACTTGGCGCCAAAAAGGTCACCGCTTCCGGCGCTGGTAAGGGTCCCAGAACACTTGCCAGCAATCGCGGCACGGCGGCAGCCATCCCGAGGCCGAGCGCCAGACCTAACACAGCCTCGCCCAGGCTGCGGCGAAGAACCTCGCCCAGAACCTGACCACGGGTAGCGCCCAATGCAAAGCGCAAACCAAACAGGAAACGTTGTTGTGCGACCAGGTAAGCTCCCACGCCATAGACACCGGCCATGGCCAACGCCAGGGTCACAAGACCGAAGCCACTGAACAGCGCGGTGCGCAACCGATCCATGCGCTGCGTCTCACCGGTATTTGCCCGCATGGTGGCTACGTCGATAGCGAGCTCCGGGAAGTCATGCCGCAAGGTACGCGTCAGCGTGGGGATCAGCGTTGCCGGATCGCCCGTGGTGGCCAGTACCAGTTGCAGATCACTGCTCTTCTCCGGGTGTTGCGCCAATGGCACATACAGCGTCGGCTTTGGCGCTCCGCCGGGCGAATCTGCCCGCACATCGCCAACCACTCCAACAACGGTCCACCAGCTGCCGTCGAAGTCATAGCCGCAACGGATGCGCTGCCCCAGGGGGTTCTGCCCGGCGAACTGCTGTCGAGCCAGGGCAGCGCTGATAACTACTACGGACGGTGTGCCCAGGCGATCCACAGTCTGCACACCTCGGCCCTGCAGTAACGGCATGCCCAGGGTCCCAAAGAGTCCCGGCGTAACAGCGTGCACGTAGCCCACCGGTAGTGTGTTGGCCGAGCTCGCAGAAGGAGCGATCCTGCCCGCGATGGCATAGGACACGTCAACGGCCCCAAAACCCATGGGCGCGCCCTCTATCGCGGCGACAGACGTGATACCCGGAAGCACCTCAAGTCTGTTCAGCACAGCTCCCATCTGCGTCTCCCATCCCTGGGCGATGCCTGCTGCC
>CAXTRM010000322.1:0-3358 GCA_964246625.1 uncultured Acidobacteriaceae bacterium
GCAGCCGGGGGTGGAGCGGTCTCCCACAACCGGGGGGGCTCGGACCTGGGCATGGGACCTGCCGAGATCCTTTCCGACACACAAGGCGTGAACTTTCAGCCATACCTCCGGCGTATTCTGCAGGAGATCTACGACCAGTGGATTCCCTTGATCCCGGAAGAGGCACGGCCGCCACTCCGTAAAGCGGGAACCACCCAGATCCGTTTCACGATCCTGCCGGATGGGAGCATCGGTGCCATGCATCTGGATGGGTCGACCCACGATGACGCCCTGAACAAGGCTGCGTGGGGCTCCGTATCCACTACCTGGTCAATCAGAGCGCGGAGTAGCCTTGGCTGGTACGCGCGGCAACCGTCCTCCCCAAAGCGTGGCTGCACCCCCGCAGCGCAGGGCCATGCCGCCGCGGGCGCCACAGCTGGGACCCGGCGCACGGCAGCTCGGCCAGGAGCGGGAAGCCTATCTCCAACAGCGTGAACTGCTCCGCCACCGCAGCCTGATGCGAGGTCTCTTTATCCTCGCTGCCCTGGTGCTCGGAATCAGTTTCGTTCGGGCTGGATGGCATCGCGTCTTCTTTTCCGGCTGGTGGCACCACTGGTGAGCTTGCCGCAGCAACTAACTGGCCCTTCTCCTATGCCCGTGCCTCCTGCGCCAACCCTGGTCGTCGTGGTGGGGCCCACTGGGAGCGGTAAATCATCGCTTGCGCTCAGGATTGCTGAGGTCTACGGAGGTGAGATCCTTTCCTGCGACTCGGTCGCCGTCTACAGGGGACTGGACGTCGGCTCGGCGAAACCCTCTCCTGAACAACGTCGCCGCGTTCCTCATCACGGTCTCGACCTCCTGACCCCCGACCAGCCCTCCACTGCCGGCGACTTCGCCCGCATGGCCCGTGCTGTGCTCGAATCGCTGCGTACCCGGCGGGTGCTGCCCATCCTCGCCGGGGGAACGAGTCTATATCTACGGGCCATCCTGGAAGGCCTCGCCCCGGCTCCGCCGCGGGACGACGCCCTCCGGGCACGGCTGCGCGCGCATGCGGCACGGCGTGGGCCCGGTTCGCTCTCTCGCGTTCTTCGCCGATGTGATCCAAAGGCCGCCACGCTGATTCACCCGAACGACACCCCCAAGCTGATTCGCAGCCTGGAAACGACCCTCCTGGGCCACCAGCCCCAGACCGAGCTCTGGGCCGGCGGAAGGGCGCCTCTTCAGGGCTTTCGCCTCGTTCAACTTGGCCTCGATCCCGCCCGCACAGAGTTGTACGCCCGTATCAATCAGCGGGCAGCGTCCATGTTTCGCGCCGGCCTGCTGGAAGAGACCGCCGCCGTGGCCGCCGCGTACGGTCGGGATGCGCTTGCGCTGGGCTCCCTCGGCTATGCGCAGGCCCTGGCCGTGCTTGAAGGCCGGCAAGGGCTCCAGAAAGCGATTGGCGAAACACAACAGGGCCACCGCAACTACGCCAAGCGGCAGATGACCTGGTTTCGGCGCGACCCGCGCACCCAGTGGCTGCATGGCTTCGGGGACGAAGACGGCCTGCAACGTGTGGCGCTTCAGCGGGTTGCCGAGCATCTGATGCATGGAGCCGAGCCTCAGTGAGCCGCAGGATATGACGGGAACACGCATCGACAAATGGTTATGGGCTGCACGCTTCTTCAAAACGCGCGCCATCGCGGTGAAGGCCTGCGATCTGGGCCGTGTAAAGAGCAATGGCCAGCTGGCAAAGCCCGCCCGCGAGGTGCGGATCGGTGATCATCTGGAGATCACTACCGACGCGGGACTGCACACGGTGCAGGTGCTCAAGCTCAGCGAAACACGCGGTCCTGCCTCGGAAGCGCAACTCTTATTCTATGAATCGGATGAAAGCCAGGCCGCTCGCCTCAAGTCGCAGGAAGAGCGCAAGGCCATGTTTGTCTTTGAGCGTCTGCCGGCTCTCAAGCCCACAGGCAAGGATCGGCGCCAACTGAGTCGGCTCAGGGGGCGCGGCTAACCTATTCCCGGCTTCTGCCGTTGCGGGGCTACCCTGGACTAGGGTGTGGTCCTGGCCAGAAGCCCTAACCCCACGTTGTTGGCACCGGCACTGCCGGAACACAAGGAGTTCAGGCGCATGTCCGCTGCAGCACACCTCACTCGACCGATGTTCTCTTCCACTACGGCCCTGCCCCAAACCATGCGTGCGTTGGTGAAGCCGGGCGCGGCACCCGGCATGGAGATGCGGGAGGTGCCCGTACCGGACATTGGCCCCGATGATGTGCTGATCGCCGTGGAAACGGCCTCCGTCTGCGGTACCGACCTTCACATCTTCAAGTGGGACCAGTGGGCGCAGCACCGTATCAAGCCGCCCTACATCCCAGGCCATGAGTTTTCGGGCACCGTGGCCGCCATCGGCAACCGGGTCACCAACGTTCGTTCTGGCGATTTCGTCTCGGCGGAGATGCATGTGGCGTGCGGGCACTGTTTGCAGTGCCGTACCGGTCAGGCCCACGTCTGTCAGTTCGTCAGGATTCTCGGCGTGGATGCGGATGGCGCCTTTGCGGACTTTGTCCGCATCCCTGCCGCCAACGTGTGGAAGCTGGACCCACGTATCCCACGTGAATGGGGTTCGCTCTTTGACCCGTTTGGCAACGCCGTGCATACCGTGCTGTCCGGCCCTGTCGCTGCGCAAACCGTGCTGGTCACCGGCTGTGGCCCGATTGGGCTCTTTTCTATCGCGGTCGCCAAGGCTTGCGGAGCCACCCGCGTCTTTGCCATCGAACCGAACGCTCGCCGTCGTGAGTTGGCCGCGCAAATGGGTGCCGATGACCTCCTTGATCCAGCCGATCCTGCCACCGAGGTGAGGGTGAAGGATGCGACCTGGGGCAACGGTGTCGATGTTTTGCTGGAAATGTCCGGTCATCCTTCCGCAATCAAGCAGGGCTTCCGCCTGCTGCGCAATGGGGGACGGGCCGCGCTGCTCGGCTTGCCCTCCAGGCCGGTTGAGCTCGACCTCGCCGATGCGGTCATCTTCAAGGGAGCCACCGTTCACGGCATCAACGGCCGCAAAATGTACGAGACCTGGCTGCAGGCCGAAGCCCTGCTTCGTGATGGTCATCTTGATCTCTCCCCAGTCATCACACACCGTTTGCCGCTGGACGAGTTCGACCATGCCATGCACCTGCTTGAGTCTGGGGAGGCAAGCAAGATCCTGCTGCAGGTGCAGCGCTAGCGGCTCGGGTTAGCCACTGGGCTGGTTCGGCTACCCTGTGCGCGTATGTGCGTTGAGTGGTGGGTCCGGAAGCGCCTTGGGGCTGTCGTGGTGTCAAGCTGGGCACTGAGTGGGCGGCAATGTGCGTGGACACGGTCAGGACGCTGGGCGTGAGCATATGGCCGT
>CAXTRM010000323.1:0-548 GCA_964246625.1 uncultured Acidobacteriaceae bacterium
AAACGACATAGTGCATCACGGGCGTGTCTACCGCCATACGCCAGTGCCAGGTGTACGCCATGTAGAGACACATGGCGATGCTGACGCAAACGAGGGTGGAGCTATGCACTAGCTCAGGCAGGGACCTCGCCAGCGCAAACTCACGCGATGGTATGCTACGTCGAGCCTCTATCAGGGGACCACTTCGCATGGATTGCTCGCCATCGTGTCCCCCATGGTGAAGCAGCGCCACTCTGAGCCTTTCCTCGTGCTTTACTGCTCGATCATCATGGTGGAAGCACTTTGAAAGCTGCTCAGGCCACTAGAGAAAACAGGCAGATTGAACCCAAGCTGGTAGCCGACAATGACCTGGACAACGCATCCCGGGCTGTTGCTGCCAGTCACCGTGATGCAACTGAGTCCGGAGGTTGCCAAGCCCGGCCAGTTCACCTGCACGGTCATGGCACTTGGGGAAAGCCAAGGAGGAACCGTGCTCAGCACGTAATTCGAGATATCTCCTGCTGTGGCCTGGCAGTTAAAAGGCTGCGTGCTGCAACTTGCGCCCGCGG
>CAXTRM010000323.1:558-1731 GCA_964246625.1 uncultured Acidobacteriaceae bacterium
ACGTAGTGCTTGGCAAAAATCATCTTCGAGAAGCTGATCAGAGAGACCATGCAAGACATCAGCAAGACCAAGCTCAGGGCCGTTTCGATCAGGGTGTTGCCGCTCTCGTCGAATAGCAGACGCGTGTAGCGGCGGGCGTGCCTCCGGTTGCCTTGCCTGTTGAGCGGATTGTCCCGGATTCTCATTGCGACACCCTCAGGCGAGCTTTCCCGTTCATGCTGATGGTCGCGGGGATGCCGGGAAAGGACAGCAGAGATGAGTACACCGCCTTGGTGTCAACCTCCACGTAGTTCACGACGTTGCTGCTGCAAACCGGAACAGTCGTACACAACGCGCTGGCCCCGGTGCCGTCGGAGCACTCACAGCCATAGCTTGCCACGGGGATCATGGCCGGAATCTCGATGCTGTCCATCGTGGCGGCAATGCTCATGCCGACCGGATCTGTCGGATTCTGCACGCCGTAGAGGGCGCCTGCTTCTGCAGCGGAGTTCACGGCGATCATGGTCCAATACGCACGTCCGAAGTCAATGGCTCCAACCAGCATGAGGATCAGAACGGGAAGGACCAACGCGGTCTCCACAAGGCTCGAGCCCGTCTCATCACGAGATGGGGTCGGCTTGAAGTGGCAGCACCTAAACAAGGGACGAATCATACCTCTACTCCACCAGCTGAACGTTGTCCGCATTCAGCGGAGATCCATTTGCGAGGGAAGAGAAATCGCTCTTCAGCGTAAGCGAAGAAAGGAAGCTAATGTCCTTGGCAACCAGCATGGTGTAGGGGCTAGGCGTCGCAAGCGTGTAATTCAACGTTGCGGCGGGCAGATAAAAACCACCCTGCAAAATCGTCCCCGTAGAGGCTGCCGAAAGGGTCGCAGCCGTCGTATTGCCGGCATCCTGAAAGTAGAGCAGCCCAGGATAGGGCCCACTGCTCGGTGCGGACAGGACGACACTGCTGAGGCCCGTTCCGGTCATGGAGAGCCCGCCGTTCGGGCCGTAGTTGTAGAGGGTCACGCCGGATCCAGTCACCGTGGCAAGCAGGCTAATCGTAAGCCCGCCATTGGTGGCGCTGGTGGACTTTAGAACGTAGGTGCCGGGCGTGAACGTGACGTTGGCTCCCGCTGCGATGCTGATACCGCCGCAGTACGCCTTATCCGGGTAGAGTGTTGTGTTGCTC
>CAXTRM010000323.1:1741-3324 GCA_964246625.1 uncultured Acidobacteriaceae bacterium
GCAGCAAGGCGTTGCTGTAGCCGTGGTACGGAGAGCTTGTGCTGGTTCCACAGGCAGGTAGGGAGGGTGCTGCAAGATACTTCAGCGGGTCAGCGGGAGTCGGCAGCGCGGCTCTGAGGTGGGGTTTAACGGAGGTCGAGCACAAGAGAGATCCTGAACCACCCACGATGTTGATCTGGGGCGCTGTGACCGCTCCCAGCGAACAGTTGAAGGCATTCGTGCTGCTCGACTCATCGATGATGCTGCATGTTGACGTTAGCCCTGCGGTCACACTGATGGCATTCGATCCGGTCGAATCTAGCGAAATAACTGGCGACCTGTTGCTGCAGAAGCACCTCCAGGTAACCCGTTCTACCCTGATTCATGTCGCTGGCGCCAAGGGAGCAGGGTGGCAGATTGAGCATGACAACCAGAGGCGAAGCCCCGGCAGTTGCACAGTTGTACACCACAGAGGCGGTTGCGAAGCCGTTCTCCGCAAGTGAACTCTGTACAGCGGAGGCCATGGCTGAGCACGGAGTTGCCGATCCACACACGCGCATCTCCAGCCCGGAGGCAAGCGCGGCAGCATCCGCCGCAAGCTGAAGATGGTGCTTGGCATAGCGCAGATGACCCACGTCGACCGCCAAACCCAGGAACGCGACAAGAACCGCGAAGCACACGGCGGCCAGGACGAGTGTCTGCCCACTCTCGTCCTGCCAAAGACGCCGTGGCTCCCTGTGAACAATCTTGTGCATTGGTTAACAACCTTGCAGGCAAATCTGCAGGGTGTCACCGATGCAGGCACCAGTTCGCTGGATGGTGCCAGCGGGAAGTTCCAATACGCTCTGCATCTTCCAGTAAAGTTTCGTCATCCGTTGCGGCCGTAGGCTGTCCCAAGCTTTCAAGATCCTGTAATCCCGGTCAAGGCCGATCACATCGATCGCGAATGACATTCCGAAGGTGTGGACCCCCGATGAGGGGCGAATCCAGAGGCCTTCTTCCTGCTGCAAAGTTGGTCGACCCAGAAGGCCGACCAGCCGGGTGCGCTGGGTGCTTGCTAGTTCTATTTGCGAACCGATGTGGGTGCCGCGTGTGGTGTTTGAAACGCTCACAAGACGCATGGCAACCTCCTGCACTAGATGGAATGCTTTTTGCGGCGATACACAATGACGCCGAGGATTAAAACGGCAAGCGCTGCGGCAACGAGGCGAATGATCAGAACGGTATCCATGGTTGGCTCCTTGTGACAATTGGTTGTGTTCAGTGGTGGAAGTCAGTCTGTAGTGCAGACCGAACGACGAAGGGCAGATTGTTAACTCATAAAGTCCACGGCTTACCGGGCGACACCTGAAAGTTCGTGAAACATGCTCAGCAAGGCCGGCGTTAACAACACGATGAAGAGGGAAGGAAAAATAAACAGGGCAAGGGGAAAAATAATCTTGATCTTCGTTTTGGCTGCTGCCTCCTCCGCATGTTGACGACGCCTGACGCGAAGGTCTTCCGCGAAGCGACTCAGCGCCTTGGCGATGGGGGTGCCAAAGCGTTCAGACTGTGTGAGCATGCCGACAAAGATCCTGATCTCGTCGACTCGCACACGTTCCATG
>CAXTRM010000324.1:0-3294 GCA_964246625.1 uncultured Acidobacteriaceae bacterium
CCCAAACGGCCTGCTGACCTCACACCAGGCCCGTGTCATTGGGGACATCGCCACCAAGTACGGACGGGGTCTTGCCGATGTGACCACCCGGCAGAACATCCAGCTGCACTGGCTGACGATCCAGGCGTTGCCGGCGGTCGTCGACGCTCTCACGGAGATTGGCTTGAGTCCCAAGGGTGCCTGTGGCGACGTCGTACGAAACGTCACCGGTTGCCCCCTCGCAGGGCTCAACCATGAGGAGCTTCTCGATGCATCGCCTTTGGCGGTGGAGATTGCTCGCGTGCTCACCGCCAATCCCGACTTTGTCAACTTACCCCGGAAGTTCAAGGTGTCCGTCACAGGGTGCCCCATCTGGTGCTCCTATCCGGAGATCAATGACGTCGGGCTCACTGCGCTGCGGCGCGTGAAGGACGGCCAGGAGGAGGTGGGGTACAGTCTCCGCGTGGGCGGTGGTCTCTCGACCGAACCACACATGGCGGTACGCCTGAATGCTTTTGTGCCTCAAGACAAAGCCTTGGCGACCGTCATCGCTGTTTGTGAAATCTTCCGCGAGCAACAAGAGCTGCGGGAAAACAGGACTCGTGCTCGCCTCAAGTATCTCTTTATGCGCCACGGTTGGACAGCCGAAACAATGCTGGCCGCGGTAGAAGAGAAGATGGGCCTTCGGTTCGATCCCGCCGACGAGGGTCCAGTTGCGGACGACCTGTATCGCGACCACGTCGGAGTCCGGCCCCAAAAGCAGCAAGGCTTGAGCTCCGTCGGTGCAACGGTCCTGCGGGGCAGGCTTAGCGGTGCATTGCTGCACGCATTGGCGGACCTCGCAGAGCGCTTTGGTGACGGGCACCTACGCACCACCATCATGCAGAACATCGTGATCGTGAACGTGCGCAACGAACAGGTGCAGGAGCTGGCAGGTGAGCTCGCCAGGCTGGGTCTGCAGGTAGAGCCTTCGGTCTTCTACCGCGGCGCGATCGCCTGTACCGGCACCGAGTTTTGCAAGCTGGCCATCTCTGAAACCAAGGGTTTCACCCAGTGGCTCATCGGGGAGATGGAGGAGCGTATGCCTACCTTCGATCAGCAGATCAAGTTGCACGTGACCGGTTGCACAAACAGCTGCGGACAGCACTGGATCGCCGACATCGGCCTGGAAGGCAAAAAGATCAAGAAAGATGGCGTCCTGGTCGATGCGTATTATTTCTGCGTCGGCGGCGCCGTGGGGGAGAACGCCCGTCCGGCGAGGCCGATTGGGTACCGGGCCGCAGCCGAAGACGTACCGCAAGCGATCGAGCGATTGCTGCAGGGCTATGTAGCGCACCGCTTCGAGGGGGAAAACCTCCGTGGCTACTTCAATCGCACCAGTGATGAGGATCTTCGCAACCTGATCGCCGGCGCGGTGGTGGCGCCGGTGGATCGGGATCCCGCTCCGGGCAGGCACGCCGCCCCGAACATAGACATGTAGCTGCCCTGTGGAAAGCGACACGAAAGCCTGGTGACGTGATGAGTCTGTTTCCGATGTTCCTGAAGCTATCCGCGCGTCCCTGTGTGGTGGTCGGTGCCGGAACCATTGCAGAGGGTAAGATCGAGGCGCTCCTCCAGGCGGAGGCTCGTGTGCGGGTGATTGCGCCGGAGGCCCTGCCGCGTGTGCAGGCCTGGGCGGAGGCAGGGGAGATCGAGTGGCTCCAGCGCGAGTACCAGGCTGGCGATCTTGCGGGAGCCTTCCTGGCTGTTGCCGGGACGGCGACGGCGGAGGTCAACCGGGCGGTCTATGCGGAGGCGGCCGAGCGTAATGTCCTGTGCAATGCCGTGGACGATCCGCCCTTCTGCGACTTCTACTTTCCCTCGATTGTGAAGCGTGGCGAGCTGCAGATCGCTATCTCGACCGCTGGCGAGAGTCCGGCGCTGGCGCAACGGCTGCGCAAGGAGATCAATGCGGCTTTGCCGATGGACTTTGGCGAGTGGTTGATGGAGCTGGGCCGGTTGCGGCGCGAGGTGACGGCCGTTGAGCCGATCGGCGAGCCACGGAAACAGCTGCTGCACGAGCTGGCGCAACGCGATGTGTGCGGCTTCGACGCGTGCCCTGCGCGAACACGCGCGCGTCAGCATGCGCGCGCGTTCGGCTTCGCGCCGAAGGGCTATGTGCCCGAGCCAAGCCCGGAACCGGTTCGGGAGGCCGAAGACCTCGAGTCGCCTGAGGAGTCCGTTCTTTGAAGACAGCGCAAGCGGTGAAAGGGACGGTGTATCTGGGGGGCGCCGGGCCGGGGGATCCGGAGCTGCTGACCGTGCGGGCGGCGGGACTTTTGGCATCCGCCGACGTGGTCTTGCATGACGACCTGGTGCCGGACGCGGTGCTGGCCCTTGCCGGAGCTGAGGCGCTGGTCACCAGCGTGGGCAAGCGTTGCGGGCGACCGCGCATCACGCAACAGGGCATCCACCGATTGATGATTGAGGCCGCGCGCGCAGGGCAGTCCGTGCTGCGCCTGAAGTCAGGCGATCCACTGGTCTTCGGGCGTGCGGGTGAGGAGATTGCCGCGTTGCGGGCTGCGGGCATTCCGTTCGAGATTGTGCCTGGGGTGACAGCGGCTTTGGCGGCTGGTGCATCGCTGGCATTGCCGCTCACCGATCGCGCGAGTGCGTCCAAGCTGCTCTTCGTTACGGGGCATCATGCCGCAGAGAAGGGCGACACCGCCCCGATCTGGACCGGGCCGCTGCCCGCCGATGCGACGCTGGTGGTGTACATGCCGGGCCGTGACCTCGGGCGGCTTCGCCGCGAGCTGCTGGCAGCCGGGCTCGGGGCTTCGGTGCCCTGTGCCGCGGTTTCTCAGGCAGCGACGCCGCATCAGGAGCACGTCGCGGGACAGCTTGATCAGCTGGCGACCCTGCCGTGCGGACCGGCGCCGCTGTTGGTGCTGGTCGGTGAGGCCGTCCGCGTGCTGCTGCAGCAGCCTGACGCGGCTGAGCAGGCGCTGCACAGGGCCGTACAGTGGGCGAAAGACATGGCGAATCGAGCGTGAGTTGCATGCGGCCGAGCGGTTGCCAGGGTAACCCCCCCCCGTACCTTTCCGCAAAATCTTCTAACGAGGCATTTTAGCTCGGTACCGGCCCGTTTAAGCCCTTGTAGCGAATACCCGAGAGCGCTGGCTCGTCCGGCCTTGGGGCAGTTCGCCCGCGTGTCGAGGGCTGTTGGAGTGAAGCGGTAGATCCAGTGTAGAGAATTCTTTGGTAATTCCAAGCAACATCCTCTCCGCGAGCGGCTACGACCGCTCAGTGGGGAGCACCGTCAGAGGGAGCAGCGGT
>CAXTRM010000325.1:0-2877 GCA_964246625.1 uncultured Acidobacteriaceae bacterium
GCGATGTGCGTCATGCGGCCATCTTCACCGTAGCGGGCCACGCTGGTGCCTGGCAAAAACTCCGCTCCGCCCTTGCTGCGCATCACCCACTCTGCAATCGATTGCCGGTGGTGCTCCAGGAACTTGCGCTTCTCAAAGTATGCGCCTGGACAGTCCTGCTGAAACTTCTCGATGTGCGCGATGAATGCGTCGAGTCCATTAACCTCAGTATCAAGATCAGCAAACAAGCAGTCTGCCGCGACCACCGGCACTAAGGGCTCCTTTCTCTTCTACGACGTAGTACCCGCTCCGGTACCGTGGCTCCTCACAATCTCCGTCGAACCTGCGCCCGGTTGTGTCACCAAGCGGGAGGCGAGCTCGAACAAATCCAGTTCCTCCTCGGGCACGTCTCCGTCCGGACTACGGAACGCTATCTAGGGTGCAAGCAACGGCTCCGGAACGCCGTCAACGACCGGATCGGGCTGGAACCCAACCCTCCCTGACCGGCGTTACTCCACACTGGCCGACATCACAGGATCTGGCCCGCTACCGGCTCACTACGGTGCGATTACACGCTGCCAGTGAATTTCCACGCGCATATCTCCACTCTGGAAAACTTCCAGCATATGATCACCGTCAACAACTTCTTTCAATTGCTCGGCTGTTCGTTCGTCGCCGATCCAGTTCGGGAATGTGCAGCCTTGTACTAGGTTTCCCGTGAAGTTTCCCTCACCGTCTATGGTATAGGTGCCGAATAAGGCGAGGTTTCCGATCACTGCGGCTTTGTCCTCCTCGGCTGTCCCAGCTTCTCGCGCACCGTTTGCAAAGCGTGGGATCCTGGGGTCAGACATGAGCTCTACAAAGTGCAAGCTCTCGTGAAAGCAAAGAAGCCCAGTCGGCTTTGGCCCGAAAGGTTCCATCGTCTTGCCCCCTACCGTTGCAGTGATCGTCTCTGGCCGCCACATGCCGAGTACACGGTTTTTCATGAAGTCTCCTTCGATGTTTTCGACACCTCGCCGCAAGTATGAAAAATACAATCATATCGTTGCTCTGTTGTTCAAGAATCTGCTGTAGACGGAATCGATTCTTTCGATAGCTCTCCCTGAGCGTTATGGAGACCAAAACAGACAAGGTAGCCACTGTTGGCTACCTTGCCTGCCTTGAAGCAGTACCGCTATTTTGCCGCGAACGTCGACGCACCCCAGAGTGCAGTGGAACCACTCAGTGTGGAGGAGCCCCACAGAGCGGACGAGCCGTCCATGGTCGAGCGGCCCCAAAGCGCTGTAGCTGCATCCGGTGTGCTCCGTCCCCAGAGGGCCGTGCGTCCCCAAAGGGCGGTGTAGGCTTGCGGGTCATCCCTGCCCCAGAGAGCGGTGGAACCCCACAGGCCTGAGGCGCTGTTCGGATCGGCACTGCTGTTGTCGTTTGCCCGTCCCCAGAGTGCCGTAGAGCCATCCGGAGTTGTGGACCGTCCCCAGAGAGCCGTGCTACTTCCAACAAAGGCGCTGCTGCCATACAGGTTGGTGGCACCCCAGAGAGCCGTGCGGCCCCAAAGGGCTGTGGAGTCCACAACAAGCCCTACGCTGCCCGAAGCGGGATCATAAACAGCCAAGGGAGTCATCGCGACGCCTACGGGAAAGCTGGCCGTCTTCGCGTCCCGCACCGCAGCTCCGACATCCAGGTACCCTGCGCCCTGCGTGAACACGTCATTGTGCGCAATGTAAGTCGAGCCACCATCCGTGACAGAGCTGGTTTGCGGCAGTACGGACTTGTTAGCGTCCACCATCACCAGCGCCTTCACTTGGTCCGGCGTCAGAGCGGGATTGGCGCTGAGCAGCAAAGCCACGGCACCACTAGCCACACCTGTCGCCATGCTGGTACCACTCAGGGGCATGTAGTCCGGCGAGCTCCCGGAAGCCGCTGGCCCACCTCCACTGCGGTAAAAGCTGAACGGGGTGAAGAAGGAAGGGTTGTTCTGCTGAAGCGTGTTGCCCGGGGCCTCGAGGCTGGTCACCAGGTTACCCGGAGCCACGATGTCCGGCTTCGCAAGATGGTCGATGAACGACGGACCCTTGGAACTGTAGCTGGCCATCGCGTCGTCGGTGTTGACCGCAGTCCCGTTCGTGCGGACCGCGCCGACCGTCAGCACGTAGGGATCATTGCCGGGGGCTTCGATAGTGCCATACCCCTCCCCGCTGAGAGCAAGGTCACGACCATCGTTTCCGGCAGCAGAGACTACGGTGATGCCTGCTTTCCAAGCCTGTTCTACAGCCTGGCAGAGGGGGTCAAGTGTGTAGCTTTCAAAAATGGGGCGGCCAAGGGACAGGTTGATCACCTTGATGTTGTACGTGTTCTTGAGCGCAATCGCGGCCTCGATCGCTTGGATCACAGCCGTGTCCGTACCCTGACCGTTGCTGTCGAGCACTTTGAGGTTGACCAAGTTGACGTTAGGCGCAATGCCGGAGAACATGCGCGTGAACTGGGTGCCGGAAGAGGCTGCCCCGTTACCTCCGATGAGGCCGGCAACGTGCGTTCCGTGGCCATACTGATCATTCGTCGAGTTGCATCCCGGAAGGAAGCATGCACTGTAGACGACGCGGCCACTTGCACCAGGCACGGCGGGTGGAGCAGGGGGAGTCGACGCTTTGCCGGGTAGAGCCTGGAGGTCGGCTTTGATCGTGATGCCGCTATCGATGACGGCAACGCCGATACCAGTGCCGTAGAATCCTTGCGACCAAACAGCGTTCGCGTTGATCGGTTCCGCTGTAAATTCCGGGCTTGTAGCGATAGAGACTGCCTGCCCTGCACTGGCAGGACCGGCCGGTGTCACGGGAGCAACGGGTGCTCCTGGACCACCTGGCAAAGCATGGGTCACCAGGTTGCGGTCCGGGCTGATGT
>CAXTRM010000325.1:2887-3238 GCA_964246625.1 uncultured Acidobacteriaceae bacterium
GCACATTGCTGTCGCTCGACAAGCTTTGCAGCGCGGACGCGGGAAGCTGGACCTGAACGGCATTGATACTCTTCAAGTTAACGATCGTGTTTGCGCCTAAAGATGTGAGCTGTTGCAATTCAGCCGTGCTCGGCGGAGCAAGGTATTGGATGATGACCGAAACAGTGTTCGCCGTGGATTGTGGAAGATCCGGAGCGGCTTTTGGAGGCGGGGGCGGTGCTGGTGCTTGTGGAGCTTGAGCCAACATTGGTAAGCAGGCGCTGAAAGAGGAACCACAGAACAAGAGAAAGGTTCTGAACTTTGAGTAAAGCAGCATGGAAAACCTCATTTGAATTGATCAGAAACGCTGGA
>CAXTRM010000326.1:0-1797 GCA_964246625.1 uncultured Acidobacteriaceae bacterium
ACCTGGAGTGCTGAAGACGTTTCTGAGCTCGCTCGACGTCTTTACGCTGTGGACGGTTGTCCTGTTGGGGCTGGGGCTCAGCATCGTCGCCCATACCAGGCGCAGTGCCGGGATGATTTCTGTTTTCCTCTGGTTCGCCCTGATTGTGCTAGGGCGCACGGCCTTTGTTGCCCTTAGCAGCTAGAACGCGGATGCCCACCCTGGCGTGGGGCAGGCATCCGGAGGGCTTACTTACTCGTGCAGGAACGTTAGCAGAGCTTTGTTGACCTCCGCAGCGTGCGTCCAGATGAGGCCGTGTGGGCCGTCTTTGACCACATGCAGTTGCGCCGTGGGGATGAGAGCCGGCATGCGGGCGCCACTGTTCTGCAAGGGAACGATCTGATCGGCGTCGCCATGGATCACAAGGGTGGGTACCTGGATCTGCTGCACATCCTTGCGGAAGTCCTCAAGCCAGGAGTCCACGCAGAAAAGCATGGCCTGGTAGCTCGACTGCGAGGCGACGACGAAGTCGGCCTGCAGCTTGGCTTCGGAAACGGGATGGGTAAGGATGCCCTGGTTGTAGAACATCTTCGCAAAGCCCTGCAGAAAGTCGTAGCGGTCCGCTTCGATCTTTCCCTTGATGCCCTCGAAGATTTCCGGGTCCGCTCCTTCGGGGTTGCTGCCATCCTTGCGCAGCGCGGGCGCGATGGAGCTTAGGAAGCCGCACTTGGTGACTCGGCCCTGGTTGAACTTGCCCATGTACCGGGCGACCTCACCACCACCCATGGAGAAGCCGAAGATGGCTGCACCCTGGAGGTCAAGGTTCTCGATGAGGGTGTCGAGGTCACGCGCCAGGGTGTCGTACTCGTACCCTTTGGTGGGCGCCGAACTGCTGCCAAAGCCGCGACGGTCGTAGGTGACCACACGGTAGCCGGCTGCGAGCAGCGCGGCCGACTGGCGCTCCCATGAGCCGCCATTCAACGGCCAGCCATGGATCAGAACGACAGGCGTTCCTTCGCCGCGATCCTCGTAGTAGAGCTGAATGTCTGAACTGTTTTCCTGTCCAACTTTGAGATATGCCATGAGAACTCCCTGCTTTGAGATGCAGGTTGACCAGTCTCCGGTCACAACAGGATTTCTGCCCGGGGCAAGGGAAATCCCGCGACACACGCGGGATGTGGGGTGAGATTTAGAGCGGAAGTTCAGAACAAACTACTCGGCTCCCCAGCGCTTAAAGATCAGGGATCCGTTTGTTCCGCCGAAACCGAAGCTGTTGGACAGTACGTGATCGATCTTCGCCGGCTTGGGCTTGTCGGGGAGGTAGTTTAAGCGGCAGGCAGGATCTACGTTTTCCAGGTTAATGGTCGGGGGCGCAACCTGGTTCAGCAGGGCCATGACGCTGATGCCTGCTTCGAGGCCGCCTGCGCCACCCAGCAGATGCCCTGTCATTGACTTGGTCGAACTGACCAGCAGATCACCGTCGAGGGCGCGCTGGCCAAAGACGTTCTCCATGGCCTGCGACTCGAGCGCATCGCCCAAAGGCGTTGAGGTCGCATGCGCATTGACGTAATCGATGCGGTCCGGCGTGATGCCGGCGGACTTCAAGGCATTCATCATCGCCCGGCGACAACCCTCGCCCTCGGGTGCCATGCCGGTCATGTGAAAAGCATCCCCGCTCATGCCGTAGCCGATTACCTCGGCCAGAATCTTGGCTCCTCGCGCTTTAGCGAACTCGAGCTCTTCCAAAATCAGGATGCCGGCGCCTTCCCCAACGACGAAGCCATCGCGGTCGCGATCCCAAGGCCG
Organism: uncultured Acidobacteriaceae bacterium; assembly: GCA_964246625.1. Classification (GTDB taxonomy): domain Bacteria; phylum Acidobacteriota; class Terriglobia; order Terriglobales; family Acidobacteriaceae; genus Granulicella. The sequence goes on from CAXTRM010000326.1 coordinate 1,786, forward strand.
GCAGGCACCGGC
>CAXTRM010000326.1:1807-3237 GCA_964246625.1 uncultured Acidobacteriaceae bacterium
GCGGGTTGAGAGTGCCTTCATCGCCGCGAAGCCGCCAACGGAGAGTGGGGTGATTGCCGCTTCGGCACCGCCGGCGATCATGGCGTCGGCATCACCGCGCTGTATGGTGCGGAAGGCGTCGCCAATTGCGTGCGCACCGGTGGTGCAGGCCGTGGCGGTAGCCTCGTTGGGTCCTTTGGCGCCCCAGCGGATGCTGACGTGGCCGGCCGCAAGGTTCACGATGGTAGCCGGGATGAAGAAAGGCGAGATGCGGCGGGGACCGCCGTTCATCAGCGCCGTGTGTTCCCGCTCGATGATGTCGAATCCACCGATGCCGGAGCCGATATGGACACCGATGGTGTCGGCGTTTTCCGGGGTTACCTGCAGGCCGGAGTGCTCCATGGCTTCCTGCGCGGCGGCCATGGCGAAATGGATGAAGCGGCCCATTTTGCGGGCCTCCTTCACCGGAATGAATTTTGTGGGATCGAAGTTTTTTACCTCGGCCGCGATGCGAACGGGATGTCCGTCGAGATCGAAAGCGGTGATCTCACCGACACCGCTTCGACCTGCCATCAACCCATCCCAAACCTCGGGTGCGGTATTTCCGACTCCGCAAATCAGACCGAGGCCTGTGACGACGACGCGACGATGCTCCATCTTCCTGAGTGCCTTCCTTCGATGACGACTTACTTGGTTTTCTGGTGCTGCTCGATGTAGTCAGTTGCGTCCTTCACCGTTTTGATCTTCTCGGCGTCCTCATCGGGGATCTGAATGTCGAAGGCCTCCTCAAACTGCATCACCAGTTCAACCACGTCGAGGGAATCAGCACCGAGGTCTTCCTGAAAGCTCGCACCCGGGGTTACTTCTGCCTCATCCACCTGAAGCTGCTCGACAATGATCTGTTTGACCTTCTCGTCCACTGCTGCCATCGCTTTGAATCTCCTATATCCTGTGCCGGTGCGGGCGCCCGCTGCGCCGATTCGGCGCGTCCAGCCTCAGTGCCCAAGAATACCGGCGCGTTCCGCAGGTGTAAAGAAGTTGGTCCCGCTCCACGCATCTTCCAGTAGCATGTCTCCATGAACGGAGGGACCTTTGCGAGGGCCATGGGCACGACCTCTCACGAGGGTCGCCGGTATTGCAGCCGTTGCAGTCCAGGCATCTTCCGACGCGTGAACCGAGCCACCCTTCTTGAGCGCACGTTATTCACTTGGCTGGGCTTTTTCCCGTGGGAATGCGTGTCCTGTCGCCGAAAGCGGTTCTTCCGTGACCAGGGACACAAGACAAGTGTGTCCGCGCAGGCCTGAGAGCAGCAAAGAGGACATCCTGTACTTGTCACAGGGGTTGCAGCCGTTGCCTTGGTCGCTACTCTTCGTTGGCAACCAGCCGTGGCATCAGCGACTCGTATGTCGTTTCCGGTACGGGAGCAAACACCGGGTCAGCATCTTCCACAC
>CAXTRM010000327.1:0-1272 GCA_964246625.1 uncultured Acidobacteriaceae bacterium
GATTGTTCCTGGTCTTTTCCAGTGCCACATACAAAATGCCCCGGGTTACGTCCACGGTGGTCGTGGTGCTGCCGCCCGCCGTGCGTCCAAGTTGGCTGAAGGCGACCTCGGAGTTTGGCGCCAGGCGGAGCGAGCTGTTGTCCTCGAACTCGACCTCGGCCACCCCTTCCCCGGTCTGCAGCTTCGCGCCGGCGACTACCGGGATGTTGGCGAAGGCTGGCTCAAAGCCCCGGCCGGTGTTCCGGTCCATCAGCACGCTGCCATGCACCTGGCTGAGGCGCACGATGCGCACCTGGGAGACAGCGGCATCCTGAGGAACAGACAGCGAGGGGACCGGTTGTGCCGTGGAAGCAGGTGAGACTGCGGAGGCGGCCGGGGCTGGCTCAGCTATTGTGTGGGGTGTGGCCGTTGAGGATGCGGCGGTGCTGTCCTGAGCCAGGCCCGCGACGGGAGCGACCAGGGCTCCCCCTGTCCACAGGAGTGCTTTCACGAACTTTGATGTCTGCATGGCATGCACCTTTTCTTCGTCAATCCCCGGACAAATGACTCCTCCAAGAGGACTGGATTCGGTCAACCGGAGTTGACGCGGAAGGAGCCCGGGATGCCTGACACTCTAGCACGTGGCTCTCACAGACAGGAATGGCAGAACCTAACGCCGATTCGCCCTGCTGCAAAGGCGTTTGCATTGAAGATGCGGGCCAAAAGCGGCAAGGGTGTAGGACCCTTTTCGGCGGAGTCCTCCTGAACGTACGGCATGCATTTGTACTTCGCAGAGTCAGGCAGCCCAAAGTACCCCTGTCCTGCATCTGATTGCGTGCTCGACCAAGTTGACCTATCTTTCTGTACGCGTACGTTGCGTACTTGCCTGCCGGCGCAAACAGAACGGTGCTTGCCTCGGCGCCCTGCGGTTTTTGGCCTCTGGCCTGTCTGCCTGTCAGCTCGCAATGAAGTGAGCTGAACTTAGTGCGCGAAGCCGATACGCGCCTGTGTTTTGCCGGCCCGAAAAGGGCGACAACCCAGGATGGTGTGGCCGCCTGCATTGATGCCGGTACAGCTTTTTTGCTGTTGGGCAGCGCTCTTGCCCACAGCTCTCCTTTGTTGCTGTTTTCCGGCTTTCCCGCGAGGGAGCCAAGGAACTCCTATGCCGAACTCCGCTTGCAAACCCGCTCTGTTCGCTGTTGCCGCCTCCACCCTGACGCTGCTGACGCACGCTGCATCGGCCCAGACCGCGACACCTCCCACCGGTGCCCAACTGCTGGCCAACCTCGACGC
>CAXTRM010000327.1:1282-2330 GCA_964246625.1 uncultured Acidobacteriaceae bacterium
CTATATGACAGCATTCGCGGCACTCACCTTGACCGGCTCAACCCCCAGGATGCCCGGCAGCAGTTTGCCGCGCAGGACGCAGCGAAGATCCTGGCGCGAATGGGCTCGGCGGTACGCCCGACACAGCTTGGCAAGATCGTGGACGGGATGACGATCCCGGGCGAAGGTGGCACGCAGATCCCGATCCGGATCTACTACCCCGTAGGCGCAGGGCCGTTTCCGGTGATCGTGTACTTCCATGGCGGCGGGTTTGTGGTCGCAACCATCGATACTTACGACGAGAGCGCCCGGGCCCTGTGCTCGAAGGCCAATGCGATCGTGGTGTCCGTGGAGTATCGCAAGGCTCCCGAGGCGCCATTCCCCGCCGCCCGCCAGGACGCTATTGACGCGTATCGCTGGGTTTCCAACAACATCGCTGCGTATAACGGCATCGCGACCCAGTTGGCCGTGGCAGGCGAGAGCGCAGGCGGCAATCTCGCGACAGAGGTAGCGCTGGCAGCGCGTGACCAGGAGCTCACGATGCCGAAGCACGAGCTGCTGATCTACCCGGAGACGACCAGCAACATCCGGCAAGCCTCGGATATGGAGTACACGGACACGACGCTGCCCCTGTATACCTCGCTGCTGCAGTACTTCAGCCGCCAATACGTGCAGAACCCGAGCGACGCCAACAGCCCTGAGGTCGCACCAATCCATGCCAACCTGAAAGGGCTGCCGCCGACCACCATCCTTGCGGCAGAAGAGGATCCCCTGGTCAGCGATGGGCAGGTGTATCGTGACGCGCTGAAGATGGCGGGCGTTCCGGTGACCTACCAGCTGTACACAGGCACCACCCACGAGTTTTTCGGGATGGGCGCCGTGGTCGCCAAGGCGCGGCAGGCGGAGGCTTTTGGAGCGGCGCAGATTGCGGCTTCCTTCAAGTAATGTGGCGAGCGACCCCGTCCAGGTTGGGTCAGGCACGACGCTGACGAGGCTGATGGCGAGGTCGCTACCGTCTTTCGGGGCTCAGGTTGTCCCGTTGTTCGCGAAGGCGACGGGGCGACCAATT
>CAXTRM010000327.1:2340-3232 GCA_964246625.1 uncultured Acidobacteriaceae bacterium
CATCCGGCTTGCAACGGCGAACCTCCCCTGGCTTGCCCGTGCCATCCGTTGAACACATGATGACTCGACCTGAGTTACAAGGGGAAGATCCCATCCAGCTGTTTCGTGACTGGATGCACCTTGCTGAGGGAAGCGAACCAAACGACCCCAACGCCGCGGCGCTGGCAACGGCAACGTCCGAAGGCGTCCCGAGCGTTCGGATGGTGCTGGTGAAAAATGTGGAAGATCAGGGGTTCAGCTTTTTCACCAATGCGGAAAGCCAAAAGGGCCATGAGCTCGAGGCCAATCCAAACGCGGCACTTTGCCTCCATTGGAAGTCGTTGCGCCGGCAGGTTCGCGTCGCCGGCGCCACCGGGCCCTTGCCGGAGCGTACCTCGGACGATTACTTTCACAGCCGCTCCCGGCGTAGCCAGATTGGCGCCGCCGTTTCCCAACAAAGTCGTCCGCTGGAAAGCCGCGAGGCGCTGGAGACCGAAGTCGCCTCATTTGCGGCGGAACACGGCGAGGGGGAGATCCCACGCCCCTCGTTTTGGAAGGGATATCTGTTGCAGCCGTCCAGGATGGAGTTCTGGATCGATGGACCGGATCGCCTGCATGACCGGGTGGTGTTCACCCGTACACAAGAGGGAGCAAGAAGCTGTTGTACCCATAACCCGCCCGCTGCGCATGCTTTTCCCAGGCAACAAACAAAAGCCGGATCCCTCGAAGGGATCCGGCTTTGTTTTGCTTTGATCTTGGTTTTGATCTTGGCAAGAACTTTACAGCGGTCTAGTTGGCACGACGGCCACGTACCACCTCAGTGGCCTGGGCGGCCCCGCTTGCAGGAGCGGCGGGAATTTCTACATCCTCGCCCTTTTTGAGGCCGAGTTTCTTGCGGAGCTCGGTATCAATG
>CAXTRM010000328.1:0-3206 GCA_964246625.1 uncultured Acidobacteriaceae bacterium
AGCCAGCATAGGGATAGGCACCCTTCTGCTGTACGGCCGTCGCGAAAGCTTCCACAATCGGCCGCGAGTCGAGGCGACGATATCGGTCGGAGAGGAAACCTCGTACCTGCGTGCCACAAGAACGGACCAGGAAGCGGCTCTTGGGCATACGGTTATGGAAGACCGTGTTCAGGTTGTGGGCCAAAAGGTCGCGTCCCCAACCCGTTCCGGTGTCCTGCAGCGCGTCAACGAATCTTAGGGGCAGATCCGTCGTATGTGCCATTTGCGTCAGGGCGTTCCGATGCAGCGTCTGTGATGTCGATCCCTGCCTCCGCTGTCCTTCCGGCATCTCGACGATGATCGAAGTGCTCTCGGGAGCCGCGACGAATGTGAGATCGCTGCTTCGAACAAGCCGGTCTTCAGGTTGGTGCGTCATAACGTGCTCGACAACGCTGCCGGCAGTAGCTCTTCCCTTCTCGATGAGAAGCTCAAGTTTGTGGTGGGCGGCGGTCTTCGATTCCATCGTCAAAAGCATGCTTGTGTCCTTTCCGGAGTGACTGCAAAAAGTAAAAGGCCTGCCGGTTTCGGCAGGCCAAAGACGTGGTTCTGTAAATGAAGGGTCAGTTGTTCATAAGCCAGGTGCCATCAGGCTCTTTCTGCATGACATGGATGCGGGCCGCGCTCTCCCCGCTGTCAGCCGCGGTGTACACCACCTGGAACTGGACAGCGTTAAGACTCAGCGCCGTCCACCCCTGGATCCGAGTCACATCCAGGCAACTGCCTTTGTCGTGGTAGTGGAGCGCATTGAAGGGCGGATTGATCGCGTTGATGTCTCCGTGCGGGCCGAGATAGGTCTGCAATTGGGACTTGCCAGCGTAGTCGTTGATGCACGAGTCCAGGGCGACGAAGGGCTTCAGGGTCTCCGTGGCTTCCTCCACCTGCTTGGCTACAGAAGCCGGAGCACGCTTCAGCTGGTCCACAATCCGCTGTTCCTGCTCAGGGGAGATAGGAGCTACCCCTGGACGGGTAGAAGAGCGGCGAGCTGCCATGCTCCGCTGAGGTGCTTGAGATGTCTTGCCTCCCTCTTGCGCTGTCGAGAGCGCAGCGTCGATGATTCCCTTCACTTCTGCCGGCTGCTTCGCACTCAGACCAGGAACATCGAACCGTACCTCAGCCCGGTATCTTGGTAGCGCCGTTCCGGCCGTCAACAGTTCGAACCGCACGTCGTTCTGCTTGACGTCGAATTTGGTGACGTACACCGTTTCACCGACCCTAAGCATCCTGCCCTGATTCGTACTGCTCATCGCAGACAGCAGACCGCGCTGCTGTTGCGCGACATTGTCGCGGATCAGCGTACCGACGATAGCCTGAGGCGTATTCGCCTGGTCGGCAAAGATCCCGTCGATGCGTACGGTCAGCACCGTGCCCGGCTCCAGGACGTGGTTGTAGTCATATTTCAAACCGCTGGTCCCGACATGGGACACGGTGTAGTCGGTCCTAAGGGCGGCCGCCAGCGACGACTCATCGGCAGCATAAGCGAGACCGCTGAGTGCTACCGCAAGCAGTGGGACGCAGAACAATGGCGCGAGAAGCCCTTTACTCTGAAGCATGAGGAGCCTTTCCTGACGTGTGGCGGTTACGGAATGCGACGCGCGGGCTTGCTGGGCGGCGCCGCACTCGTTTTGAGTGGAGTGACAAGGCAGTAATTCGACCTGTGGATGCATTGTAAAAGCCGCCCTGGAAGTCCAAGCGACCATACCGGAACAACCGGGATAGCATCGAGAGCGAGCTCGCCGCGAGCGTCTGATTGACGAACGGCTCCTGTCGCTCCAGCGCTTCGGCAGCTGAGCAGCTCGGAAGCGAATCTTCCCTGCTGCTCGCGTCGACGATCTCTGGGTAGAGCTCCGCAACCGTACGCAGCCGCTCCTTCTTTCGGTGGTTCAAAGTATTCAGGGGCTGACCGAGTACGTACTGACCACTCGCGGCGTTGTTTCCTAGGTCAAGCCAGTAGCTGACAGGCGAGGAGGCGGTGACAACCTTCTCTATCGTCTGGCGGGCGGCGCGTGTGTCCACGCAACCGATCACGAGATCCGCTGCCTGGTCCGGGTTCCTCAGTGTGGTTTCGCTGAGAAATTCTGGGCGGGCTTCCCAGTCGAGACCCCAAAACAGATTGACCCTGTTCACCAGGACCTCGGCCTTGTTCATTCCAATGTCTGACCGTGAGAAGGGTTGCCGGACACAGTTCGTCTCACTGACCGTGTCTGCATCGACCACAGTGACTTCTAGGCCACCAGGGTGACCCCAGACCCTCATTGCCTGATGGAGGTACGGGAGCCCCATAAGCATGGCGCTTCCATTACCCCCCGAGCCGACGATCAGGATGCGTACAGGCCGTTCCAAGAGGCGAGGGGGCAGCTGATGTTCGATCTGCATCTAAGGCTTTCCTTTCAGAAACTGAGCCAAGGATTGCTTGGCTTCGTTGAGGTATTTGGAAGGGAACGGCCGCTGGCTGCCGGCGAGCTTGCGCCAGAGTCCTTCCGAACCGCCCGGATAGGTCGTAAGCCGTTGCGCATCGTTCGGGTGAGTGAAGGCGCTCTCGTAGAAGCTCGTCTCCCAGCGCTCCATAGCCGACACGGAGGCCTGCTTCGGAGCACGCATGGAGCCGAGGCAAACAGAGCCGGGGGCGTAGGTGTTCCAGTAAGGGGCGACCATCATGCGGGTATCCGCCTGCGGCCGCTGGTTCTTCTCGAGCGCTCTCAGAGACAGTCCTGTTGCATCCACTCGTAGGACCAGGGCAGGCTGCGGGAACAGCTGGCCGCTGATGTCGTCGAGTACACCCTGCGCATGCTGGAAGAACATGCGTCGCGGCTTCGCCGGCACCCACCATGCCAGCATCTGTTGCGTACGCGCCAGCACGTTTTCTGGCAAGACTTCAATGGCAGCATTGCCGCCCACCGCCTGAAGAAGGCTGTCGAGAAACCCTTGCGTGAGTGCTTCGGCGGGGCCAAGGGTAGGCGGACCAGACTGCTCTTTGCCCACCTGGTGGAGAGTCACGAAAGCTTCCTTGTGCGAATCGCCTTTGTAGATCAACAGCGCTTGGCTAAGGGCAAAGTTCCGGTTGCTGCCGATCGCAATCTGGGTCTGCATGGATGAGGCCTCCTAGGCTTGGTTGAGGGCCTCCACCAGGGTGAAGAGCTCCAGGTTGATTGCCAGAAAGCGCGAGAAGC
>CAXTRM010000329.1:0-3202 GCA_964246625.1 uncultured Acidobacteriaceae bacterium
GTTCGGTGATCCGCTTTCCGGTAGCGTGGTACACAGCGTTGGCTATCGCCGCTGGGGTCCCTGCATTTCCCATCTCGCCCAAGCCTTTCGTGTTCAGTTTGTTGATTTCTGTATTCTCCTCAGGGAGCAAGAAAGCTTCGATTTCATTGATGTCGGCGTTTACGGCGATCTCGTATTCTGCAAGATCGTTATTGACGTAACGGACACGCTTCTCATCAAGAATCGTGGCTTCGAGCAATGCTCCACCGATGCCCCAAATCATCGACCCGATTAGCTGACTGCGCGCCAAACGTGGATTGACGATATAGCCGGCAGCATAGGCGCCCATGATGCGCGGCACGCGGATCTCTCGGGTGCGGCTATGAATGCGTACCTCCACGAAATTGCAACCCCAGGCAAAGGAGCGATGTGAACCGGTCTTGACCTCCGTCATATCCTTAACACCTTTGGCCTTGTAGCTGTCCGGTATGGCGTTTTTGTCCGCACCCGGAGGCGACCACGAAGCCTGTTCCGTCAGCTTGTCTATTCCAAGTCTCGCGAAGGCTTCCTTAATGCGAGTCGGGCCGACACGATCATCACCCTGACCAGCAGGCGTCAGCCCGAGCTTCGCGAGGATTTTATCTGCAGCTATCAAAGCGGTATTCGGAGCACTTGGGGTAGTCATGGAGGCTCCGGCATGAACTCCGGGCGGAAACGCTGTGTCGCCGACGAGCGTTTCCACTGAGGTCACTGGCAGTCCAAGGCGCATTGCGATGACTTGGCTAAGAATCGTGGCTGCACCCTGACCGACGTCGGACACGGCAGTCTCGTATCGCGCGCAGGCGTCGGCGGTCACGGTCAGTGTTGAAGAGTTGGAAAACATATGGACCGGGTAATAGCACGTTGCTACACCTTGACCGACCAGCCACTCTCCTTCACGCGTGGAACAAGGTCTAGGATCCCGTCGGAACCAACCGAAGCGCGCGGCTCCCTCGTCCAGACAACGGTTAAGCGAGTTGCCCGTGTACGGGATCCCCGAAATAGGGTTTCGGTGCACCTCATTTCGCTTCCGCAACTCGACCGGATCGATCCGGAGCTTATAGGCGAGCTCATCCATGGCCGACTCGAGTGCAAACATCGGCGGCACCGCATGCGGGCAACGCATAAACCCTGGCGTGTCTCGATCGGCACGCACGACCCAGGAGGTGTTCGCTATGTTCTTCGGACCGTAGAGACAAACAAGCCCTTCAACTCCGTCATTCGCGTATACGTCTTTTCGGGACGTCATCTCCCAGATATCGTGGTGGTACGCCGTAAGACGACCTGTTGCATCGGCACCGAGCCGAACACGATTTCGCGTTTCACTGCGATGGGTGGCAATGGTAAAGCCCTGATCCCGAGTGGCGGTAGTGCGCACGGGCCGTTTCAGCCGCTTCGCCGCCAAAGCGGTCAGTGCCGTACGATGACTGACCATCGCTTTGCAACCAAAGGCTCCGCCTACAAAGGGCGCGCGAACGCGAACCTTTTCGCGCGGCACGCGTAGTTGGATGGACGCCGCCTCTCGGAGCGCGTAATAGTACTGCGACGGCTCATGAATAAGCAGTTCGTCGCCAATCCACATGGCAGTAGTTGAGTGCAGTTCAATCGGATTGTGGTGTTGTGTCTCTGTCGTGTACCGTCGATCGACGACAGCAGCGGCGGCGCTAAGCGCGCCCTCGACATCACCGACATTAGCGTCCTTGTGGTCATCCTTCCGCGCTTCCTGACCCTTCAGGAACTCGGCAAGGGGGCTATCGAAGCTACCTGTCGCAGGCTGCTCTTCATAGTCAACCTCAATGAGATAGCTCGCCTCACGCGCCGTCTCAAAGTTTTCAGCGACAATCAAGCCGATAATCTGTCCCGCGTGGTAAACATCTCTGCTTAGGGGGGCAACAGAAGTAACCCCCTGACCCCCATCCATGAATGTCTTGAGTGCGGGCATGTGACCCGCGTTCTCATGCGTGAGGATGTCGAGGACGCCTGGAAGAGCCCTTGCCGTGGCCAAACGCATTTCGCGAATGCGTCCTCGCGCAATCGAAGACATCACCAGAAACCCGTAGGCAAGAGGCACGCCTGTGGGAAGCGGCAGGTCCGCGGCGTAGATGGGCTGCCCTGTCACCTTGCTTCGCGCTTCTTGGCGTTGCACTGGCTCCCCACCCGTACCCATCGGCATCGTGGGAGCTGCAGGATTCAGTTCCAATGTACGCATGCTCAGATCTCCATGCCCTGCGCGTACAACAACGCGCGGACCATTGTTGCCTTCCCGAGTGAGATTCTGTAGGAGCTTTGAGCCCGCGGCTGCGCCGCAGCGAACTCGGCCTCGGCTGCTTCTGTCGCTGTGTCTTCGTCCAGGTGCCGACTGCGGAGGACCTCTTCAGCACGAAGGGCGCGCCACGGTACAGTCGCCAGGCCTCCAAGGGCGATCCTCACTTCACTTACAAGGCCGTCTTCAAATGCGACACCAACGGCTGCACTTGCAAGTGCAAAGGCATACGAATCGCGATCTCGGATCTTAATGTACGTCGATCGGCGCGTCCACTCGGCAACTGGAGGAAGTAAGAAGCTCGTGATGAGTTCGCCCGGTGCAAGTCTGGTTTCTATTTCCGGAGTGTCGCCATGGCGATGTAGTTCCGCGAAGGGCCTGCCATCGAAGGGTCCGTTCGTGCCTACCTTTGCGTCCAGAGCAACCAAGGACTGCGCAAAATCTCCGGCATATGTGGCGATACATGCCTTGGATGTGCCTAGCACGGCATGCTTTGCATTAACACCATCAAGGGCAGAGCAGCCGCTACCGGGTACTCGCTTATTGCACTCTGTGAAGCTCGGGTCGCGAAAGTAGCTGCAGCGGGTCCGCTGAAGAACGTTGCCGCCCAGCCTCGCCATGTTACGAATCTGCTGACTCGCCGCCTGTGCCAACGATCGCACCACCATGCGATAACCAGTGTGTAAGCGTTCATCCCGTGCCGCCTGAGCCATCGTGACCAACGCCCCGAGTCGCAGGCCGCCACTCTCCTCCTCGATCGTGTCGATTCCTTGCAAATGTTTGATGTCGCACAGGATTTCGGGCTTCATGACGTAAAGCTTCATCAGGTCGACCATGGTCGTTCCGCCAGCCAGAAACTGCCCCGGCGACGTAAGGGCGTTGGCGCCTTCAAACACCGACTGATTTAAAGAGGACAACGCG
>CAXTRM010000330.1:0-3198 GCA_964246625.1 uncultured Acidobacteriaceae bacterium
GACAGTGGACGTTAGCCTGACCGGCAACAGCACTGTCTTCACCCACGATGCCGGGCCGATCGGGGTGTATCTACTGTATGTGCTCCGTGCGACCGTGGCGAACAACCGCTTTGTGGGCACCGGTCACGGGATCGAGTGGTGGGGCGGCGATGGCAACCTGGGATGGCATGGTCCGGAAGCGGTGACAGGCGCTGGTGACCTCAGCATTACAGGCAACCAGTGCTACTCGGCCGGCGGTGCGTGTGTGTGGGGCTCGATGGGGTTCAATGTCACGGTGAGCGGCAACAGCGCTGACGTGTGCAGTGATGTGTGTTTCGACTCAGAAGGTGGGGTGCGCAACCTGTTCACGGGCAATGTCGCCCAGGCCTGCGGCAATGGGTGCTATTCGGTGCAGATGGAGAGCGCGGACATCGTCTTTACCGGCAACACGGCGTATGCAGACCCGAAGCGGCCGGCGCTGGCGTTGTTTCTCATCAAGCACCGCAATGGCAACCCGGCCCGGCACGCCAACCTGACCGTGACAGGGAACTTCATGAGCTGCCCCATGCTGTGCACAGCGTTCTACTCAGAGGGTGAGGGCGGGCTCGATCTTTCCCACAATACGGTGGTCAATGGGCTGTTTCGCTTTGCGAACTACACGGATTCTGTGCGGGTAGCCGACAACAGCCTACGCTACACCGTTCCGTTTGGGGATGTCGCGATCGCAGGTCCCTCCTTGGCGGGTGGGCACACCTCTCTGATCCAGAACAACACACTGCTGTATGAGGCCGACGACCCCGCGCACAAAGCAACGTGCATTGCCCAGTCATGGAGCGACGACAACAGCTCCGACGAGATGCACCTGAGCGGGAACACCTGTATTGGCTTCGGCACGGGCATTGCAACCGACACAAGCGGTCACAACGCAGGTGCCCCGCATGCCTTCTGGTATGTGCAGGGCAACACGTTCTCGAAGATGCCTGATGCTCAGCAGGTAGTGCATGTGAAGCACTCTGGTAACGAGGTGTACGTCGAAGGTCATTGAACCAAAGCAGGACGCTTTTCTGCAGTAATGCGACGAAAGTCCGATGGTCGGCCACGCTGACAAGCCCTTAAGGTGTCCCTAGTTGCCGGACGTTGAAAGGACTGACTCGTGGTTCCTGTTGAGATGACACGATGCGTTGATTGTTACGCGGTTTCGTTTACTGATGAGATGAAGCGGTGTTCGCTTGGACACCTGACCTGCCCCGGGTGCCTGTGTGATTGTGAGTTTCTTGCGAGCCAGAACCTGGACGTGCCTTCCTGGTTGCGGCATGAGGGGCATTACAGTGCGGCCAACCAGGATGCGTGATGCAGGAAAGAAAAAGGGAGTACTAGTGAGCGCTGGTGGCAGTAAGGGTGAGCTCAGCGGTGTTGCGGTCACCCGACGGGCATAGCTTCAGAAGCGGGCACTCAAGACACTTGGGCCGATCGAAGGTGCAAAGCGTTTGGCCGTGAAGCTTCACCAGGGAGTGGTGCTCATCGAGCATCGCAGCATCCCAGGTTTCGGGAACCAGTCGCATCAAGCGCTCTTCCGTGGTGGCGGCATCAGCACGGGGGACAATGCATAGCCGCTGCACGACCCGGAGATGATTGGCATCGATAGAAAGTGCCCGGCGCCTGAGCGTAGAGAAGTTCACGACCGCTGCTGAGACCTGAGCACCAACACCTTCAAATTGCTCGAGCCAGCTGCGGATCTTGTCGGTTCGATAGCGCGTCAGAAACTCAAGCGAAAGGCTGCCCGTGCGGGCGCTGATCTGTTGCAAAGCTGTCTTCAGCCTGGGAGCTTTTACCTCGGGGAAGGTAACGACTGCGATCGCTCTCTCGAGATCCGCTAAGGGCGCATCCCTGACGGGCTCCCATGCACCTGGACCGGCTCCTGGGAAGCTCCGTTCCAAATCCCGCATGACCTGGTGAGCCTGCGCTGTCTTGGTTCGTGCACTCAGAAGAGAGTAGATGAACTGCGTGAGCGGGTCCCACATGTCCCGTGGCTGCGGCTGACCATAGAAGCCGAGAAGCAGCCGGTGAATGTGCGGCAGCTTGTCGGCCTGATCCGGCGTAAGCGGGCGACGGAGTGCGTCAACATCTGCCGGATCTTGAAAGAGGGCTATGGTCATCTGAACTTTGGTTGGAAAGACGCAGCAGACAGCAGAGTAGCTGTAACTAGAGGCAGAGTAGCTGTAACTAGAGGGCCTGCTTGAGTTCGGAGGCGAACGTACCCAGAGGATTGGAGACAGCCTGCTTCGCTATGGAAGGCAGAGACTCACCCCGGCGATACATAAGATAGGCCGCGGTAGCGCCAGCAGCGATGGTGATCCAGAAGGAAAGACGTTTCATGAGGCTCCTTTGAGAGTAATCCTTAGCAATTAGGATGCAGGCGTTAGCTTGAGCGCGACTCAGGTGGAACCGACCTAGATGCCAAAGGTGGTTCCGAGGCGGAACCCGCTTTGGGAAGCGTGGCCCCAGGCCATGCGGGGCGTGTTGTGAGCGACGCCGATCTTGCCATTGGGTCCCAGCAGGATAAGACCGCCGTGTCCTCCGAGCCGATCGAAGAGATAGTTGATGGCGGCATCGGCCGTGGTCTGTACAGGCTCACCGGCAGCCACGCGGTCGGCCGCCCATTTGCCCAGAACGAGCTTCATGATGGGCTCACCCCAGCCGGTGAGGGATACCGCGGCAGACGTGTTGTCCGCATAACAACCGCAGCCGATCAGGGAGGAGTCGCCGACTCGTCCAGGAGCCTTGGAAAGGGTGCCGCCCGTGGAGGTGCCAGCTGCAAGGTGACCCAGAGAGTCGAGCGCGACCGCACCTACCGTGTCGTGAGAGTGCAGGGTAGGGTCGGTGAACCGGAGTTCGCTCGCGAGCCCCTGTGCCACTTCCGTGTCAACCTGCATGGATTCCATTGCTCGATCTGTCACGAGGCTTCCCTGTGTTTCTGAGAGCGACGAATCACGTGACCCTGCAAAGGTCAGGTCGGGAAGGCCCGCGCGTTCTGCTTCCTGAAAGGTTTCCAGGCGAGCCTGCTCACGGTCCAGCACGAGTTCCTTGTTGTCAATGAGAGGCAATCCATGCTGCCTCGCAAACGACTCTGCGCCCTCCCCCACGAAATACACGTGGGGTGACCGGTCCAGCACAAGGCGAGCTGCCTGAATGGGATTCCGTAGCCGCTCCACGCAGGCA
>CAXTRM010000331.1:0-3183 GCA_964246625.1 uncultured Acidobacteriaceae bacterium
AGCCCCCATCCGTCTCCGCCGGAGACGGACCGTCGGCCTTCGCCTCCCCTGACAGACCCGCCGACACCACCCCACCCCTGCCCACGGCGCCGGCAACCCCGGCTCCCGGGTCCGGCTTTATCGGCCACATCGTGCACGGCAGTATCTATACCGGCGCCGTGCTGGATACCATGGAGCCGCAACTTGCCGGCTTCTTCGGCGCGCCCCTCGGGACAGGGCTGCTCGTGCACTCCGTCGTTCCAGGCAGCCCGGCTGCGGACGCCGGGTTGCGCGCGGGGGATGTGATCGTTCGCGCCGACCTGTACACCATGCGCAATACCGCGGACTGGACCAAGCGGCTCCATGCCGCAAAGGGAAGGCCCATCGCGCTGGCCGTTCTGCGTGACCGTCGCGAACTTGCGTTAACCCTGCAACAGGACTTCAAGCGCCACTCGATGATCGAGTGGCCCACACTGTTCTAAGCTGTCTTTTTCCAAAACCGAGCAAAGCGGTGATCCAGGTGCGCTCCCTGCACCAGGTGCGCTCTCTGCCTTCAGGTGCGCTCCATCCTGGGTTGAGCCTACTTCGCCCCGCCAACAGGTTTTCCTTCCTGCACGTAGTTCTTATTCCAGCTCGGGATCTCGATCACATAGCTGCCTGGCCTTTCAATCACCGCCTGGCAGCCAAGCCGTGAGTTCAGCTGAAGACCCGGCGCCAGGTCCAACCGGTCCAGCTCCTTTTCCTCTGCCTCCGAGATGCTTTGGGTACCCTCGAGCACATGCATGTGGCACGTCGTGCAGGCGCACACGCCGCCACAGGCGTGGTCCATGAAGACGCCGTAGTTCTCGGCCACATCGAGGAAGCTCATTGGCTCGCCGTGCCCGTCATAGGGCAGCGACCCAAAAGGAAACTCAACGGTCTTGTTTTCCGGCTTAAACGTCACGCGTACCATGTTGGGCGCGGGCGGAACCGACAGATCGACATCGGGTAACGGCGTAGCTTCGTGTTCGGACATATCAGACCCTAGTGTAGATCCTCTAGTCTTCCACCGATTCGCTAGGTGTCTCCTCGTCCTGTGTCGCCGCTTCGATCAGGCCAGCCCCGCCCTGGTCTCCTCCCACCTGGATCTGCGCCGGCGCAAACGGGTGGGGGGCGCTGGGACCGTCGCCCAGGCTTTCGCCCGCGGCCTGCATGGTCTTGCCCCCGATCGCCCCGCTCACCGCGGAGTCCATCATCAGCTCCGCCAGGCGCCGTGTCTTTTTGTCCAACTGCTCGATCGCGTTCCGGATGACGCGGTGGTCGTCCCCGGCGAGGGACGCCTTCAGATCCAGCTTGGCGGCCTCGATCTCGCCGTGCTCGTCCGACGTGAGCTGTTGCCAGACGGGCTGTGTTGCCGCCTTGTCCACCGCCTCGTAGATCGTGGTGGCCTCGTTCTTGGCCTCGATCACCTGCCGCTCCCGCAAATCCTGCTCCGCCATGTCAAAGCTCTCCAGAATCATCGATTCGACCTGTTCGTCGGTCAGGCCGTAGGTGGGCTTTACTTCGACCTCGGCCTCCTGCCCGCTGCGCTGCTCCCGCGCACTCACATGCAGAATGCCGTTCGCATCGATCAGGAATCTGACCTCGATACGGGGCAGCCCCGCCACCATCGGCGGGATCCCCTTCAGGTCAAAGCGCGCCAGGGACCGGCAATCCTTCGCCAACTCGCGCTCGCCTTGTAATACATGAATGGCCACATTGGTCTGGCCGTCTACACCGGTGGTGAAGTGCTCCGTGGCGCTTGCCGGCACGGTGGAGTTGCGTTGAATGATCTTCGCCACCACGCCGCCCAGCGCCTCGATCCCGAGACTCAGGGGCGTTACATCCAGCAGCAGGAGGTCGTTGGTCGCCGCATTCTCCTGCCCGGAAAGAATCTGCGCCTGCACCGCCGCGCCCAGGGCTACCACCTCGTCCGGATTCAGCTCCGTGTGCAGCTTCTTGCCGCGAGCGCCCAGGTGGAACAGCTCCGTCACCAGCGCTTGGACGGCGGGAATGCGGGTGGAGCCGCCGACCATCACCACCTCGTCGATCTGTTCGGGCGCAAGCTGCGCGTCCTTGAGCGCCTGCTTCACCGGGCCCGCGGTCCGCTGGATCACGCCGGCAGTCAGCCCCTCAAACTGCTCCCGTGAGATCTCGCGGAGATACTGTTTGCCCTCCGGAAGCTCCAATGTCAGACGCGCCGACTGCTGCGACGAAAGCGTGATCTTGGCCTCGATCACGGCTTTGCGTAGCGCCTGCACCACCTCCGGGCGGTCACTGACATCCACCCCGAGATCACCCCGGATGTCGTCCAACGCCACCGTAAGCAGGAGGTTGTCCAGATCGTCTCCGCCCAGGTGGGTGTCGCCCCCCGTCGCGATGACCTCGAAGATGCCCTCCTGCAGCTTCAGGATCGACACATCAAAGGTGCCGCCGCCGAAATCGTACACGGCGATCACGCCGTCCTTGCCCCCGTGCAGCTTGTCCAGTCCATAGGCCAGGGCTGCTGCCGTGGGCTCGTTGACCAGCCGCAGCACATCCAGCCCCGCGATCCGGCCGGCATCCTTGGTCGCCTGCCGTTGCGCGTCGTTGAAGTACGCCGGGACAGTGACGACCGCCTTTGTGACCGGGCCTCCGAAAAAGCGCTCCGCATTGCGCTTCAGCTGCAAAAGCACATAGGCCGAAACTTCCGGGGGCGTCAGGGTCAGGCCGCCGACATCGAGGCGCAGCACCTCGCCTGCTTTCAGCCCCTCCGCCAGGTGGAACGGAAACAGCTTCAACTCCGGCTCCACATCGGCCAGGTCCCGGCCCATCAACCGTTTCACGCTGTACACGGCATTTTCGGGGTGTGTCAGCAGCACGTCCCGCGCGGCATTGCCCACCGCCCAGCCATGGTCGTTGTCCTCCGCGGTGTCATACCGGAACGCCACCACACTCGGCACGATCGCCGAGCCGTCCTCCCCGGGGATCACCGCTGGCTGCTCGCCCTGCATGTAGGCCACAAGCGAGTTGGTTGTTCCCAGATCGATGCCGACGACACGTTCCTGTTCTGCCACGCCACACTCCCCTGCCAGGGCGCTCCATCAGGTGCACGCCACCTGGGTCATCGCCTCTTTGCTGAATCCTCTGCTCAGATGCCCCGGATCCGGAGGATGATGCCGCGGGCACACCCCATGCACCCCAGCC
>CAXTRM010000332.1:0-3167 GCA_964246625.1 uncultured Acidobacteriaceae bacterium
CTCCAGCGGCGTCCTCTGGTTCGGCACCAGCGCTCGCCCACCCAGCGCAACCCGCCTCGCTATCGCCTGCAACGCCATGGTGCCTCCGCCCATGCTGCCCGTTCGCCTGCAGCATAAACGCATAAACTCCGTTGCTTTGCGAAAGTTCTGAAAAGATCCGGGACTCAAGGCAGGATCGCCCCATCCGCACGCCCCTGCCTTGTGCAAAGAGCTACCCCTGCCGTCCCCACCGCACCTGAGCAGGAACGGCGTGCCCTACCGCATCAGCGTGTCATACACCCGCTCCAGCGACTCGGGCCCCACCGCCACCTTGCCCCGGAAGGGGTTATCCAGTGTCGCGACGAGAAAGATCATCAGCCCCAACAACGCACTCATCGCACCCGTCATCCACCGGTGCATGCTTTGCGAGCGCAGATCGAAGAAAAAGGTGATCGAGATCGAGATCAACGAGCCCAGGATCACCATCCACCACAGCGCTCGCGGCAGGTTCATGTAAATACTCTCCAGCCGTGCCCGCCGCGCCTCCACAAACACGTTGAACTGCCGAAACGTCTCCGCATGGAAGATCTGCTCCCGCGCATCCTTGGGGACAAAGGCGATCAAGTCCATCTGGAACTTGTCCATCATCTGGTTGGTTCCGGTGGGCATGATGCCCTGCCGCTGCAACGGCCAGCTTCGGTCGATCACCTCGCGGGTGTAGGCCTTCAGATCGTCCGTCAACACCGTCCGTGTCGGATCCGGGTAGCAGCTCGCATCCCGGTACAGCGAGGCCAGCGTCTGCGCCTCGTGATCTACCCGGTCCTGCACGTTCGAATAGTTGGTCCACGTGCCGACCGCCACCAGGCCCAGCGTGATCCCGTAAAACACCGTCACCGCCGCCAGGTAGTAGCTCACAATGTCATTGTGGGAGTGGTCCACACGATGTACACGCCTCACAAACCCACGCGTCAACGGCAAACCCACCAGCCCGAACGCGGTGAAGGCACCCATGCAAAGCAGCCCGAACAGCCAGTTCGGTAAGTTATATACCCAATACATCGTGATCAAAATCAGCTCCTGCTGCGTGGTGCTCTCGTGAGGCTCGCCTAGGGTCGCGGCCTTTTGCCTTGATCCCCTTCTTTATGGATGCGAAATCGTCTCCACCACCGAAAAGCATCGAGAGACGACATGGAACTGTCGTCCCGCGCCCTAACCGCCGTGCCCCAACCGCTTCCGAAAAAACATCATTGCTTGCGGGTTCTGGTTGTACCGCGCGCACTCCTCATACCCGCGGCTGCGGTACAGCCCTACCGAGGCCGCGAAGTTCGGACGCGTGTCCAGGTAGATCCAGGTGAACCCCGTCTCTGCCGCAAAGCTCTCCAGCGCCTGCATCAACGCCGCCGCCACTCCTTTTCCCCGAAATGCCGGACGTACATACAACCGCTTGCACTCGGCCGCGTCCGCCACAGGCACGCCCGCGCGCAACACCACACAGCCGGCGGGTGCCCCGTCCTGCCAGGCCACCCACATGCCGCTGCGCGGGTCCGTCAACAAGGCCTCCATCGCCTCTGGCCCATCCCGCACCACCACCTCCGCTGCGTCGTAGTACTCCTCCAACAGCATGCGGGCCTCGAGCGTCAAGGACTGGCAACGCAACACGTGAAGCTCTGGCCTGGCGCTCACCGGCGTCTCTCCCGCTTATCTTGCACCTTTCACCTCTCCTGCCCATGCTTCGAACACGGTCCTCCACAACAGCCCAACCTCACCCAGGCTTTACAGGCCCCGGGCCGGCCTCTCGCAGCCGAAATCTTTCCAGCAGCCGCCACGGTCCGCCCAGGTACTCCCACCAGTCCAGGCCGACCGCCTGCACAGGGCGTCGGCGAAACCCCGCCTGCAACGTCGCCAGCAGCAGCTTCGCCTCCGCTGGCTCCACCTTGTTCTGCACCACCACATGCGGCTTCAGCGGCTGCTTGTCCTGCGGCGTCAAAAAGGTGCCGAACTGTTCCACCAGGCCGCGATGCAGCCCCATCAGCGCCGGCGCATGCAGCAGATACATCACGCCCCGTCCCATTGACCGCACGCCCTCTACCTCCATGGCAAACGTCGTCGCGCCCTCGGCAGCCCGTTCCAGGGCATACCGGACAGACCGGTCCCCCGGCAGCGCATGAAACAGGCTCAGGTGTGCCGGAATGCGGTTGAGGGCGGGTGGAAAATAGCGCTTGCGCTGTTCCTCAAACCACTGCTGCGACTCTTCATCCATGCCAAGCGTTACGATGGTTGTCAACGACCTGTCTCCGTTCCGTGCTTATCCGATGCATACTCCCGCTCCCTGCACGCCTTGCCTTGCAGCGGGTGCTTTATCGCCTGCTTGCGCTTGCCCTCACTCTTCTGACGGCGTCAACGGCGCACGCTCGCATGGCCCTGATCGTCGGTGAGCCCTTCGGCTCCTTCGGCACCATGATGCCGCAGGGCCACACCTCGATCTACCTTCCCGGCCTTTGCGTCCAGACCGCGATCCAGTTGCGTCCCTGCCAGCCCGGGGAGCTCGGCGCCGTGGTCTCCCGGTACCATGACCTGCGCCATCCGAAGCTCGACTGGTTGGCCTTTCCCCTGCCGGTGTTTCTCTACGGCACCGAAGATCTGACCAGGGTGCCTCCCTTTATCACCGCTGCCCGGGAAACCGACATCCGCGAACGCTATTGGCAGGCCAACCTGGCCTTGTTCATCGCGGGCACCACCGACCGCTACGGCGATGCCCTCCCTCCACCCTATGGCGACTGGGAAGAGGGCATCGGCGCAGCGTTTGACCGGCGTCTGCTCCTGTACAGCTTCGACACCACGCCCGCACAGGACGACACGGTCCGCCATTGGCTCAACGACCGCCCAAACCGTCGCCGCTACACCCTTACCCGCCACAACTGCGCCGACTTCGTTGCGGACCTCCTCCGGATCGCCCTGCCGCCCGAGGTCGTTCATCGCAATGTGCTCGCCGACTTCGATATGACCACGCCCAAAAATCTCGCCCGCGAGGTCGACACCTACGGTCATGCCCACCCGGAACTCCATCTCCAGGTCTACGAGATCCCGCAACTCCCCGGCACCCTTCGCCGTAGTCGGCCCCTGCGCGGCGCCGCTGAGTCGCTCATCACAACCAAACGCTACTTCGGGGTCGTCGTTCTGCTGCAGCC
>CAXTRM010000333.1:0-919 GCA_964246625.1 uncultured Acidobacteriaceae bacterium
GGCAAGGCTTGCCATCTTCGAGCGCATCATCGAACAGGCCCCGGCTACCTTCAGTGCAGCACAGCTACGCGTCTTTCTGCGCTTGCTAGTGCAAGTGGACTACAGTTTCCTGGAGGATGTTGCCGCTCACTTCGCCAACGGTGACGAGAACACGCAGCAGTCCGACGAGGAGATTGTGTTGGCTGCCTTGGACGGCACCGCCGACGACAAGCTGACCGGGCTTGCCCTGCGCATTGTGCTTTCCGACCATGTCGGCATCCCGCACGAGAACCAGCCCGATATCCTCACCGAAGCCGAGCAGGTGTTTGCGCCTAAAAAGTCGAAATCAGTGAAGCCCAAAGCGTCCGTTTCCAAAAAGGCTGAGGCACCAGCAACAGAAACCGAAGCAAAGAGGATACGCGCCCACAAGAAGGCCGCCTAGCGGCTCGTAACACTCAGGTCCCCGGTGCGTCGGGGGCTTGAGTGTATCCGCTTGCTCCAAGCGCCGGGAAGGACCGCTTCGGTCTCTTCCGGATTCTTATCCCGCTGTAAGACGGCCCCGCTCGCCGCTGAGAAATAGTAAGAGGCGGACACCCGCGACCCTACCTTGCGAGTTGTTCAGCAAAGGACTATAAGGAACTAGACGACCGGTCTACTCAAACCCGGCAGTACCGACGTCAACCCCTTTCAAGCACTCATCACTTCTCAATCGCATTTCAACTCACCAGTAAAGAGGAACAGAAGCCATGGTTCACACTCTTCATCGCAAAGCTCTCATTTCTGTAAGTAGTTTCCACAAAGCCATCTTTCCTGACGGCTCGAAAACTGGCGTGTTCTTCACGGAGGCCTTGCATCCGTTTGAGGTACTTACAGCAGCTGGCTTCGACGTGGACTTCGCATCGGAAACCGGAGCGTTCGGATGGGATGAGCTATCCCTTAC
>CAXTRM010000333.1:929-3150 GCA_964246625.1 uncultured Acidobacteriaceae bacterium
GGCAGGTAGTGACAAAGCAGTTTACGAGAATGCTGATCACCCATTCATGATCAAGCTCAAGTCGCACGTCCTGAAAGCGTCTGACGTTAAGCTCGGCGAGTACGGACTCTTCTTTGCCTCCGCCGGTCACGCTGCTCTATATGATTATCCATCCGCAACTGGATTACAGGCAATCGCGAAAGACGTCTGGGACCGTGGGGGTATTGTTGGTGCTGTATGTCACGGTCCTGTTTTGCTGGCGGGGGTGGTTGACAAGGTAACCGGACGATCTGTGATTGAGGGCAAGACGGTCACTGGGTTCACCACGGAGGGAGAGATGGTCATGAAAGTTCTTGACCGCTTGAAGTCCGATGGCGTAGACACGGTGCTCGAAGCTGTCGGCAAAGCGGGTGCGGATTTTAGCTCGCCGATGCAAGCGTTCGACGACTACTCCATCACTGCCGGACGCGTCGTGACCGGGACGAATCCCGCGAGTGCTCGCAGCGCTGCGGAGCGATCTGTACGAGCATTTGACTATCCAAGCCCCAGCCTTCTCAAGAGGCTTTTTTCGTAGCAGGCTTCCGAACCGTAACCCAATGTGGGGCTCAGAAGCTTGGCCTCTTCTGAGCCTCGATGGTCTTCCGCTTGCTAAAGGACCGACACGAGCTTGTCGCTGCGAAGCGCGCTCCCAGGTAGTGTCTGATCCAGAAATCCCTGCAACGCATCGGTTGCCTCCCCGAACCTGGGAACACACATGTTGACCAGATTGGGTAAGTGAGATAAGACCCGTACCGGTGGCGATCTTCGCGTATTGTGAAGCTGACGTATTTGGGCGCGTTCTTTGCTATCTGCGCTATAGGCACAATTTTGTGTGCGCCTGAACGGACATCCGGGGCTGCTTCTTTTCATCATGTTGCCCTATGTACGGCTCGCTAGGGCGGCTCGTTTGGATTAGCCGGGCCATCGACGACGCGAGCGCCAACGTTACTGACCGGCGCTCTGCACCTGCCGATTCGATTGCAGCTTTCTGATCGGGCCGCCTGCTGGTGACTCCTCGCCAAGAGGTTGGCCGGCACGAACACAGTCCAATCCGAATCCAAACGTGCCTCACGGAGGGTCCGTGACTAGTCCGGCAAGGACCTCGCATAAAGCAGCAGAGGTCGATTTCGAGAACTTCGAACGATCAGTTACGATTTGATTGGGCGGACATGGCCGCGACAAACCTCACAAATCGCAATACCGACGCACGCAAACACATCCTTGACGTTGCGCAACGGATTGTTGGCGCAAAGGGCTTCTCCTCGGTCGGCTTGAATGAAATCCTGGCGGCTGCGAACGTTCCGAAAGGATCGTTCTACCACTACTTCGCATCCAAGGATGCCTTCGGAAAAGCCTTGCTGGACAACTACTTTGCCGGAGATCTTTTGCGCATCGATGAGTTCCTAACGGCCCCGGGTTGCAGCGCTCGAGAACGTTTGATGGCGTACTGGCACTTTTTCCGAACCAATCAGGAACAGCATGATCCCGAAGGCAAATGTCTTGCCGTCAAGCTTGGGGCCGAAGTATCTGACATGTCAGAGGAGATGCGTCTCGCGTTGAAACGCGGTACCTCCGCAATCATCGCCAAACTGACGCGCGTGCTGACGGAGGGACGAGCGGATGGTTCGATATCCGTTAGCGGTGATGCTAGCTCACACGCTTTACCAATTGTGGATGGGCGCAAGCGTTATGTCGAAGATTTCTCACGATCGCACGGCGTTCATCAACGCTAACGCTGCTACGGAACGCATTCTCTCCGGAGAGGCATTCTGAGCAGTCATCTGATGGAGAGCGCAGTGGGCTTGTGACAAGTGCAGCGCTAGTCAGCCGTGATCACCTGTCGAATGCCGGACACAGAGGAAGACTGCACTGCCTCTAAGAAGCGGGCAAGACGCAAAGCATGGCCAAAGTCTGGCGCAAGGTTCGTGCCGTGGATAATGTCGTCACGCAAGAGCGTGTAAATACCGGCAACGTTCGCCGCTGTATCCGGCAGGTCCTTCACCTCGCCCTCGTCGAGTTGTTGCGGTTCTTCGTTCAGCAACAACCGCAATCTTCCTGATTGCACTCCACGCATGGCTCCGCCAACCAGAGCCAGCGTGCCTTCTGTACCGTGGATTTCGAAACGGGTCGGAGCTTTGGGCGATCTACCGCCGGCGACCTCGATCCCGATAGATAACCCAGAACGCGAAACGGCCTGCAGGAA
>CAXTRM010000334.1:0-3141 GCA_964246625.1 uncultured Acidobacteriaceae bacterium
AACGGGTACGTCAGCAGCGTACAAAACGCGTCAAAACACGCTTCAAAATCGCGAAAAAGCACTCCAAAGTGAACACATTTTGCTGGGCTACGTGCGCCTGGCGTTTGGAATCGCGGTTCTGATTCTGCTGTTTCCCCCCATTCCCGCCGTGCTGCTGCCCGTGCTGGGGTTCATCCTCGCCGCTCGCATCCATCAGCGAATTCTTGCCCAACTGGCCGAAACACGGCGCGTTTTGGCATTTTTTGAACATGGTCTGGCCCGCCTGGAAGGCCGGTGGGCAGGCCTTCACCCAAGAAAAAACCAGCAAAACCCGGAAGGGAGCCTATATGCGTCGGATCTGGATCTCTTCGGGGAGGAAAGCCTCTTTGAACTGCTTTGCGAGGCACGCACCACACTCGGCGAGGACACCCTCGCCGAGTGGCTGCTGCATCCCGCCTCGCCAAACGAGATCCAGGCAAGGCAGCTCGCCGTGCGCGACCTACGCGAACGCCTGCCGCTTCGAGAAGCCTTTGCCGCCGCGCCCGGCCCGGCGCTTGCCAAGTTGGATCGCGCCCAGATGGCAGCCTGGGGTGCGACGACCGGCCTGGTGCTGCCGCGCTTCCTGCGCTGGCTCGCGCCGCTTCTGGTCCTCGGCACCGCAGCGGCTGCCTGGCGGTATGCCGTGGCGCACACCCCCGTGCTGCTGATCTGCCTACTGCTGGTGAATGCGAGCCTGACTTTTGCCTACAAAAAGCGCTACCAGGGCCTGTTTGTCGAGGCAGAACAGGCCAGCAGGGCGCTGCGCACCTGCCCTGTGCTCCTGGGCCATATAGAACGCGGCTCGTTCACCGCAGCGACCTTGGCGGCTGCGCAGACCCAGCTATCGGCAGGGGGGCTGGGGGCGTCCCAGGCACTTACCAGTCTTGCCACGCTGGTAACTTGGGCCGAAGCACGCAGCAACTACATAGTGCGCCTCCTGGACACGTTTTTCCTCTACTCCCTGCAGTTGGCGTGCGCGACGGACGCATGGCGCCAGCGATATGGCTCGCGGCTCGGACCCTGGCTGGAGATCCTAGGACAGGTAGAAGCACTGCTTTCCCTGGCTGGCTACAGCTACGAGCACCCCGAGGACTCGTTTCCTGAGATCGTCGACGGTGATGCCTTCTTCGAAGCGGTGGATCTGGGCCATCCCCTTCTTCCTGCAATGCAGTGTGTTCGCAATGATGTTTCATTGGGCACGGCGACACAGCTTCTGCTCGTAAGCGGCTCCAACATGAGCGGGAAGAGCACGCTTTTGCGCTCGGTCGGGGTAAACGCGGTCCTTGCCTTTGCGGGCGCGCCCGTACATGCGTCGTCCCTGCGGCTGTCCACGCTCCATGTGGCCGCCAGTATCCAGGTCAGCGACTCCTTACAGGCGGGGCGTTCCCGGTTCTATGCGGAGATCCTGAGATTGCGCGCGGTGTGCGAGGCCGCACGTCAGCAGGGCCCGGTCCTCTTCCTGATCGATGAGGTCCTCGCGGGAACCAACTCGAGCGACCGGCTGGCAGGAGCCCTTGGCCTGGTCAACGATCTCCTGCATCATGGAGCGATCGGTCTCCTCAGCACGCACGACCTTGCCCTGACTCACCTCGGCGACGCCGAAGACAGCAAGATACGAAATGTGCACTTTGAGGACGAGATTGTCGAGGGCAAGCTGCACTTCGACTACCGGTTGCGCGATGGCGTGGTGGAGCGAAGCAATGGGTTGGCGCTGATGCGCATGATCGGCCTGGAGGTCTAGGCGTATCGGGAAAGGAGAAGGCCACCGGAAGACCGGTGGCCTTTTCTGCTGTTGTTACCTACGAGATGTAGACGTTGCCATTGAAGCCGTTCGGGAAGAAGCCGCCCTTGGTCGACCCCGTGACACCAGGGGTTGCGTACACAATCTGCAGTACCTGGGAGATGGTGCGTACCGTGTTCAACCCAGTGGTGGGGCTGGTGTTGAAGATTGCAGACATGGTGGGTGGGATGTCCATGGAGTCAGCCGCGGCCGAGGTGACCGCCGTGCCGCTGGGGAAGAAGATGCATGCCTGACGCAGTGCCGCTTCGTGCTGCGCTTCCAGGTCATGGATAGACGCGGCGTACGTGAGGATGGAAGGCACGCTCGTAAGGTAACCAGCCGCTCCCTCATAGGCGCTTACACCCACCGCTTCAATCGTGCGAGCAACCGAAACGAAGGTGGCATCGTTCGTAATGGCAAAGGCAGGTGCCGGCTGCAGATTCAGTGTGGGCATGGACACCGGTGTGGCGTTCTGCGCCGTGATGGCGGCACGCAGGAACTGCACGTGCTCAACCTCTTCCTGCATCAGGTTGGCTGCGATGTTGCCGATCGCGCTGTACTGGAAGGTTACTTTGGCACCGCCTGTCACTGTACCGGGGCTTGTGCCCATGTCGGCCGCGGCCAGTCCGGAACCGGTAACAAGGTAGGAGTACAGCGTGGCTTCAAAGTACTCGAGGTTCAGGGCAAAGTTAAGCACATCGAGAACGGAAGGAGTAGTGCTGGGGCTGGCAATCGAAGCGGCGCCGGTGTCGGTGCATCCGGCAAGGCCAAGAGTACCTGCCGCACCGGCGGCCATCCCTAAACCGGCCAGCATGCGGCGGCGGTTGAGGCGTGTAGCGGAGCGCGTTTCTGCGATCAGCCTGGCTTCTTCCACCAGCTGCGCTTCATTGAGGGTCTCGCCTTCCACTTGGGGCGAGGTTAGAGAAATCTGTGACACGGAAGACCTCCTGAGATCAGGGCAAAAGCACAATGTTGATCGAACGACTAAGGAGACAGCCCAGCATGAAAGGTCTAGGTCGACTTCACGTTGCCGTTTGCACCGCTGGGCAAGAAGCCGCCCATGGCCACACCCGCAGGGGGTGTCGTTGTCGCCGCGGTCGAAACGCCGTAGACAATGCCAAGGCTCTGCTGAGCGGTCCGGTAAGGAGGGATGCCGGCCGGCAAGCCCGTCGCATTGTTTGGAAGCGCCACGGTGAAGTATTGCGTGGGGCTGGGTGGCTGATCATAGGCATCCACAGCCGCTGTGGGACTGCCTGCAAAGGCAGCGGCGACGTTTTGCGCGATGCACTGGTAGTTGATCGCTCCAAGGTGCTGGCCTTCGGCACCAAGGATCTGCGCAGCGG
>CAXTRM010000335.1:0-3138 GCA_964246625.1 uncultured Acidobacteriaceae bacterium
CTTTGCGGAACGTGTCGATCTCGAAGCCGGCACTGAAACCGGATCGATCCGTCACCGTCTGCTTTTCCAGGTCAATTGTGATCCTGTGCTGAGGGTTCGCGGTGCAACGTTGCAGTAGCAGCTCAACCTGCTCCTCCGGCAGGCGCACCAGCACAATGCCGTTTTTGCCGGCGTTGGAGAAGAAGATGTCCGCAAAGCTTGGCGCGATCACAGCACGGAAGCCGTACTGAAAGATAGCCCATGCCGCGTGTTCGCGAGACGAACCACAACCGAAGTTCCGCGATCAGGATCTCACTGCCCTTGTACTCGGGTTTGTTCAGGACAAAGTCGCGCCGTTCGGCCACGTGGTCCGGCGTGTCCAGGTCATAGCGCCAGTCATAGAACAGGAACTCGCCATAGCCCGTGCGCTCGATGCGCTTCAGGAACTGCTTGGGGATGATCTGATCGGTGTCGATGTTCGGTAACGGCAGCGGTACAGCTGTGCTCGTGAGTGTGGTGAAGGGTTGCATCTAGCGTGAACCTCCCTCTGCAAGAATCTGCTTTGCATCAAAGACAGCTGAGGTCGATGCGGCTGACGCTTCACCGTCAAAGTGCCATGTGCGCACGTCTGTGAGGTGCCCGGTGATCGCCGCGGCAGCAGCCATCACCGGCGATAGCAGGTGCGTGCGTCCGCCACGTCCCTGTCGTCCTTCGAAGTTCCGGTTACTTGTCGAAGCGCATCGCTCTCCCGGCTGCAAGATATCCGGGTTCATGCCCAGGCACATGGAGCATCCAGGCTCACGCCACTCAAAGCCGGCTGACTTGAAAACAATGTCGAGGCCTTCCTCTTCCGCCTGTCGCTTGACCACCTGCGAGCCCGGCACCACCATCGCTCGTACCGTGGTGGCCACCTGATGCCCACGCACCACCTTGGCCGCAGCTCGCAGGTCTTCAATACGCGCGTTGGTGCATGACCCAAGAAAGACCGCATCCACGCTGATGTCCTCAAGCCTTGTTCCTGGGCGCAGATCCATGTATTCCAGCGCGCGCGCGAAGCTCTTGCGGTCCGCATCGCTCAGCGCCTCTTCCGGTGAGGGCACCAGGCTTTCAATACTGGTGACCATGCCCGGCGAGGTGCCCCACGTCACGCGCGGTGCCAGCGAGGCCGCATCGATGGTCATCTCGCGATCGAAGACTGCGCCTTCATCTGTCACCAAAGCCCGCCACTGCTCCACGGCCAGGTTCCACACCGCTTCATCGATCTCGGCTGCCTGCACGCCGGCCTCATCCGCGCCGCCCCACTGGGCAGGTGCTTTCAGCGGCGATACACCCTGCTGTGGCTGTGTGCTTGAGGCCTCCTGGTGCAACGCACCCACACTCTCAGCCCGTGTTCCCGGCGCAAAGCGGCGCCCGCGCAGATAAGCAAAGGTCGTGTCATCCGGTGCGATCATACCCGCGCGCGCCCCGGCTTCAATGCTCATATTGCAGACCGTCATGCGGCCTTCCATAGAAAGCGCACGGATCGCGGAACCCGCATACTCCACCACATAGCCCGTTGCGCCGTCGGTTCCGATGCGGCCGATGATGTCCAGGATGATGTCCTTCGCTGTGACGCCATAGGGCAGCTCACCTTCCACATTGATGCGAAAGGTCTTCGGCTTGGCCTGCGGCAATGTTTGTGTAGCCATCACATGCTCCACCTCGCTTGTGCCGATGCCAAAAGCCAGCGCTCCAAACGCGCCATGCGTGGAGGTGTGCGAGTCCCCGCACACAATCGTCATGCCGGGTTTGGTGGCGCCCAGCTCCGGCCCGATCATGTGCACGATGCCCTGGCTTGCATCCTGCACATCAAAGAACTCCACGTCGAACTCGGCACAGTTCTTGCGCAGTGCGTTCACCTGTGCCGCGGAGATCTGGTCAGCAATCACCAGCCGATCCTGCGCGCTGGTAGTCGGCACGTTGTGGTCCACTGTAGCAAGATGCCGGTCCGGCCGTCGTAGCTTTCGTCCGGCCAGGCGCAGCCCGTCAAAGGCCTGTGGGCTCGTGACCTCGTGTACCAGCTGCAGGTCGATGTACAACAGTGTGGGCTCGTCCTGTGGCGCAGCGACCACGTGCTGCTGCCACACTTTCTCAAACATGGTGCGCGGGGCAAAGGGTTGCAATGTGTTCTTCGTCGTCATCGTCAGGCCTGCTCGTTACTCGGTGTCGAACTTCTGGGTTGCGGTGTCCGGTTGCGGGGGCAAGGTGTTGGCGCCAACCTTTGCAGGGTTCAGCGGAAAGGGTTGACCGTTGGGCTCTACCAGCAGCGCATGCGCGATGTGCGGCACGCCGCGATGCGCCGTCGCCAGCCGTGCGTCCCAGTCCGAAATGGCCTGCGTCAACGGGAGGGGCAGGGCATCGGCCGAGATCTCACGGTTGCTGAACAGCCAAAGGTTATAGTCCGCATTGGCCTCGTCCGTGGTGTGCGTTTCCGTGGTCCAGTCCACCGCCGCGAACACCAGCAGAGGACTGGTCGCACCAAGGTCAACCCACAGCAACCCATGCGCTGCGCAGAAGCTGGGCACACATCCATCCACCGTCAGGTAGCGGTTGTCCCTTGTATTCACCTGTCCATAGCGATCCAGAAATCTTGGGATCGCCTCGGCAAGTGGCACGTTTCTGCCCCAAAACGCCTGGGGCTGTGTAAAGGCCGTGTGCAGCAACGACGCAAATCGTTCATCGGCGCGCAGCGTGACGGCGTTGCCATTGGGCACCGGCTGCGCGTACTGCCACATCCATTGCAGGTTGCCGAGGCTCTTGGTCCTCAACCTGTCGCGGGTTGGTGGTGGCTTGGGCGGCCCGGAAACCATGTCGTTCGGGTTGGCAATCTGCGCACGCCCGCCTGGTGAAGTCCCCAACAGGACCCCCAAACAAGCCAGCGTCACTACGAGTTGTCGCTGTGTGCGCTTCATCCCGTTCCTAAACCGCATGCAGCGATTGGCTGCGCTCCAGCATGCCTGCCAATGCCTCGCGCACCAGCGTTCCCATGCGTTCCGTGGTGACCGTGGTGCCTTCGCCCCGGGCGATATCAGGTGTTCGATGGCCGGCCTGCAGCACCTGCGCAACACTCGCCTCGATTGCTGAGGCCTCGGCTTCCAGCCCTGCCGAGTGGCGAAGCAC
>CAXTRM010000336.1:0-2526 GCA_964246625.1 uncultured Acidobacteriaceae bacterium
GGAAAGCGTGTATACCGCAAGGTATCCAGGGTTCGAATCCCTGTCTCTCCGCCACACCCCCTATTTCAGATGTGGAAAAGCCCAGCGGAGGCCAGTGATGGCTCGTGAGCGGGTGGGTCTAAGTGAGCCGCGAAGGGCCTTGGCTGCTTGGCGGAATGCTCAAGTGAGCAGCAATGTTGTTGCTCGACTGGCGGCGTGCCAACAGCTTACATCCCGCTTTGCGGCAGTACGCCCGTGTGCGTCCAGGTTGCCAGTTGTGTTTGGATTGCCTCTTCACGATCAGTGTGCAGCAGGATCCCTGCCACCTCGTGCGCCACGAAGCGACGAAGCTCGCCGGACTTCGCTTCTTGGAGGCGATCTCCGCGGAAGTAGGTGGTCTGTTGCAGGAGGTCAGTGTCCGCAGCAGCCATCGCCAGAGTGGCTTCAGCGTGGGTTGAGAAAGCTGAGTAGCTCTTCCAACCCTCCTCGCCGCATACCACCACGAAATGCCAGCCTTCAGGCGCTTGCATGCTCGCTGCACTTGCCTGCACGGCCTGCGCTGTGGCAGTACAGGCCGATTTCTCGGCTACGGAAAGGTGATCGAGATCACCCCCGATGCAGTACCGCGTCTGGGCTACGGAAGGAATCGAGAGAACGGTGGCAGCAGAGCAGAGAAGAAGTGCAGTGAGGCGGGTGCGCATGAATTTATCTCGGAAACGGCTTCAACTGGGGCTGAGTCTAGCAACGGTATCTGGATAGTCACTTAGCACTTTGGCGGCAGCGACTCCCCTGCAGGGTTGAGAAGACTACGAAAGCGTCCCGAAGTGGTACAACCCGTACCAAATCCGGCAAAAATGTCGTTCTCCGGCGTAGTCGCAGGTTTTGCCGCACATCAGGGACGCAGGTTTTTGCTGTAGAGAGCAAGACGCAAAACACAACGGGATGGCC
Source organism: uncultured Acidobacteriaceae bacterium (assembly GCA_964246625.1). Classification (GTDB taxonomy): domain Bacteria; phylum Acidobacteriota; class Terriglobia; order Terriglobales; family Acidobacteriaceae; genus Granulicella. Next base: position 928 of record CAXTRM010000336.1, read on the forward strand.
GCATGGGCCACCCCGTTATGGTTTGCTTGGGAAGGCTTGACGACCTCAAAGCATCAGCAGCGGACGATGTTCGGGGCCCGCAGACCCTTCGTCGCATTGCGTGAATCAACGACCAGCTTGGAACTGTTTACGATCGCTTCGTAGTCATAGTCACTATGGTCAGTCACAATGAGCACGCAGTCGTATTGCCCAAGGTTCTCGAGCGGGGTTGAAGTCATATTCAAGCGGTAGTGGCGTCCCTGGCCTACGGTGGGGTGATAAGGATCGTTGTAGACCACCTCTGCACCCTCGGCCCGCAGCAACTCGATGATGGTCAGAGACGGGGACTCACGCAGGTCATCGATGTCCTTCTTGTAAGACATGCCAAGCATCATGATGCGTGACCCGTTGACTGCTTTCTTCTGGGTATTGAGCGCTTTCGCAACCTGTGCGACGACAAACTCCGGCATGGCCTCGTTAACCTCACCGGCGAGTTCGATGAAACGCGTGTTGAAGTCGTACTCCTTTGCCTTCCAAGATAGATAGAAAGGGTCAATTGGTATGCAATGACCGCCCAGGCCCGGTCCGGGATAGAAGGCCTGAAATCCAAAAGGCTTTGTTGCCGCGGCATCGATTACCTCCCAGATGTCGATGCCCATGCGCAGGGCGAGCACCTTGAGCTCGTTCACAAGGGCAATGTTGACGCAGCGGTAGATGTTCTCCAGCAGCTTGGTCATCTCAGCTGCGCGGGTGGTGGAAACACGGACCGCGCGGGAGAAGATGGCCTCATACAGCGTGGCAGCAAGTTCTGTCGCGACGGCGTCATGGCCACCAACGACCTTGGGCACATCCTTGCGTGCGACCTCGGTGTTGCCTGGGTCCTCGCGCTCTGGGGAGAATGCCACGTAGAAGCCCTTGCCTTCCTTCCCACTGACGTGCGCCTTCAGGCCGTCCCGATTCTGGGACTCGAGAATGGGGATCAAGACATCCTCTGTCGTGCCCGGGTACGTGGTGCTTTCCAGCACTACCAGTTGCCCATCACACAACCAGGGGGCGATGGCCTGCCCCGTTTTTTCGATGTAGCTGAGATCTGGCTCCCGATGAGTGGTGAGTGGAGTGGGCACACACAGGATGACAGCATCCTGTTCCGAGAGGCCATTGAACTGTGAGGTGGCCGTAAAGCCTTTTTCGCGGGCCTCCGCGATCTCTTCCGAGCCAATCCGCAAGATGTAAGAGCGGCTCGCCTCGAGATCCCGCACCTTACGCTCGTCAATGTCGAAGCCGGTCACGCGGAAGCCCGCAGCGGAGAGGAGTAGCGAGAGTGGCAGGCCTACATAGCCTAGACCAATGACTCCGATCCGGGCTTCCCGGGTGCGGAATCGTTCGAGCCGCTCGGCTGCAGGCGATGGGAGGCCGGCGACAGTTTCTATTTGCATTTCGGAAGTCATAGTTGCATCCTAGTGTGCACCGAGATCGACAGAGCGCACGTATTCTTAGCTAGAAGTTTCTCACTGGCGGGCGCTTTTTCGCACGGACGGAAGTAGCATTGACGTTACTCCTGCTCGCCTGTCACCTATACCGAGAACAAGGATCGCGTCTCACCCAGGTGGCCGGTGCATG
>CAXTRM010000336.1:2536-3111 GCA_964246625.1 uncultured Acidobacteriaceae bacterium
GTGTAAGGGGAATCGACAATCTTTCGACGGGTCGGATGGAGAACCTTACGGAGGTATTGTCCTCTGTAGAGTTTGAGGTTGCAGACCTTCAGGATGAAGCCGCGATGCGGAACGCATGTGATGGTGTGGATTTCGTCTTCCATCAGGCCGCGCTGGCGTCCGTACCGCGATCAGTGAAGGACCCCTTGTCCTCGCATGCTTCTAACATCAACGGCACACTTTCCCTACTCATCGCAGCGCGCGACGCTGGCGTGAAACGGATTGTCTACGCGGCCTCTTCGTCTGCGTACGGTGACCAAGAAGGGCAAACCAAGCACGAAGAGATGACGCCCAAACCGCTCTCTCCCTATGCGGTGCAAAAACTGACCTGCGAGCACTATTTGCAGGCTTTCAGCAAGGTGTACGGTATGGAATCAGTGTGCCTGCGCTACTTCAACATCTTTGGCCCGCGCCAGGCGGCAGACTCTCCCTACTCCGGTGTGATCGCCCAATTCATTTTCAAGATGCTGGCGGGGGAGACACCCACAATCAATGGGGACGGGTCGGTAAGCCGCGATTTCACTTATGTCGAGAAC
>CAXTRM010000337.1:0-1167 GCA_964246625.1 uncultured Acidobacteriaceae bacterium
TGGGGGGGGGCGTTGGGCAGCCCCCAACTGCGTTTGTAGGCAAGGAACGCGGCCGATCTGTTCGGTGAGGCAGGACGATTGCAAACGGAGCAGCAGGGCGTTACGCGCACGAATCTGGATTTGCTGCGGGCAGTGGCTGTCAGCCTGGTTCTGGTGGATCACACCTTAACGGCTGCAGGTCACCAAGTGCTTCACGGGTGGGACCTGGGCTGGCTGGGCGTCTTTGGCGTGTACCTCTTCTTTGCGCACACATGCCTTGTGCTGATGTGGTCGTTGGAGCGGCGTCCCTACACGCTGGATTTTTATGTCCGCCGCGTATTCCGCCTGTATCCGCTCGCCGTGGTGGTGATTCTGGGCATGGTGGCGTTTCATTTGCAGATGTTTGGGGAACCGCTGACCCCCAAGATCCTTGTGATCAACCTGTTGCTGCTGAACAACCTGTTTGGGACGCCGCTGGTGCTGTTTGTGCTTTGGTCTCTTCTTCTTGAGGTCCAGATGTACCTGCTCCTGCCGGTGCTGTTCCTTTTCGCCCGGAGGGAGCGAGCGATCTGGCCCTTTCTGCTCTTTTGGGCCTTGGCCTGCAGGGTTTCGCTTGTAACGCTTGGCCGACCGCAGCCTGTGTATCCGCTGCTGTGCAACGTACCCTTCTTTTTGCCGGGCATCCTTGCGTTCATCGGGTACAAGCGACATGTGGCACGTTTGCCGGCAGGGTTGTTCCCCGTGCTGGTTCTGGTGCTGGCCCTGGTCTTCGACAGTGCGCCTTCGGTGGAGCGGGGCTGGCTTCTCACGCTGGGCTTTGGACTGCTTTTACCCTTCTTCCGAGAGAACCAGAGTCGACCGGTGATCGCGGTCACGCATGTCCTGGCCAAGTACTCGTATGGGATTTACCTTCTCCATCCCGTCGTCCTGATGGTGCTGTTTGCGAAGCTGGCTTTGCCTCACCTTTGGCAGAAGCTGGTGTTGGAAGCGCTTTCCCTGGGCACGCTTTCCGTTCTCGGGTATCACCTGATTGAACATCCGATGATGCGCCTCGGCAGCCGTGTCGCGAACAGATTGCAACGCCGGTATGGCTCAGGAGACCAGGGGCGGTATGGGTTGAATCTTGCCTAGACCTGCGGCAACCCGTCCACATGGCGGGGGCACGGGTGCCCCTTCACATCAGTTGCC
>CAXTRM010000337.1:1177-3098 GCA_964246625.1 uncultured Acidobacteriaceae bacterium
TGGCGCAGTCTCAGGGCCTCACAGCGACACCGAAGACCGGCGCCACCCCTGCCCATTGCGGGGCACCGGGTGGCCGCTTCAGATCAGTTCCGCTGTGCCGGGCTTGAGGGTGAAGGTAATCTCCTGTGCGCCCAGGACCGGGTGAGTGGCCCGGAGCCGCACCGTGCCAGGCTGTTGCCCCGCACGGATCCAGATGGCCCCTGTGCCGCCAACCAGGGGAAACGGGTTGTCTCCGACAACGGTGGCGGGACCGGTGAGGTCGAGTTGGATGGCGTCGGTGGCAAAGGGACGGACGTTGCCGAACTCGTCGGCGACGCGAAGCACCACGCGTGTGCTGTCCGCACCATCGGCGAGGAGCTCCGTGTCGTCCGGCATGACCATGAACTTCTGGTCCACGCCCTTGCCGGAATACTGCTTCGAGATCACCTGCTTGCCCGCCAGAAAGCCATCGATACGCAGATCACCCCAATCGCGCAGCTTTTCGCCGAGCGGGAGAATGAAGGGAGGATGGGGAAGGTGCGCAAACTGCTGATGATCCGGATCGCCCTCCGCGACGAGCCGATACCCTTTGCCGTCGTCGACGAACATCTTGAGGTGGTCGCAGTTGGACGAGACCAGGGCGGTGGTGAAGCCGGTGGACTCGTCGTTGCGTGCCCAGGCGAAAGCAGGCTCGAGCACAATCTCTTCTTCGGGGCTGCACATGGACTTATAAAGACCCGCGGCTGACTTGGGCGTGCGGAACATGTCCATGACGCCGTGATAGCAGATCCGATCGCCGGAGCCGAAGTTGGCATGGGTGTTGTAGTCAAAGGCACACCAGCCGATACCACCGGCGTACTGCGGATCCGAGGCCAGGGTGTCATGCACACGCGCGTGGCGGATGACGAACTCCTGACGGCGCTCCTTGGCATCGATGGTTTTTGCGGGAAAGGTGTGCCCGACGAACTCGGTGTTGAGATAGCGTGGATGGTTCGGCTTTTTGAGCGGCCAGCCGAAGTCGTTCATCGTGAAGACATCTTCGAGGAACTCGGACTCCTGGAAGTAACGGATGCCCCCGGTCTGCCGACCCTTGTCGAACGCATGCGCCATGGCGTTGGTCCGCACGTAGAAGTCGTGGTTGTCACGCGACTCATTGATGCGAACACCCCAAAGGATGATGGACGGGTGGTTCCAGTCGCGGCGAACCATGCGGCGGACGTTGTCGACGCTGATGTCCTGCCATGGCTTGGGACCGATGTGCTGCCATCCGGGGATCTCTTCCAGAACAAGAAGCCCGACCTCGTCGCAGGCGTCGAGGAAGTGGCGCGACTGGGGGTAATGTGAGGTGCGCACGATGTTGCAGCGAAGGTCGTAGCGCAGGATCTTGGCATCCTGGCGCTGTACGCGGGCAGGCATGGCCTGACCGACCCAGGGAAAGGTCTGGTGGCGGTCAAGCCCGTGCAGCTTGATGACCTTGCCGTTCAGCGAGAAGCCCTGCGGCGTGAAGGTGGCTTCGCGGAACCCGATGCGCCGATCGTCTTCGTCAAGCAGGGTACCGCCCTGCTGCAGTTGAACGCGGACCGTGTAGAGATGGGGATGATCGAGGTCCCAAAGATCGAGCTTGCCCAGGTCCTTCAGTGTGACCGTGTAGGAGTTGGGAAGCGGCGAGGGAGGTTGCAGGGCGCCGCGCGCCTGGTCGGCGTCTGCCTCGTCGTGCTGGGAGACCTGTGGCTCGGGCAGGGCAAGGCTGGCCTGCGCCACGGGCGTTTCGCTGCCCACACGGAACAGAGCGGCATGGAGCGAAAGTTTGCGGGTCTGCGAGGCCGCGGGCGCGCGGTCGAGAAAGCACTCCACAGCGACGGTGGGGTTGGGCCCGAGGACGTTTTCGGGGCGGGCGTAGATGTTTTCCAGGAAGATCTGGGGAACGGTGCGGATGCTGACC
>CAXTRM010000338.1:0-293 GCA_964246625.1 uncultured Acidobacteriaceae bacterium
CGCTCAAGATCAAGCAAAACAATCGTCAGGTTCTACAACTCGGTCAGATTTAAGATCCAGAGACACAGGCTCTCCTCAAGGTCCATGGCGTTGGTCCTAGCACGACTACGACCTTTCTTCTGACCCTGGGCAGCAAGGAATGCTTAAGCACAGTCGCGATGTTGGGTGCTATCTCGGCCTGCGACCGCGACGCAGCCAGTCCGGAGATCGAGACCCACAACTCGGCATTACCCAAGGCCGGCAGCACGTATCTCCGAAGTGTGCTGATCGAGTGTGCCAACCACATCCTCCGA
>CAXTRM010000338.1:303-1705 GCA_964246625.1 uncultured Acidobacteriaceae bacterium
GCGCAGTCGCGATGTGGGCTGCTATCTGGGGCTTCGACCGATGCGAAGTCAGTCTGGCGAGCATGATCCGCAACTCGGCATCACTCACGCCGGCAACGCCTATCTACGAAGTCTGCTGATCGAGTGTTCGAACCATATCCTCCGACCGCACGGCAAGGACTCGGCGCTGCGACAGTGGGGCTCACACTTGGCTTCCCGACGAGGCAAGCAGGCACGGAACAAGGCTGTAGTCGCCGTAGCTCGAAAGCTAGCGATGCTACTCCACCATCTTTGGGTCACGCAGAAGCCGTACATGCCTCTTACAAAAACAAGCTGCCTGAGAGAGCTCCTCATGTTCACTCGTTGCGTTGACACCGTGTCCGATGACTGCGAATCGCATTTGGCTTTAGAAGCCGAACGAGAAATGGCAGCATCAGACTCTTCTCTGAACCCCCAAACGGCACCGAGCTCGCTTCACATGAGCTTATTAGAGTGCGTATAGAAACACGGTGGAGAGCAACATGCGGCGCAACGAAACCAGTATCAACAACACTAAAGACCCTGATTAAGAAAACGACGACCCACACCTCGACACCAGTGACCTGCTCATGAGAACGCGACTTCCCGATACCAATCTGCTGGATGTCAACCGTGGCGGGGGGACATTGTCTGCAAGTGTTTAATTTCGCGCACTGTCAAATGCGGCCTGGGCGTGCTCGAGTTGAGAGCCGTAGATCAGCGCCCAATTGTAGAGTGCAGCGAAGGGTTCCCGGAGTGAATGGCCGAGTGAGGTGATTGTGTACTCCTCCCCGATTGGAGCAGTAGGCAGCACGTCTCGCCGGACCAGCCCATTGCGCTCGAGGCGCTTGAGCGCATCGGCTAGGGCCTTGTGCGTGATGCCATCGAAACGGCGCATGATTTCATTGAATCGCAACGGTTTCGCGCACAGGACGGTCAGGATCAGCACTGACCACTTGTTCGCAATCTGTTCCAGAATGGGCCGGGTCCTGAGCACGTCAGCCTCGCCAATCTTGGTCCGACGGGGTGCGCTATGTGGTCCCGCGATTGTTTGGGACATCGGTTTACTCCTCGATACCTACGCTAGTTCCAGTACGTTATTGACCGTTATACAAGCTATATATGATTGCCTTGTTGGATTCAGAAGGGATTCGCATGAGCAAACTTACAAACAGGATCGCAGTGGTGACTGGTAGTGGCAGCGGTATCGGAGCTGCCATCGCACAACGCTTCGCCGACGAGGGTGCAAACGTCTACGCGACCAGCCGTAAGGCGGATAGTACCTCGGACGTGTCATTCGGAGATGGCGAAGGTAGCGTTCACGCCGTGCGAGCCGACGCAGGAAGCCTCGCGGATATAAAACAGGTGTTTAACAGGTACGCTCAGAAGAAGGCCGAATCGATAT
>CAXTRM010000338.1:1715-2590 GCA_964246625.1 uncultured Acidobacteriaceae bacterium
CTTCGGGTTGAACGTGCGCTCGCTTGTCTTTGCGGCGCAAGGTGCCATGGACCTCATGGAGGCAGGCGGATCGATTGTGCTGATCGGCTTAATTGCTGACGGACTCGGACGGAAAGGACACGGCGTCTACGCCTCCAGCAAAGCCTCAGTGCGTTCATTCGCTAGAACCTGGGCGAATGAACTCGCTCCCAAGGGCATCCGCGTGAATGTTGTAAGTCCCGGCCCCATTGCCACTACTTGGCTGAAAGCTCCGGAAGAGGCGCGTGAGGCCGTCATCAAGCTTATCCTGCTCGGCAGATTAGGCAAACCTGACGAGGTTGCAGCAGCAGCCGTCTTCCTTGCAAGCGATGACAGCAGTTTTATCACTGGTTCATAGCTTTACGTGGATGGAGGCGCAGCACAGGTCTGAGGATCACGCTTACACAGTGCAGATAGGTCCGACAAACGCCGTTAGCGGAGGGTGAAACCTGAGAGGCAACCTAGGGCCGTTACGCCCGGATTGCTGGCGTGATACCGACTTGGCGGGACCATCCGAGTTGGGCAGCGACTCATTTGAAAAGCCCATTCGCGGCCACCCTAAGCCCTCATGGCACACACGCTTTCGGTGTTGTTGCCTTCTCCAACCGAAAGCTGCGAAATCATCTCAGAGTCACCCGATAGTTTGGAGGGCTGTGTACTGCAAAGAAGGCCTGTCTCCATTGAATCCAAGCGACATGGTCTTCTGGCCGACTAACACGTAAATCGCTTCCATCGGTTGGCTCTGCGGTGTGCGGTATTTGGATTCGCAATGCGGCTTGTCTACGAGAGGTTCGATCATGATCCAGCTGTCAGCGATGTGAACATGTGGTGGAAAGCAATCGACGACCACCCAAGAA
>CAXTRM010000338.1:2600-3053 GCA_964246625.1 uncultured Acidobacteriaceae bacterium
CTGTGGCAGCTCGCGGTACTCCACGAAGACGGGTAGCGAACAGCTAAGCGCGCTCACTTAACCGCCTTGGAACGCCCTCGCCCTCATGCCTGCGAACGTCAACGGTTCGTCACGAGAATGCCGTTCTCGTCAGCCCTCGCGAGAGCTACTGTCAGCGAATTGCTTCGGGGATCGGCCGACGTTCCGACGAAGGCCGTGATGGAGGCACTTACCGAGTAAAACCTCTATCGAAGGCGATTCCGAGGTGGAGCGTGTACCGTTCCTGAGGGAGTTCTTTGCAAGGGCAATGCGCCAGTGAAGCAGGTAGTACACCGGGCTGCAAAGAAATGGAAAAACCAGCCGGCCAGGGGCCGTGCTGGTGTCGAATCGTTCCTTGAGAGAGATGAAGTTGAGGCCGCTCTTGTCTAGCCAGTCCACGATCTGAAGCAGGTCGCGGATCGACCGTCCCAAGCG
>CAXTRM010000339.1:0-1374 GCA_964246625.1 uncultured Acidobacteriaceae bacterium
ACCCTAGGATATTCACCCAGCTGAAGTCTGAAGCTCGGACCCTTCACCTTGAGCTATATCGTTCGCCTCCAGGACGCCGTCATCCTGAACGGAATGATGCATCTCAGGGTATCTGTCCTTGATTGCAATACCGTCAAAGGACAACAGCTAGGAGCCCGAAGGCAAAGCTCAAGTCTCGCGTCTTCCCGTCTCGCGTCCTACAGCAAATGCTCGCTGGTAGGCCCTGCATGAAGAAATTTGTGCACCTTTACCGCCGGAAATACACGCCTGGCGCGCGGTGTACCGGTGTTGAAGTAGTCCACATGCTCCCTCCACTCCGTTGCCCGTGCGCCTCCGGAAAACTCCGGGTCGCTGATGGCCAGGGCCGTCCGCGCCCGCAGCAACAGCTCCGCTGCGACCTCGGCCATGATGCCGTCCTTCTTGGAGATCCTGTCCGTGCTTTTCAGCCATGAATTGCACCGCATCAGGAACGGGTGCGAATACAGACCTAGCAGACACCGCGCCAGCGGAGACGCCGGTAGGTGATCCCACGCCATGTGATCGTTGAACGACTCCACACAGCGGCGAAATCCCGGGAAGATCACGCTGGTGTCGTGAATCAGAAAGCAGTAACGAAACTGCCACCGCAACGGCGCCTCGTACAGGGCGCTCCACTCCCACCCGTCATGCGTCGTAAAGGCGTGATCGACACCGTCGATGGTGCGGTCGCTGTTGCGGTCACAGCCGTTCACCACCACCTTGATGCGCTCCGGCTCAATGCCCTCCGCATACATCTGCTGCAGGATTTGCGGCACGGTGCGGTCGTAAAAACGCAGGCACGAGGCAACCAGGTACACCACGGCATGGGGGTCCGCGTTCACATGGTGCGGGATCATGCAAAAGCGGTCCACCGCATGCGCCGCTTCCGGCTCGTCGCAGAAAAAGCCCACAGGCACATCGCCCATCGACTGCGTCCACGTCGAGCTTGGGATCCACTTGTTCTTTGCGGTTAGAAAGGCAAACGCTCGATCGCCGCTCACCTCGCCATGATCGTAGCGGGTCCAGCTGCCTTCATTCGGGTGCGCATAGCCCGTGACGCGTCCGTCAGGCTGCAGGGTCACGATCCCAATCGGTTGAATCAGTAGGCCATTCCGCAGGGCCTTCATCTTGCTGAACAGGTGAGGTCTGCCGATCAGCCGCTCCATGTCGATGCCATCGGTTGGCGAGGGGAAACTCTGCAGGGCCTCTGAATGGGCGTGTCCATTCAGGCTTAAAACCTCATTCATATCGATGCCACCCCGCCCAGTGTAGCCCATTCCCTTGTAGCTACTGTCTCTTCGGCGCATCCCTTACCCGCTTGGCGGAGCGCCTCCTCGTAGCAGCCGCTCTGCTTGG
>CAXTRM010000339.1:1384-1902 GCA_964246625.1 uncultured Acidobacteriaceae bacterium
TTCCTACCCTGCGCGAAGCCCCGGCCGACGCCGAGGTCGCCTCCCACAAGCTGCTTTTGCGCGCCGGCTACGTGCGCCAGCTTGGCGCCGGCATCTACAGCTATCTTCCGCTCGGTCAGCGCGCCCTGAACAAAATCGTCCGCATCGTGCGCGAAGAGATGGACCGCATCGGCCAGGAGTTCCACCTGCCCGCCCTCAACCCCGCCGAAATCTGGCAGGAGTCCGGCCGCTGGACCGCCATGGGCGACAACATGTTCCGCTTGAAGGACCGTAAAGGCGCCGATCTCGCCCTCGCCATGACGCACGAGGAGATCATGACCTCGATCGCGCGTAATGAGCTACGCAGCTACAAGCAGCTGCCCCAGATCTGGTACCAGATTCAGACCAAGTTCCGCGACGAGCCCCGGCCCAAGTCCGGCCTCCTGCGCGTGCGCCAGTTCCTGATGAAGGACAGCTACAGCTTCGACCTGGACGAGGCCGGACTCGACCGAAGCTACCGCGAGCACGACGAGACATAC
>CAXTRM010000339.1:1912-3044 GCA_964246625.1 uncultured Acidobacteriaceae bacterium
GTGATGGCCTGCCCGAACTCGTCCACACGCCCGGCAAGGCCGCTATCGCCGACGTCACCGCGTTCTTCGGGATCCAAGCCTCGCAGGACATCAAGTGCGTGGCCTTCATGGGCTCGCTCACCGACCCCGGTGCGCTACTTCGCCCCGTGACTGCTTTCCTGCGCGGCGACCATCAGGTCAATGAGACCAAGCTGAACGCTCTCACCGGCACAGCCGAGCTCCGTCCGATGACGCCCGAAGAGCTAGAACTCTATCTGGGCGGGCCGGCGGGGTATCTCGGCCCTATCGGTATCCCCGAGGTCATGACCGGTGGGTCGCTCAATGGCCTCAAGAGCGGCAAAGCGCTTGAAAAGCTCAAAGGCGTCACCCGCGACGGCGATAGCAGCGCTCTCAAGGCCATCGTCCTTATGGACCTCGGTCTCGAAGGCCGCAAAAACCTCGTCGCCGGCGCTAACAAGCTCGATTACCACTACCGCAATGTCACCCCGGGCCGTGACTTCACACCGACGCTCGTTGCGGACATCCGCAACATCAACGAGGGCGAGCTCGACCCTCTCGGTCAGCAGCCTTTGCGTCTCGGCAAGGCCGTCGAAATCGGGCACATCTTCAAGCTCGGCTACAAATACTCGAGCGTCATGGGGGCACGCGTGCTCGACAAGGACGGCAAGGAGGTCACGCCCATCATGGGCAGCTACGGCATCGGGATCGAGCGCATCCTGACCTCCGCCATCGAGTCCTCCTCGGCGAAGTTCGCCGCCAACGCTCCCCTCACAAACACATCATCTCGACCGGAGCGAAGCGGAGTGGAGAGATCTGCGGGCGCGAACGCCATAGCCCAAGCCGAGCCGCAGTTCACCCTGCCGCCCGCGATCGCCCCCTTTGAGGTCGTCGTCACCATCACCAACACGCGGGAAGCCGCGCTGAATCAGGCAGGTTTCGACCTCGCCGAAGCGCTTTCCGCCGTCGGGGTCGACACCCTTCTTGACGACCGTGATGAACGCGCCGGCGTCAAGTTCAAGGATGCCGACCTCATCGGCGTTCCTTTCCGCGTCAACATCGGCAAAAGGTTCGCCGAGGGCGCCTATGAACTCGTGGACCGCTTCAACGGCACCACACTCGACATCCCCGTGGA
>CAXTRM010000340.1:0-1600 GCA_964246625.1 uncultured Acidobacteriaceae bacterium
GGAACACCATGGGAGCTTTTGAGATGGACGGCAGTTCAAACTTGGCTGCCTGACGTTGAGCAAGGTTTGCCACCGCTCCCCCGGGAGCGCGGGCAAACGCAAAGAGAGTACCGGCGCGGGTGCGAACGGCAACAAGCCGCACCTCCGTCGCGATGGGATCGCAGTTCCGCACGTCGCAACACCCGGCAGCAGAAACCCGCTGTCGGCAGCCTTCAACCAGCTGTACGAAACTCTTCTCAGGTCAACCAACCTACGGAGTCTCCAGGCGTGGCGAACGAAAACGGTATGACAGCGGTTCCATTCCCTAGTTCTACAAACCAAGGCAGCGAGGCGAGCGCGCAAACCGCCGTCCTCGAGCCCACGCAGCAGGCGCCGGAAGCGGCGCCTGCTGTTGCGTCCGGCGCCAAACCGGCAGTGCAGCCGAAAAAGCCCACCAAGCTCAGCGAAGACAAGCACTTCAAGATCGTTTCCGGCTCCGCCAATCGGGCTCTTGCCGATGAGATCGCCGAGTTTCTCGGCGTCCAGCTGGTGCAAACCGACTTCCGTCGCTTTTCTGACGGCGAAATCCGCTTCCAGCTTTTGGAAAACGTGCGCGGTGCCGATGTGTTTCTCGTGCAGCCGACCTGTTTTCCCACCGATCAGCACCTCATGGAGCTGCTGATCATGATTGACGCCCTGCGCCGTGCCTCCGCCGGCCGCATCACGGTCGTGGTCCCCTACTACGGCTACGCGCGCCAGGACCGCAAAGACCGTCCTCGCGTCGCCATCACCTCCAAGCTCGTCGCCGATCTTTTGGTCACCGCGGGTGCCAACCGCGCCCTCTTTGTCGATCTCCACGCCGCGCAGATCCAGGGCTTCTTCAATATCCCCGTCGACCACCTGTTTGCCTCGCCCGTGCTGGTGGACTACTTTCGCAAGCTGAACCTGCCCAACCTCACGGTCGTCTCCCCGGACGCGGGTGGCGTGGAGCGGGCGCGCTTTTTTGCCAAGAAGCTGGAAGTGCCGCTGGCGATTGTGGACAAGCGCCGCACCGATATCAACGTGACCGAGGTCATGAACGTCATCGGTGATGTGCGCGGGCGCACCTGTCTTATTCTCGACGACATCGTCGACACCGCCGGCACGCTGTGCAAGACCGCCGACGCCCTGCTCGCGCAGGGAGCTGAAGCCGTGTACGCCTGCGCCAGCCATGCGGTTCTGTCCGGGCCCGCGGTGGAGCGGATCGAGCAGTCCGGCCTCAAAGAGCTGGTGGTCACCAACACGATTCCGCTGACGGAGAGCGCCAAGGCCGTCGGCAAGATCAAGGTGCGTTCGGTGGCCGGCCTGCTGGGCCGCGCCATGGAAAGCATCCACATGGAAACCTCGGTTTCTACCCTGTTCAACTAACCGCCGCAAGGCAAAGGGAGCGGGGCACCCACGCCCCGTGCCCGAAAGGAAAAGAGCATGGCCAACAACACCCCCATCACCGCCGTCAGCGCCACCCCACGTACCGGCACCTTCAACAAGAACCATGCGCGCCGCGTGCGTGTGCAGGGCCTCATTCCCGCGGTGGTCTATGGCGCCGGCCAGCCCAGCGTGCCCGTCACGGTCGACCCCAAGG
>CAXTRM010000340.1:1610-3028 GCA_964246625.1 uncultured Acidobacteriaceae bacterium
ATCCTGTACTCCGAAACCGGGCACAACACGATCTTTGACCTGAACGTCGAGGGCGCCGCCTCTCAAAAGGTCATGATCGTCGACTGGCAGAACGAGCCCATCAAGGGCAAGCTTCTCCATATCGATCTCAAGCGCATCGCCATGAATGTGGCCATGCGGGTATCGGTTCCCGTGCAGCTGACCGGCACCGCCACCGGCGTCAAGACGCAGAGTGGCGTGCTGTCCCAGGTGCTCCATGAGGTCGAGATCGAGTGTCTCCCCGATGACATCCCAAGCCACATCGACGTGGACATCTCCAACCTGGAGCTGAACGGGTCGATCCACATCAAGGACCTGCCGCACACGGGCAACGTCAAGTTCCTGGGCGGCGAAGACGACCTGGTCGCGCACATCACCCTGCCCAAGGAAGATGCCAGCACGGAGCCCGTAGTGGAAGCCCCGGGTGAGCCCGAGGTCGCCAAGAAGGGCAAGCAGGAGACGGAGACTAAGTAACGTCTCCCTGACGTACCTCCATGAAGCTCATCGTTGGTCTCGGCAACCCTGGTGTGGAATACCTCCAAACGCCGCACAACGCGGGCTTCATGGCGATCGACCGCATCGCTGCGCTGTGCGACGTGGCGGTCACCAACCGCCGGGGTCGCGCCGAAACCGGCCGGGCACGGCTGATGGGACACGATGTCCTGCTGGCCAAGCCCGAAACCTTTATGAACCTGAGCGGTTTGTCGGTGACGGCGCTGCTCAGCGACCTGCAGCTCGGGGTAAGCGATCTGATCGTGCTCTACGACGAGCTGGCTTTTCCCCTGGGCACGATCAAGATCGCGGCCAGCGGGTCGGCAAACGGCCACAACGGCGTGAAGTCGGTCACCGGGGCACTGGGGACCGAGATTTGGACAAGGGTTCGTATCGGCGTGGGCAAAGCGCCCACCGACGCGGGCCTGGCGGTAAAAGCCGGTGGCACAAGCTACCTTTTGGCACGGCTGCGAAAGGTCGAGCTTGCGGCACTGGACGAAGGATTGGAGCTGGCAGTGCGCGCTGTGGAGGGCATCCTCGCCAAGGGTGTTTCTGCGGCGATGAACGAATACAACCGGAGGGACAAGGTATAGGTTCCACAGGCTTCCGTGCGGCACGGTACGCGCCGACACAAGGAATCCACACCATGCACCCTCCTCCAAACGAGCCAAACCGGCCCGGCGTGCCCGGGCGGTGCGGGGTACCAACCCCGCGGAAAGAAGCACCATGAATCGCAGCTACGAAATCATGTACATCCTGCGTCCGGACCTGGAAGACGCTGACGTCGACAAGAGCATCGAGACCTTTACCGGCTACATCACCAACGGTGGTGGCACCGTGAAGAACAGCGCTGCCGACCAGAAGATGGGTCGCCGTCGCCTGGCCTATACCGTGAACAAGTTCAATGA
>CAXTRM010000341.1:0-773 GCA_964246625.1 uncultured Acidobacteriaceae bacterium
TCCGTACACCAAGCAGTACGCGGCGACGACGGAACGCACGGCGGCGTTGTTTCTTACCGGCAACCTCCTGGCCTTTGCCGCGGGCCGCGTGCTTTCCACCTCGCTCATGCGCTGGTTCCGGCCTGTGAGCATGATGGTGGCGTACGCGCTGATCAACACGGCTGTGCTGGGCTTTGCGGTGCTGCACCCGGGCCTGGCTGGCGCGGTGGCAATCGTGATCACGAGCTTCTTTATGTCGCTGATGTACCCCACCATCTTCTCGATCGGCATCAAGGGCCTTGGGTCGCGGACCGAGCTGGCGAGTTCGCTGCTGGTCATGGCCGTTGTGGGGGCTGCGGTGATTCCACCTTTGCTCGGGCTCGTCACCAAAGCGACGCACAGCTACGCGCTGGGCTATGCGCCGGTGCTGGCCTGTTACCTGGTGGTGGCGGCGTTTGGCTGGGCGAACCTGCGGGTGCGCGAGGTCGCCACCAGCCCGGTTTTGCCGTAACTTTTGTACGAAAAAGCGTGCTCAAAACGCACTTTGAACACGCTTTAGCAGCGTTGCGCTAGAGCTTCTGCAACAGCATCGATCCGGCCGCCGCGCCCACGACCTCGCCGGTCAACTCGACTGTTTCTGCCACGCCGGTGATGTCCAGAATGAGCTCGTCGGGGTGCGTGGGGTACTGTTTGACCAGCGCCGGCTCCGGCACGCCATGGAGCTTCAGCACCACGTTGCGCACGGCTTCCACCTTGCCGCTTTGTGGGACGAAGCGCAGGCTGTACTGGCCGGC
>CAXTRM010000341.1:783-2373 GCA_964246625.1 uncultured Acidobacteriaceae bacterium
TCAAATCCAGCGCAAAATGGTGATCTTTCCACGCGCCGGCCAGGTTGGCGGCCCACACGGCCGTCGGCGCGTTCCAGTCCGACGGCGGCAACTGCCCTGTTCCAAAGACCGCCAGGGTGCGCAGCATGGGCTCGCCGGCACTTTCCTGCACCGTGAGCCGGATCGCCCCATAGGATCCAGGAGGAATGGGCTGAATGCGCTTGTGCCCGATTGCCGTGCCTTCGCCCAGCGGCTGCCACGTCACGCCTGTGCGGCCTTCCAGTGTGTAGCGGCGCACGCGTTCGCCATGGCGGGTGTCTTCCTGCAAAACCAGGGTGTCCACGGTGCTTTCGGCCTGCAGATTGAGCGTGACCACACGGCCCGAGCCAGCGGTGTGGCCGACGGGCGTCCCGAAGCGCCGCTCGATCTCAGCGCCGAAGGCCTGGGCCGCGGCGCAGTCCTTGTCCGCCAGCAAACCGTCGCGGTTGGCGGGAATGTTCAGCAGGAGCTGAGCGCCGCGACCGACCGAGCGGTAGTAGATCGAGAGCAGCTGCTCCTGGGTGAGGACCTTGTTTTCGTTGGTCGTGCTCCAGAACCAGTCAGGGCGGCGGATGGACACGTCGACCTCGTTGGGCATCCAGAAGTTCCCGTCCGGGTTGCTGTTCAGGGAGGTCGCGGTGCCTGTGCGGGCGTCGTCGCGGCTGATGCCGTTCCAGCAGGGGTAGGGCGCGTAGCCGTTCTAATTGCCGACCCAGCGAATGGTGGCGGAAGGGCCCTGAAAGATCATGGCGTGGGGCTGGAAGCGGGGAAGCAGGTCGCTGACCGGCGTGCGGGTGGAGCCATCGAACCAGATCTCGACGAGGGGACCGTAGTTGCCGATCACCTCGCTGAGCTGCTGGCGATACATGACGTCGTACTTGGCCTGGAGCTCCGGCGTGGCACAGACGCCGCCGGTTTTGGCGCCGAAGTGGTCGTCGCGCGGGCACACGTAGACGCCGAGCTTGAGGTTGTACTTCTTGCAGGAGGCGGCGACATCGGCCAACACGTCGCCATGGCCGCCCTTCCAGGGCGTGTTGCGGATGCTGTAGTCGGTGGTGTGGGTTTGCCACATGCAAAAGCCGCCCTGGTGCTTGGCCACAAAGACCAGATAGCGCGCGCCAAGGGCCACCGCCGTTTGGGCCCACTGGTCGGTGTCGAGTTGCTTGGGGTCGATCTGCGAGAGCGGCGTGGACAGGTCGTCGGACTCGAGATTCTGGTAGGTATTGGGCGCGAAGTGAACAAACATGCCGACTTCGAGGTCTTGCCAGGCGACCTGGTCGGCGGAGGGCAGGGCGCGGGCGAGGGGCTGCTCGGCGAAGGCCCTGGAGAAAGGGGCTGCATACGCCGCGCCGACACCGGTGAAGGCAGCGACCTCGAGGAAGTGACGCCTGTTCATGTGTGGAAGTGTAGCTTCGCGGGTGAGTTGGTGACTATGGGCCGTTTGGTAGCAGTTCGGCTTCTTGCGCTCGTGTCCCGGCCAGCAATACAGAGATCCTTCGCTGCGCTCAGGATGACGGCTGGAGTGGGGTGGGGTCATTTTTACCGGCTACTTGACCCAGATCTGCGGTGGGG
>CAXTRM010000341.1:2383-2759 GCA_964246625.1 uncultured Acidobacteriaceae bacterium
CCAGATGGGTGGGCCGGTTCGGTTGAGGACGATGACGCCGCCTTCGCCGCCGGGAAGCGCGGGCAGGTCTTTGTGAATGAGTTGGTCAGCGGCGGCCTGCGGGGTTTGGCCGGCCTGGCAAAGGGCACCAATGCTGTGCGCGAGCGAGAGGCGGATGAAGTATTCGCCGACGCCGGTACCGGAGACGGCGCAGCCGCGGTCGTCGGCGTAGGTGCCCGCGCCGAGGATGGGGGAGTCGCCGACACGGCCGGGGAGCTTGCCCTGCATGCCGCCGGTGGAGGTGCCGGCGGCGAGGTGGCCGGCGCTGTCGCGGGCCACCGCACCCACAGTACCGAAGCGGTGGGCGAAGGGCGTTGTGCCGGGGAATGGATGAGGC
>CAXTRM010000341.1:2776-3001 GCA_964246625.1 uncultured Acidobacteriaceae bacterium
GTGTGAGGGCGGCCGACGCTGAGGGCACCCCTGCGGGACGGGGAGGGACGGCGCGATGGCTTTTGCGCATGACGTCCTCAAACTCGTGCCAGCGCATTTCGGTGAAGAAGAAGCTGGCGGGTTGCTGCTCGAGCCCTTGCGCTTTGGAGAAGGTATCGGCACCGGGGCCGGTCATGAGGACGTATGGGGTGTGCTCCATGACGGCGCGGGCGAGCGCGATGGGGT
>CAXTRM010000342.1:0-498 GCA_964246625.1 uncultured Acidobacteriaceae bacterium
TTCCATTGTTCCTCGGTAAACTCCGGGATGTCGCTGTAGTCGATCTCGCTCTCAGAGCGTGCCGCTAGAGTTTTCACGTTGGCTTCTTGAGCCTCGGTGAGCGGTGGCAGGGTACTCAGGGTATAGCTGGTCATTAGGGGCTTCATAGAAGGCTACTTCGCGGCGTAATGGTGAAACGTTATCGGGTTTACCGGCTCCGTTTCACCGTACGCTTATGTTCCTTTTTCCTCAGCCGTTAGCACAGAACTATAGGTAAGTAGGTACTACAGGAAACTACAGGCTTCCTTATAGCAGTCAAAAAGCGCGACCGTTTCACCCGTAAAAGCGCGACCGTTTCACCCGTGCAAATCGCAAAAAGCGCGACCGTTTCACCCGTGCATGGCTGTGGAAGCCTGTGGATGCTACCGAGAAGCCACAGCGGGGAGAGAGGACGGTAGGATCGTGATTCCGTCTGGAGAGCACTCCGCCTGGAGCTGGGGGTACACAATCCGGATCTTC
>CAXTRM010000342.1:508-2963 GCA_964246625.1 uncultured Acidobacteriaceae bacterium
CCGCAGCGCAATTGTCACCTTGGCCCGAAAGTCGCGGAGGCGGTCGTACTCTCCGCCCATCTGGGCATGTAGGGCCTCCCACGGCACGGTCCGGGCTTGGCCCTTCTGCCGCACGCTGTGCGCCGTGTACGTGGCCCAGGCGTACAGGTCCAGCGCCAGGGGAGATCGCTTCAGCGCTTTCAGGTGCCGGTAGTCCACCGGAACCGGGGCCGCTGTAATGGCCTCATAGAACTCCTCGCCCAGCTCTACCCAGCCGTCCCAAAGGGTGTCCTGGAGAGGCTTGTTGGGACTCCACCACGTTTGCCCTTTGGGGGCGATTCGCATGTCCAACCATGCCTCACTGGATTCCCGTGTGTCCTCAAAGCTGATGGTGGCTCGAAACAGCCGCTTCGCCTGGAGGACAAGCCGCTTGGCATCTCCTCGCTTCCCTCTACCGGTGAGTGGGTTTAGGCCAATGGCCTTCATGAAGGCTTCAAGAGACCGCCCAAGCGTGATGTGCCGGCTCTTGGTCCGTGTGGCTTCCGTAACAAGCCAGAACAGCAGCAGGCGAGGGATCGAGCCATAGGGGTAGACGTGCTCCCCTGCCGCTCCAAAAGCCTTGTCGAAGTACGGCTGCACACGAAGCGTAAGGGCACCGTTGGTGCGGGTCCATACCGGGACATTGCCTGGATCAGAGTGCGGGAGGGTGCACTGCACAAGCTGGCGGGCCATGTAGGCCCGCTCGACCGCGTTAGGAGATTCGCGGATCTCCAACATGGCATCGAGCAGCAGATTTGATCCAGAGTTGCGCGGCATAATCCCTTGTGAGTTTCGCCTGAAATGGTAAACGTCTAAATTTATGAACGTGCAGAAATCCACTGCTGTAGAAGCGACTCAATCAACTCAGACAAATCCTGCTTTACGCCTGAGTCTTCAAGTGCCCGATTGGCCGTCTTCTTGGTGGCTTTTCGCAGAAATATGGTCGTCGGCTCGAAGTCGGGGTTGCTCCGTTTGCCAGTTGGCCGTCCCCGCATGCTGATGGGCATGGGCTGCGGACCTGGGTTAGAGATCACCTCGTTCTCATCGGCTTGTGAGGCCGGCTGTTCCTGGCGAACGGCTCTGATGGCTCCAAACTTACCCATTGGTGATCTCCTTTCCTACCGCCTCGTAGGCGTCCCATGCGCGAGCTGCGCGTTCGTCCTTGATGTCGTAGACCGGCACCCCTCCCGCTGCTGCCTTCTCAAAGGCGGCCAGCCTGGGGATCTCTGGCGCGAAGAGTGGGAAGCCCTCAGCAATCAACATCTCCCGGAGCTGCTTGCCCTCTGTGCGAGGAGGCGGCGGAACTTTGGTCAGAAGCACCTTGTACCGCTCAACCTTGAGTGCCTGGAGCTTCTCCAGCGTATGGATCAGGCCATCGGTTGCGACCGTCTCCGGCTCGGCGGGAATCACCATGAGGTCGCACCCTTCGGCCAGCTCCCGGAAGTCCTCGTCCGACGGATTCCCTTCAGTGTCGATTACGACGTGCTCATAGTCGCGCAGGTGCTTGGCCATCTGAGCGGCAGGAATGACTTTGAAGGGCAAACCCTGGCCGGTTCCGCGCTGGCTCCATCTGGTGGCACTTCGGATGCCGTCACCGTCTACTAGTAGCGTCGGGGCAAGGCGCTGGAGGTAGGCTGCGAGGTGAATGGAGGTCGTCGTCTTGCCGACACCGCCTTTGTAGCTGGTGACTGTGACAATCATGTGCTCTACCCTTGCAGACGTGTGCTCGTCTATAAATCTGAACGCTTGTAATTTTGCACGTCCAAAATTTAAAAGGCAAGACACTAGCCGAAGAGGAACCTGAATGACCAATGGCAGTAGGAAGCTGATCACATTCAGCGTTTTGGGCGCATGCAGCCTTTTGGAAGGGTGCATTGGAACTCCAAAAACAGCAGAGCCAAAGCCTGATGTTCGGATCAGCTTGTTCTCTGAGGGCCTTCCGCGTAACTTCTTCACGGCTAAGGCTGAAAGGTGCGCCTCTCAAATCATTGGCTATCGGTCAGTCGTGTGGCTGAATGATCACAGACTTGCTGTTGTCTTCAACACAAGTCCAGGTTGCCGCGAGACGCCGGACCGGGAGGTTAAGGGATCCGCTCGTGTAGTGGCCTTCGACATACAGGGTTTCGTCAAGGCCGTACGCGATCTGCCTTATTTAGCTAATGGATATGGCGAGGTCGTTGCTAATGAAGAAGCAATAGCAGGCCCTGATGAAACCCTCCTCTTTAGGCTTCAATCAGTAAACCTCGATTCGACTGGAGCGCATGAATCCCAATCTGGGGTTCGCCTGTTGGATACCGATCTGAAGGACGTCGTGCAGGTCGACAAATTCTTGGAGAAGACGACCTTCGTCGATCACGCATTGGTGTTCCAGGAGGGCTTTACTCAAAGCGGTCCGAGGATCTACTCCGTATTGAATGGAAAGCCGCCGACAGAGGTG
>CAXTRM010000343.1:0-2962 GCA_964246625.1 uncultured Acidobacteriaceae bacterium
GCGCTGGTCCAGCCCCACCCCGGTCTGACTCCCTCAGATCCACGTTGTCGGTGGGAACAAGCCTCATTCAGGCACTGTGAACCCACGCTGGATGCCGCCATCGATCGGGAACACCGAAGCGGTAATGAATCCGGAGTCGTCGCTTGCCAGAAACGCCACGGTGCCGGCGAGTTCGTCGAGCGTACCGAACCGGCCGAAGGGCATGTGGGTGAAGCGGCGCCTGCGTTCCTGTTCCCCGATTCGGGAAAACAGCTCTGTCAGTTGCGGCGTCTCCATCGGTCCTAACGCGAGGGCATTCACCCGAATGCCCTGCCGTGCAAGATTCGTTCCGAGATCACGGCTCATCTGTGCCACCGCCGCTTTCGCTGCGTTGTAAGCCATCTGCCCGGTCGCCGATCCCATGCCCGCCAGAAATGAGCTGCTGTTTACGATGGAGCCGCGCGACGGATTGTTCTTCAGCATGTACGGGATGCCGTACTTGCAGCAGAGCCAGGCAGTGCGGAAGTTGTCGGCAAAGATGCGCTCCAGGGTCTCGCTGGAGGTGTCCATGACAGATTTGTCTTCGGGTGACACAGCGCCGGCGTTGTTGTAAAGGAAGTCAATGCGACCGGTCCTGTCATAGATTCGAGCGAAGACATCCCGCACCTCTGTCTCGCTGCTGAGGTCCGCGATCTCCTGCAGCGACCCGGCGTTGTGCTCCTTCCGGTCAACGCCCACCACAAGGGCACCTTCGCCGATCAGTCGGCGTGCAACAGCATGGCCGATTGCACTTGCTGCGCCTGCGATCACACAGACCTTGCCGACCAAACGTCGGCAGCTTGCATCAACACCTTCGGGCATTGCCCAGCCTCCATCCTTTTGTATGACCAAGCAAGGCTCGATCCACGCTATGCCGCATGCTCAGCCATCACGCCGGCCTCAGCTCAAGTAAACGCTCCGCTGGAGGATCTCGCCGACCGGATTCAACCCTCA
Source organism: uncultured Acidobacteriaceae bacterium (assembly GCA_964246625.1). GTDB lineage: Bacteria > Acidobacteriota > Terriglobia > Terriglobales > Acidobacteriaceae > Granulicella. Next base: position 973 of record CAXTRM010000343.1, read on the forward strand.
GCCGCCGTGGCAGCCGCCAACGCGTCTACCCTTCTCGGTGCAAACTTCCGTCTGTAGTAAGCGATCGTCAACACGATGGCAGGCACGCCGATCAGGGTCGGGAGGAGCCACAGCACCTTTTCGAGCGCGGCATTCCACGTGGCGCCTACGACCGCTGCTCCCTGCGGGTGAACGTTTGTCACCAGAAATGCCGTCCAGGCAGCGATGTAGCTGCCAATGAAATTGCCCAGGTGGGTGTACCACCAGAACATCTTCTCTTTGGGTTTCTTCACGAAGTGCCACATCTCCACGGCTGCCAGGCGCATACCGATCAACCCGAACACGATGGCCACAACCCCCATGTGCTGCACCAGCGCCGGCCGGAACGCCCCAAACCCAGCCAGGCATGCACTCGCGGAGAAGGTGAACAAAGCCGCAGTCCAGTCCACCGCTTCCGCCCGGCCACCTCGCGCCAGGCTCTTCAGCTTGGTGATCCGGTATCCGGAAAACGCAGCATAAAAGCTGAACACCGCCACCAGGGCTAAAAACAGAACCGGCCGGTACAGCGCCATCGGCAGCGCCGTTCCCGCCACAACGCCCATCGCCCATAGGTAGACCATGCCCCAGCGCTTGTGCTGTTTGCCGCCCTTGGCAGTCACCAGGGCCACCGGCGCCAGCACAAAGGCAGTGAACCCCGCCGCGATATGCACTACCAGGAGGGCTCGTACCCAGATCGGATCATGAAGCATGCGTCACGCCCTTCTTTCTCGTCTTCGCCGGTTGTTCCACAATGGAAACTTCCGTCTCCCTTGCTTGCAGCTGCTGCAAAAGGTGCAATGTCTCGTCGCACCAGTTCACGATCATCGTTGCTTCGTCCCGGCCATAGTGCAGCGTCATCACCCAATACGGCAGCGCGGGATGATGCGGATAGGTGCGAAGCAGATGCGCCTCCGTCGCCACGTAACGCTGCAGGTCCGCCGCGTGCCGGCCGCGCAGATCGTTCACGTGCGCCAATGAGGTTGCCGGCGACACATTGTTCCCGAAGAAAAGCTTGAGCAAGGTCTCATGGCGTGGCACCCTGGGCTTCGGCGTGATCTCCAACCACTGCTCCAGCCGTTCTTGCCCGGCATCCGTCAGCCGGTAGACTTTGCGCCCTGCCTTGCCTTCCTGCTGAGAAGACCCCAGACCTGCCTCGTCCAGTTTGCGAAGCGCCGGGTAGATCTGTCCGTAGCTTTCCGTCCAAAAGTTCCCAATGGAAAGATCGATCCGCTGTTTCAGGTCATACCCTGACATCGGCCCCATGCTGAGCAGTCCAAGCAGAGCCTCGGTCGTGGTCGTCTTAAACATGACTGACAGATATATCTAGAAGCAATTCGTCAGGTCAACAAGAATCTTCTGGTACAGAAAAGTTTTCCATCAGGCTGCCCGTCTCCACCTCCTCCTGCCGCGCGTGCAAGGACCAACTCCGTTCCGGGACACGGCCCAAGAAACACAGGCACGTCGGACCTGGAAGTCTGGAAACGAAGGGTCATACCGACCTCATACCCGGGATCCCCTCACCCCGTGGTCTCTCGCGACGCGCCGCGACGGATCCGGTAGGCTCATCCAATCACCATGGATCCCCTCGGCACCGTTCAGGAACTCTGGCGCTACCCCGTCAAGAGCATGCGCGGCGAACGCCTCCAGACCGCCCACTTCGACCCCGCCGGCATGGTCGGCGACCGGCGCTACGCCATCGTCTCCACCGCCGCCCCGGTCGGCAAGCCACTCGTCACCAGCCGCGAGCGCACCCGCATGCTGCTCTACCAGCCTCTGCTCGATCCCACGCCCGTCGTCCTCACACCTGGGGGTCGGCGTCTTCCCCTGCCTTCGGAGGAACTTGTCACCGCGCTGCAACAGGAACTCGCCGCCCCGGAAGCCACGCTCGAGCTCGAGCACTCTCCCGGCAAGCCCATCACCGATGTCCGCGCCCTGAGCTTTATCTCCCGTGCCACCCTCGACTTCCTTGCAC
>CAXTRM010000344.1:0-1290 GCA_964246625.1 uncultured Acidobacteriaceae bacterium
TCCCAAAGTCGTCCACCGAAAATCGAATGCCCATGCGCGCCAACAGCGCGATCTGGTCCGCGGCTGCGCTGCGATCCGGCATCACCGTCGACTCCGTCACCTCGAACTCCAGCATGTGTGGGGCCAGGCGGTATCTTTCCAGCGTGGATGCCACTTTGAGCGAAAAGTTCAGACGATTCAACTGCAGCGGCGACAGGTTGAGCGCGATCTGCACGGGCTGTAGACCTTCGTCCATCCAGGCCCGGCTCTGCCGGCACACCTCTTCCAGCACCCGCTCACCCAGGCCCACGATCAGGCCACTTTCTTCCGCGATGCCGATCACGCGCTCCGCACTGATCGCGGAAAGCAGGGGATCATTGAAGCGAACCAGCGCTTCCAGGCAGTGCAGTTCGCCGGAGATCGTCATCTGCGGTTGGTAGTACAGCAGGAGGTCTCCGCTCCTCAGCACGCGCCGTAGGCTGTGCTCAATGTCGTTGGCCTCACTCGCCGAGCGGCTGATTTCTCGTGAAACACGCACCCATTGCGAGCCACCCGCCCGCTTCGCGCGATACATCGCCGCGTCCGCATCACGCCACAGCTGAGCCCGGTCGCTGCCGTCATCCGGAAACACGGCAATGCCGATACTGACGCCGAGCTCTGCCTCGCCATTTTCCAATCGCACGGGCTGCTTCATGTCATACAGCAGCAGGTTTGCCAGCTGTTCCGCAAGATTTGCCTGCTCCAGGTTTCCCAGCACCAGCATGAACTCATCGCCACCGGTACGGGCCAGCGTTCCGGCGCCCTGCAAACGCCCTGTGATCCGGTCTGCCAGCGCGCACAGGCAGCGGTCTCCCGCGTTGTGGCCATAGGTGTCGTTGATCTGCTTGAAGCGGTCCAGATCGATACAGAACAGCGCAACTTTGCGCTCGCTTGCGCCGGCATACTCCAGGGTGCTCTTCAGGGCTTCCTCGAAGTAGGCACGATTGGGCAGGCCGGTCAGCACGTCGTGGTGTGCCTGCCGAATCAGTTGTGCATGCAGGCGCTGCGGTTCGGTCACGTCATGCATGAGGGCAACGGTCATGCGTCGCCCATCCCGCTCTTGTGGCTGGCTCGCAATGTCGACCTGAAATTCCGTGCCATTTTTACGCCGTTGCAGCCATGGCCCGGACAGTACCTGCGGCTCCGCCGCTTGCAGGTCCTTCACGCTTTCGGGTGCGCTGTCCACGATGACCACCTCTGGCAGGGTCATCTGGAGGACCTCCTCCCCGCGGTAGCCGTACTGCGTCGCAGCCGCTTCGTTCACCTCCAGAA
>CAXTRM010000344.1:1300-2956 GCA_964246625.1 uncultured Acidobacteriaceae bacterium
GGTCTCCGCGTCGTAAATCCACATGGGGTGCGGATTGCCCTCAAACAGCAGCCTGTATTGCGCGCTGGTCGTCTCTGAACGGCGTATCTCTCCTTCCAGCATCGTCAGCACCATGCCCGCAGCCAGGAAGTACTTGGGCAGATTCCAGATCTCGGGACTAAAAACAAGCGCCGGTGCCAGGGTCGCTATCAGCGACGATGTCGCCCACACCGCAGCCCACGCGACTGCGCCCAGGGTAGTAGTCAGGTTGGCCGCCGAAAGCCTGGGCCGCCGGCCGCTGATCAGAATGGCATTTATCCCAAAACACATGGTCAGAACACTTTCCGGCACAACCGAGCCCTGCTCGGCAGCCGGCGCCAACCACAGCCAGGCCCCGCAGCCCAGCGTCAGGAGCACAGCCAAAACCGAACGGGTACTGCGGAAACCCAAAAGCAGCAACAACACACCCCCGGCGCTGGCAAGGCTGCAGGTCGCGGCCACGGCCAGCATCGCAGACCACGGAGCCAGCAGCAGCGAGAGCACCGTCGTCACCAACCAGGGGACGCCCAGAGCAAGCCCTATGAAGGCCTGTTTGCGCCGGCTCGTCTGCGCCCGGGGGTGCGACAGCGCAAACGCGACCCCGCACAGCAACAGGGTCGCCAATGCAACGCCGTCCCGTACCTGCTCCGCCAGTCCTGGCGAAGCATGCCACGCGAGTGCGCCAAAGTGCAACAACACGCAAAACCAGCCAACGGTCCAGAAACGGACCGTGCCGGAGCTTCTTTTTCGGTAGATAGACACGAAAAGAAGGAAAACGAAGCCGGCAACCAGACAATCTGCGAGGGTCAGCATGCGTGCACCTTTCGGGAACGGCCTCTTCGGAAAATCAGTACACGACATGCTCAGGCTACTAAACTTCACCACCCGGAAAAGTATCCAAAGGTTGTAGTGAAATTCGGCGTCTGGCCGCGATTGCAACTTGACTCCCAAGCTGGCAAGCCGATACGGCACTGGAAGTGTCTGAGGCAGATTCGCGAGGCGGCGTTACCCGGCTTCCACCACTTCCTCCCGAAAGCCCGTTAAGCTCGGGTAAGCCTGACTCCTCTGAGGAAAGGATGAACTTGCCCGCACTTCAGGACCCCCGCCTCGCGCAGGCCCCTTCTCTTAGCGAAGTGCACTCGTCGGTGCAGCTTTCCAAGTCACCGCGCTTTTGGCGACGGCTGCTCGGCTTCATCGGTCCTGGGTTCCTCATCGCGGTGGGCTACATGGACCCGGGCAACTGGGCGACCGATCTCGCCGGCGGCTCCCGGTTCGGCTATTCGCTCCTGTTTGCGGTGATGCTGTCCAACCTGCTCGCCATCCTGCTGCAAAGCCTCGCGCTCAAGCTGGGCATCGTCACCGAGCGAGACCTGGCCCAGGCCTGCCGTGAAAGCTACTCGCGGCCGGTCTCCATCACGCTCTGGATCCTGGCGGAGCTCGCCATTGTTGCCTGCGATCTCGCCGAAGTCATCGGCTCCGCCATCGCGCTACAACTGCTCTTCCACATCCCGCTGGTCCTTGGAGTCATCCTCACGGGAGCCGACACGCTCCTGATTCTGCTGTTGCAAAACCGCGGCTTCCGTTACCTGGAGGCGGTGGTCATGGTGTTGATCGGCACCATTGCCGTGCTCTTCGGCA
>CAXTRM010000345.1:0-2920 GCA_964246625.1 uncultured Acidobacteriaceae bacterium
GCGCGCAATATATCTCGGATCAACCGCGTCCTTTCTAGAAAACGAACAGACACGCTAGGCAGATGTCGTTCCGGCTGCAGATTCTAGCGGACCCGGCTATGCTGAACCCATGGTGGATGTAGAAACGGCGCCCCGGGTCCTGGACGGGATTGCCATTGCCGCTGAGATCAAGGCGGAGGTTGCCGCCGAGGTTGGTCGACTCAGCGAGGCCGGGCATCGTCCTGGACTGGCCGTCGTTCTTGTTGGTGAAAACCCTGCTTCGCAGATCTATGTGCGGAACAAGATCAAAACCTGTGGCGAGCTTGGGCTGTACTCCGAGTTGATTACCCCGTCCACCTCGATCAGCACAGAAGATTTGCTCGCCATCGTGCATACCCTGAATGCACGGGATGAGATAGACGGCATCCTGGTGCAACTCCCCTTGCCCGCGCACGTGGATGCCCATCGCATTCTCGAAGCCGTAGACCCACAGAAGGACGTTGACGGGTTTCACCCGTTAAACGGCGGCAGACTTCTCCATGGCGTTCCCTTGGACGAGGTGCTTGCACCCTGTACCCCCGCCGGCATTCTGGAGATGCTGAAGCGAAGTGGCATTCCGCTGGTTGGCACACGGGCCACGGTTGTCGGCAAGTCCAACATTGTCGGCAAGCCCATGAGCCTGCTGCTGATGAATGAGCAGGCCACCGTCACCGTGTGTCATCGGTTTACCAGGGACCTGGCGCGGCATACGCGCGAAGCTGAACTGCTCGTGGTTGCCATTGGGCAGCCCGGCTTCTTCACCGCCGACATGATCATGCCGGGCGCCACGGTCATTGACGTGGGCATCAACCGCCTCACCGGCGAGGCAGAGGTCGAGAAGTTTTTCCCGCCCGACACACCCGCCTATGCCAGCCGCATCGAGGGCTTTCGCAAGCGGGGCTCTACCGTGATCGGCGACGTGGACCCGCGCGCCTTCTCTGTTGCCGGAGCCTATACGCCCGTCCCCGGCGGCGTTGGCGCGCTCACCATTGCCATGCTGATGGCCAATACTCTGAAGGCGGCCCGCTTCCGCCGCGGCCTTTAGACCATGTTGCGTGTGGGCCTAACCGGGGAGCTGGGCAGCGGCAAATCCACCGTGGCCCGTCTGCTTGCCTCACATGGGGCTGTGATCTTCAGCTCCGATGAGATGGGCCGTGCGATGATGCAACCCGGCCATGCGGTCTACCAAGCCGTTGTCGACCGGTTCGGGCCATCGGTCGTGCTTCCCGATGGACAGCTCGACCGCCCCGCCCTCGCCCGCCTCGCCTTCGACCCCGAACATTCGCGTGTCGAAGAACTGAACGCCCTCGTTCATCCGGCAGTTCTCGCAGAACAGGGACGTCTTCTGGACCAGCTCGCGCAAACCCACCCGAACGCCGTCGCCGTCATCGAGTCTGCACTGCTCTTCACCACGAAGCACGCGGGTACCGAGGAACCGTGGCGCAAGCGTTTCGACCGGATCATCGTTGTTACCGCCCCGGACGAACTCAAGGTCGCTCGTTTTGTTGAGCGATCCGCCCAAGGCAGCGTGCTTACCCCTGAGCAGCGTTTCGCGCTCGAAACCAATGCCCGGGACCGGCTCGCCCAGCAGCGTTCGTCACAAACTTCGGACTACACCCTGGAAAACGATCGTGGGATAGACGAGTTGAAGCAAAAGATCGATGCTCTCTGGACAGAGCTACAAAAACTCACCACATCCAGACTCGAAGCTCAGCACTGAACGGACCCGTTCTCGAGCCGCCGTTCCGTCAGAAGCCCCGCAACAGCTTGAGTACGAGCCCCATGCCGAGCTTCTCTCCCCGGAGGTCTGGCGCAAAGGACATGAGACTCACGCTGGGCCACTTACCGGACGCCAATGCAATCCACGCGGAAGATCTCCAGCCAGCCCGTGCAGCTGCCTCGCCGCTCTGCCCAGATTGAGGTGGGCTTCGCGAAGGCTGCTGGTCGCGATCATGCCACTGAGTTCGCCGGCTGTCTTGGGCAGGCTCACGGCGCGGCGTCAGTCTGGCCCATGCTGTTCCCCAGCCGTGATCTTGATCTAATCCAGCCAGACACCCATGATGCTTTGCTGCATCAAGTCGTCGAAGTTCGCCGGATGCTCTCTGGCCTTCTTCGTTCCGCCGCACCAAGTGCCGTTTGATACCCTCAATACGGCAACGTATACAAGGAGAACACATGGCTACCGCAGTTCTGGAACAGCAGCAGGTCACGACCGACTACAAGGTCGCTGATATCTCGCTCGCCGAGTGGGGACGCAAAGAGATCACCATCGCCGAAAGCGAGATGCCTGGCCTGATGAGCATCCGGCGCAAGTACGCGCCGCAAAAGCCCCTCCAAGGGGTGCGCATCACGGGCTCCCTGCATATGACCATCCAGACTGCCGTGCTCATCGAGACGCTTGTCGACCTAGGTGCTGTGGTCCGCTGGGCAAGCTGCAACATCTTCTCCACCCAGGATCACGCCGCGGCCGCTATCGCCCAGTCCGGCGTTCCCGTCTTTGCCTGGAAGGGCGAAACCCTGGAAGAGTATTGGTGGTGCACCGATCAGGCGCTCCGTCACGAGGGCGGTCTCGGTCCGCAACTCGTCGTCGATGACGGCGGGGACGTCACCCTCCTGATTCACAAGGGCGTCGAACTCGAAAAGGGTGAGCGCGAATGGGTCGATGCCCATGCCGACTCGCAGGAAGAAGCCGTCATCAAGGCCCTCCTGAAAAAGATCCACGACGAGGACAACCAGCGCTGGACCCGCGTTGCCAAGGACTGGCGTGGCGTCTCCGAGGAGACCACCACCGGCGTTCATCGCCTGTACAAGATGCTCGAACAGGGCAAACTCCTGGTTCCCGCGATCAACGTTAACGATTCGGTCACCAAGTCCAAGTTCGACAACCTGTATGGTTGCAAGG
>CAXTRM010000346.1:0-1360 GCA_964246625.1 uncultured Acidobacteriaceae bacterium
TCCCCGAACGGGGAACCTGCTGTTCTCCTGAAGCCGCGCCGGCGCTACGGCCACCTGCAGCCACCCCGCCTTCCGCCCCGCCCAGAAATCGCGCCACCTCCTCCAACGGCCGCTGCGTCGCACTCAAGCCAATGCGCTGCAGCTGCCTTCCGGTCAGCGCCTCCAGCCGTTCCAGCGACAACGCCATGTGCGCCCCACGCTTGGTCGGCACCAGCGCATGGATCTCGTCGATAATGACCGTCTCCACCGACCGCAGCGCCTCGCTCACATCGCTCGTCAGCATCAGGTACAGCGACTCCGGTGTCGTGATCAGGATCTCGCCCGGATGCCGCTTGAACCGTGCCCGTTCCTTCTGCGGCGTGTCCCCTGTCCGCACGCTGATCTCCGGGATGTGCACCGGCACGCCCTCGCGTTGCGCCATGTTCGCGATGCCCTGCAACGGCGACCGCAGGTTGCGCTCCACATCGACCGCCAGCGCCTTCAGCGGGCTCAGGTACAGCACCCGGCACCCGGGATTTTCGCCATACTCCGCCGGCCGCTGCAGCATCAGCTTGTCCAGGCACCACAGGAACGCCGTCAGCGTCTTGCCCGTACCGGTAGGCGCCAGGATCAGCGTCGACTCACCCTTCGCAATCGCCGGCCACCCCTCCCGCTGCGGCGCCGTCACATCCTCAAACACCGCCCGAAACCACTCCGCCGTCACCGGATGAAACAGCTCCAACACATCGGCCTTCGCCGCAGCGGTGCTTCCTTCCAGGCTTCTGATCTCCGCTGCGGTGCTGTGAGCGTCCGTGCTCGAAGCATCTTTGCTTTTCTTGCTTTTGCCATTTCCCGAACGGGGAATCTGCTGTTCAACAGCAACACCGAGACCATCCCCCACCACAGGATCAGCCTCCGTCGTCTTCTTGATGCGCTCCGCCGTACTCTAGCGATTGGATGCCAGCCAAACTCCGGTGCCGGAGTCGGGGTCACTCACAATCCAATACAGCGAAAATGGCGGCTTCCTGCCAGCAACGGCAAAACCCCCGTAATCCCCCACGGGGCATGCCCCAGTCCCTTCAGGGGCGACTAGGTGCAGATCAAAATCTTCTCCATCGTTGGACCGGTACCAGGTGCCTGTCCCGGAGATCTCGCAGGGAGTCCCGGTCATCTGCTCATAAGGCAAGCTGCGCACCCGCATCGTGCCGTCGCGGTTTAGCTCGACACGCGCCTTAGGTCCCTGGAAGCTCCGATCGAGAGTCCTCGAGCGCTCAGAGTACATGCCAGCGATCTCGTCGAGAAGCGGCATCTCCCGTGGCCGGTCCCAAACCGCCGGTGGCCCGAACAAAGAACCTACGGAGTGCGCCAAGCCAAACAGGAA
>CAXTRM010000346.1:1435-2909 GCA_964246625.1 uncultured Acidobacteriaceae bacterium
CAACAACACCCCTAGAACGAGGACGAGGGAAAGTACAAGAGCAGGAGGAGGGGCAGACCTGCCCGGCATCGTCCGCAAACGAGCGTGTCGCATAGGCAGCATCTTAGCGCCTGCAGGTTCGCCAGTCTCTGTGTTTCGTTCAGACTCTCGTACTGATCGCGACCGTCTCTACCGCACACTCTCATAGTCCGGCACATGCGGCGTCATCCGGTGCAGCACAAACTCCTGAAACAGTCCCCCGACTGCCCCCATCGCCGTGGCCATCACCGCCGTCTGTACCACCAACCCGCCACCGCGGTTCGCCGACGGATAGTAGGCATTCGACACACTCGCAGCTGCGAAGTTCCCCAGCACATTCGAGTAGTTTGGCTGCCACCGCCGGTTATCTCCTTTGCAGATCACCATGCTCGCTACTGCGTACAACACTCGCGACCCCACCGACCCCGTCCCTTTCACGAAATACCGCGGGTCCTGGTGGAAAAGCGCCGGCAGCAGTGCCTGTCCCAGCATCGTGCTGGTCAGCCCATCGGCATACGCCGCGCCGTAGCGCTTAGCATAGCCAAAACTGCCGCCGCCATAACCATGAAACGCGTCCGCCCGCTGCTCGGATCCGGCGGTCACGCCCGCAATGGCCAGCGCCACCGGATCGTTCACAAACCGCCACGCCAAGCGGAACTTCTGCCCTTGGCTCAACGGCTCCGCATCCGGCGCATAGGAGGCATAAAAGTTCGGAAACACCCCCAACACCCTCTGCTTTTCCTCCAACTCCATCTGCGCTTCAGCGATCTCCCGTACCGACGCGTGAACTTCAAGGGTCGTGCTCAGCGCCGCCGTGTGCAAAACGACCCCGACCAAGGCTGCCTCATCAGACTCCGTCAGGGTCGTGGGGCCACGCCAGGGCTCGAAACCGTCCCGTTCGACTGTGATGATGTAGGTTCCTGGGCTGGTGCTTACAAAAGCAAAGCTGCCATCCTCCCCAGCCGTAGTCTCCCGTTCAGTGCCCGTATCCTGCGCCGTCAGAACCACGCGGGCTCCCGGAACGGCTGCATCACTCGCATCGGAAACCGTGCCCTGAAGCACTTGCCGGCGCGAATGCACGGCAGGCGTCTGGGATAACGTCATCTCCGGCATGGTATCCATCTTGCGCTGCAAATCCGTCTGGGCCTTGGCCGGCAGCCAACTTCCGCTGCTCAACGCAAGACCCAGCCACAAAGACAAACCCCAGATTCCGCGAGATCTCGTCCGAATCGAACTGCCAGTTTCGCCATACCGCATGCACACCACACCGCGTCGTGAAGCCCTACGAGCAACCCCATCGCGCATCTACAGCTTGTCGCCAATCTCCGGGGCTGACCATCCCACAAACGGGTCCATCCCTCCGCAGATCTCCACACCTCGTTGCATTGACCATTGGCACCCACTACGCTGAACTCCTCATCATGCCCGACACTCCTGCCACCCCCGCTCTTTCGGA
>CAXTRM010000347.1:0-2894 GCA_964246625.1 uncultured Acidobacteriaceae bacterium
GCCATGGATCTGGAGCGGACCACTGGGCAGGGGACAGGGGGCTTGGTGAAGCGCCTACATCGAGATGCGATTCTTGCGCCGCTCTGCGAAGCCGGGCTGCTGTTCGTGGCCGGCATCGCTGCGCTTTTGTCCCATCAGCCCCTCTTTTTTGCAAGCCTGGGTCCGACCGCATACGAACTTACCGAGATGCCCGAAAGGGACAGCGCTCGTCCCTACAACGTGATTGTGGGGCATCTTGTGGGGGTGGTGAGCGGCTTTGCCGCCTTGTGGGTCACGCATGCGTGGTCGGTTCCCGCAGTGTCCACCCATGCGATCACGCTGACGCGGGTGTGGGCCGCTATGGTGGCGACGCTGCTCACGGTGCTGTTTACCGTGCTGCTGCGGGCGACGCAGCCGGCCGCGCTTTCAACCACACTGATGGTAGCGACGGGCACCATGCAGCGGCCGATCGACGGCCCGATTATCATGGCCGGTATTGTGCTTGTGGATGTTTTGGGTGAACCGTTGCGGCGCTGGCGCATGCGGCATCGGGAGCAGGAACGTGCGCAGGGACAGGCCGTTCCGCTCTAGCGGTGCCTGGCGGGATGCGCCACGGCTTTCGAAGCCGGTTTGGCCGCCGGCTTCGGAGAGGCAACGCCTCCGAGGGCCTTGCGGACGCACAGGGTATAGGCGTTAAGGAAGCCTTCCCGCAGGCCGTTGTACTCCTGTACGGTCTTAAAGCTTCGCTGCCCCGCCGTCCCATTCAGGAGATAGGCCGTGGTGGCGATGTGGTGCGCGTTCTCGAAGAACAGGTAGATGCCGAGCACGTTGCCATCGAGCGCCGTGCGATCGAAGCCATAGATTTCAAAACCATTTAAGGTGGGCTTCAGGTCGTAGTTGCGCTTGGTGTCTTCCCCTGTGGCGTTGATCTTGTCGAATTCGCTGATGAGGTCAGCTTTTTCGCTCGCGTAACTCGCCGCGGGCAGCTGCTCGATCTTGACATTGGCAAACGGGGTGCCCGGACTGAAGCCAAAGGCCGCAAAAACGCCATCCGCGATGGTCACCTTTTTGGGGCCGGTGAGAGTTTGCGCGGCGCGCGTCATGGGGGCCTGGGGCAGCGGTGTGGTTTGGAGCAGATCCGGGCCGCCGGGGAGCTTACAGGACGTATACGGCCGCAGGGCCGCGGGAACAGGACGGACGGCGTTGGTCTTCGCGGTAACGGTGGGTCGTGCGGACGACTGCGCGGCCAATGGCAGGGCGTAGGCGGCCAGAGCCAGAGCGGCTTTGAAGCGAAACAGCATGAGACGAGGGTACCGCAACGCTAGGGCTGCGGCTTGTGGGTCTCGTTGGGGGACTTGTTGCTTTGCGACTTGTCCGTGTCGGTGGGCAGATCCTCGCCGTTGTACTTGATGGTCACGCTGGTGTGGAACTGCTTGTAGTCGGTGTACCGCACGGTGGCTCGGAGGTGCACATCCTGCCCCAGGGCTCCGTTCTGCGCGGGGAAGTGCAGCACACCCTCGGCGCGGGTGTAGGTAGGGAACCAGTACTTGCCATCAATCTGCTGGTAGTACGTGGTGAAGGGCGGCGAGATGTCCTCATGGCCCCGGCGCACATCCTGCGGCACGTTGAGGCCGTTAACCAGGACGATCTCGAGGTCTCGCTGATCGACCCAGACCTTGCCCTGGAAGTAGCGATGTCCTTTGACCAGCTCCTTCGGGGCCACGTCGAAGACGTAGGTTTGGAGGTCGTCGACCTTTTGCTGGCCGAGGTAGTTGATGGTGTAGTCGGGCAGCTGCGGCGTGGTCAGAATGAAGGGCAGACGGTACTTGATGTCATTCAGGTCATTTTCGGTGATGATGACCTTTTCGATCGTGTTGCCGGGGGCAAAGACGACGTGTTCCACCCGTTTGCCGGCGTTGTCGAAAGAGACGTCGGAGACCTCCTGCCATTCGCCATCGGGTTTGCCGTTGTCGTCGTTGATGGTCTGCATTTTGACCATCTGGCGAAAGATGTACTGGTCGCGTGCGTGCTCGAACCTGGACTCCTGCTCGCCCATACGCCCGATGATCTCGGCGACGGTTTTGCCTTCGGGCTGCGCCGTGCTGAGGGGGCCGAAGCCGGCGATAGAGGACTCGCTGGTTTGCGCAGGGATGGAGGAGGCAAACGGGAGCAGCAAAGCGAGAGCAAGGAAGCGATGTGGGATGCGCATGGGGAGCCCTGGCGGCAGAAGCTGCCTGTTGTAAAGACGTGCGTGGGGCGAAAATGATTCGAGGCTCTGCAAGCATGCCTTGAGAGGTGGAGCAGCATGGCATTTGGAAGGGCCAAGACAAAGCGGGCACCGCTGGACGAGGCGAGCTTGCTGGAGTATGCCGTGAAGTCGCTCGGCAGCCGCATGAAGAGCGAGCGCGACCTGCGTCGGCTCATGTTGCAACGCGCCGAGCCTGGGGAAGACGGGCTGCGCGCGAGCGACGCGGTGCTCGCAAAGCTTAAAGAACTGGGCTACCTGAGCGACGAACGGTTTGCGGCGGACTACACGCGGTTACGGCAGGAGAACGAGAAGTTCGGACGCCGCCGGGTGCAGCAAGGCCTCATGCAGAAGGGGGTCGCCTCGGCGACGGTGAACGAGGCCGTTGGCAAGGCGTACGACGGGGTGGACGAGATTGCGCTGGCCCGGCAATACGTCGAGCGGAAACGTATGCGCAAGCCGGAGGGTGACAAGGAGGTTGCACGCGCCATGCGCCGTCTGGTAGCGGCCGGTTTTTCCACGCGCGCGGTGTGGGCTGTGCTGCGGAGCTGGGGTGCACCGGTGGACGAGGTAGATATGGCAGAAGGTGAGGAGAGCTGATGCCGGCGCCTGGGCCACGAGAGCCGGAAGCCACGCCGCAGCGCGGAGACGGAGTGGCGGGATCTGCCGG
>CAXTRM010000348.1:0-2411 GCA_964246625.1 uncultured Acidobacteriaceae bacterium
CCCTTAACGGCATCCAGCGGGCACGAGATCATCTGTCACAATGACCTCGCGCCCTGGAACCTCATCCTTGGACACGAACGTTGGGTCTTCATCGACTGGGACAACGCCTCTCCTGGTACTCGCTTATGGGATTTAGCTTGGTCAGCAATTTCATTTCCTCCGGTGGAGGTGGGTCGCGATCTCGCATTGATTGCCAAATCTATCCGTTCAATCGGGGATGGTTATGGGCTTTCTCTCAGCGGGTACCGTCCACTAATCGCGTTGATGGCTGAGCGGGCACAGGCGGCTTCGGACCACCTCCTAAATGGAGTACGTAACAACGATCCGGTAGCGCTCCGTCTCTACGCTGAAAAACATGACGAATACTGGGGCCCAGTGTCGGACCACATAAGGCGACATTCGTCAGAACTCGAGAACCTAATCTTGGAAAACGAGTGAGCGCCGTCTTTATTGGAGCCTCGACAAATCCCGCTAAACGCCGTTGTGGGAAGTTGGCCCGCTCGGCCGCGCTTGAAGGCCGGCTTGGGTCGGATCGCTGACGATAAGCCGACTTCTCAGGACAGATCATCACCCATTAGACTTCAGCATCGCAGGAGCTTTCCGGGAGTGATCTTAGACCTCCTTGTCTGGTTTAGCTATCCGAACTGCGTGACGATCTCCTCTGGGAATCTCCGTCGTGGCTGACGTGCGAGTTCATGTTGTAGAAAGTCACCTTCAAAAGGAGCGTAGACGAAACGATCTGCCTCGCGCGCTTGTTTGGCGTTGAGAGCTTGAAGTATCTGTGGGCCTACCTCCAGCCTGCATCCTGTCTTGCAGAACGTGCCGATGAGGCAGAAATCTTTACACAGTGGGAACACCAGCTCGTGAGATATTCTGCCATCCGAGAAGACGGGTGCAGTGGATGGGTCGGCTACCGTGACAGGTCGATCCGACGTAACAAACGCACCCTTAGTAGCATGCAGGATGCACAGATTCATTCGCATGAACATGGATTGAAAGAACATGATCTGCTCGGCCATCATCTTCAAGGAAAAGGATCGATCTGTCTGACTGACCCGAACACGGCCACCAGTCAAGTTGGCCTTGACTTCTTCGGGGGTAGTCACTTCGCCCAACCTTGCTAATTCAGCGCAGTAATCCGCGAGCCGGACCGGGTCGTTTATTAGCTCGTTGACCGAATCACTGGCGTCCATTGCCGCCGCGTGGTGCATCGCGGCTTTGGCTGAAGGAGTTCTCGCTAAAGCCATAGCGACATAGCCGGTCAGTGTGAGGCGGTCTTGGAGTCTGGCAGGCAAGTCACCCTTTTGTGCTGCACGGAGTACATCCATAGAAGCCGCCTCTAGATCGGACAAAAACGTCTCGCCTAGGAAGCTTTTGCTTCCATCCCCCGGGTCGTGACAATAGAAATAGTTTTCGGTCGCACACGCCGATGGCGTGGCCTGCCAACGCTTTTTGGCTGTATGAACCCATAGGAAGTGTTCACCGGTCTTGGCGCTAGGCACGTCACTGCAAAAAGCCTCCAGATAAGCCCTCTGTACGAAGTGCTGAGATTTAACTTCTGTTTCCGTCTCCGGGGGGACTGGCAAGACCTTGCGCGCATCGATGGCGCGCACGTCATCACGATATCGCTCGTGCAGCACTTTCGCCTTCGTATTGCTCTTCATCAATGCGTGACCTGAGTAGGCTACACGCACAGAATAATTCAAGGTGTTCGGCGAGTAGTCACCCGGATTAGTACCGATAAATGCCGCAGGCGTCAGCAATCCCTCTGATCCATGCTTTCCGCACGGTTGGAGGCCGTGCGATGACGAAAAGAGCCAAGAAGCGAACTCCCAAGACAAACCTGAAGCTGCCGGATCTGGAGCACGCCAGGAACGCCGTTCTAAACAGCCTGACCTCGGTTAGTTCACGGCGGTCCTATGACCACGCCATCCGAGACTTCATAGATTGGTACTGCTCTGAGCCACGGCTGTCATTCAACAGAACGGTCGTGACGCGGTACCGGATAGCCCTGGAACAACGGAGGTATGCTCCTGCGACCATTAACCTGCGATTGGCCGCAGTTCGTCGTCTGGCGTATGAAGCCTCTGACTGCGGCCTCCTTAGCCCCGACTTGGCCGCCGGCATCCGTCGGGTAAAAGGAGCCAAGCGACTCGGCGTCAGGGTGGGCAACTGGCTCTCCGCCGAGCAGGGCAAGAAGCTTGTTGCTTCGCTATCCGGCCCAGAGCTCCGGGCGACGCGTAACCGGGCAGTCCTGGCCATGCTGATCGGCTGTGGTCTGCGCCGGGCTGAGGTTGTCACCATCTCCGTGGAGGATTTCGAGCTCCGAGAGGATCACTGGGTCTTGGCGGACCTCATCGGCAAGGGTGGTCACATGCGTACCGTACCGGTGCCGGGCTGGGTCAAATCCG
>CAXTRM010000348.1:2421-2871 GCA_964246625.1 uncultured Acidobacteriaceae bacterium
GAGCTCAGCCAACTTGCAGAATGGGGTGCTGTTCCGTCCGGTCGGCAAGACCGGCAAAGTTCGAGATACTGGATTTACCGCCAAGGTCATCTGGTCCACCGTTCGTAAAGCGGCGGCGGACTGCGGCTTCGGTACGGTCGCGCCGCATGATCTCCGTCGCACCTGCGCTCGCCTCTGCCACCAAGCCGGAGGGGAGCTGGAGCAGATCCAGTTTCTGTTGGGGCACGTGTCCGTCCAGACGACCGAGCGATACCTTGGGTGCAAGCAGCGGCTCCGCAACGCCGTCAACGACCGGATCGGGCTGGAACCGGACCCTCCGTGACCGGCGTCACTCCACACTGTGCGACTTCACAGTAGCTATGAGAACGGCTCGGGCGCGCGCCTCCGCGCGCCCGCGCCGCAATTCTGGGTTACTGAGCAGCGTGCGCAACCGCCTGCCATGCTTCCCAG
>CAXTRM010000349.1:0-999 GCA_964246625.1 uncultured Acidobacteriaceae bacterium
ACAATGGTCAGGATCGGATTCAGCGCGTTCCGCAGGGCGTGCCGGTACACCACCGTTCGTTCCGGCAAACCCTTCGCTCTCGCGGTACGAACGTAATCTTGCCCAAGCTCATCCAGCATCGCGCTCCGCACCATCCGCGTCAGGGTCGCTGCCACTCCCAGCCCCAACGTCACGGCCGGCAGCACCAGGTGCGGCCAGAAGTCGACAAACCCGACACCGGCTCCCGCCACGGGCAACAGTGTCATGAAGTCGCAGGGACTGTCCCAGATCGCCACGAAACAGCCCATGCCAGTACCCAACGTACTGTTCCCCCAACGGCCGGTCCATGCCATAGTTGTGGCGCAGGGCGGCGATGTCTCCCGCGGAGGCCCCCTCGCCCAGCATCATGACAATTGGATCGCCCGGAACGAGGTGAATCAGCAAAAAGACCACAGTCACCACAAGCCACAGAGCCGGGAGGGTCAGGGTCAGCCGGGTGACGCTTCGCCGCATAGCCTGGGCCCACGTCCTTATTCTCAAACGCCAAT
Source organism: uncultured Acidobacteriaceae bacterium (assembly GCA_964246625.1). Taxonomy (GTDB): domain Bacteria; phylum Acidobacteriota; class Terriglobia; order Terriglobales; family Acidobacteriaceae; genus Granulicella. The sequence goes on from CAXTRM010000349.1 coordinate 528, forward strand.
CCCTTCGGTAAACTCCGGCTTGCCGCCCGCCCCATCGGCAGCGACCGCCTCGGCTGTCGGCGTCACCCGGACCCGTGCAATCCGGTGCCGCTCCATTTTTATAAAATCAAAGGGGCGAACGTTCATCTACACAGCCTCGCCCACCTCAGGGATGTGGCCAAGCCGGGCCAATAGCAGGCCGGCCAGCGTTTCCACCCCAGGGCTCTTGGGCAGCTCCCAGCGCAGTTGCGTCGCCATGTCACGCAACGTAATGCTGCCGTCCAGCACAAAGCTGCCGTTGGTCAACGCGATATGCGGCGTCCCGGTGTCGTGCTCGTCCTCGAGCTCTCCCACCAGCTGTTCCAGCGCGTCCTCGGCCGTCACAAGCCCCAGCGTCGAGCCAAACTCATCCACCACAATCGCCATCTGTCGGCGGCGTGCCCGAAACTCTTCCAGCAGCTCCAGCACCGGCTTGGTTTCGAGCACGACCAAC
>CAXTRM010000349.1:1009-2438 GCA_964246625.1 uncultured Acidobacteriaceae bacterium
CGCATCACCTGCCGCAGCGTCAGGCCGGAGCTCCGGAGGTGGCCCATGCTCATGGCAACCCCACGAAAGTGGGTCAAGCGGAACAGGTCCTTCGCGTACACCACGCCGATAAAGGCGTCAGCTCCACGTTCGGGGTCATACACTGGCACACGGGAGTGTTCTTCCTCCACAATGCGGGCCGTAGCCTTTTCCAGCGGCAGGTCTGCAGGCAATGCGAAGATGCGCGTCCGCGGCGTCATCACTGCGCTTGCCGACACCTCGGCCAACTCCAGCGCGCGGTGCACGATCTCCTCCTGATACACCGGCAGGAGTCCTAGTCGGCGCGTCGCGGTCGTCATCATCTTCAGCTCTTCGGGCGTGTGCGCCGCGCCCGTTTCCCCTCGCAAAGGCGCTCGAAACAGCGTCAACACCAGACCAGCGGAAGCGTTCAGCAGGTTCACCACGGGCCGCGAAACCCGAATAAAAATGTCGACCGGCGCGGCAACGGCCAGCGCAATCCGTTCGGTCCGCTGCAGCGCCAAAGACTTCGGCACCAGCTCCCCAAGCACCACCTCCAAAAAGGTAATCAGGCAGAAAGCAAGCGGCACCGCCACCCCGTGCGCGATCCACATGGGGTGCGCCGCCTCCCACGCTCCCAGTACGGTGCGGGCTGAAACAGAGGTCAACCGGTGTTCCAGGGCCGTTGCCAGGGTCGGCTCCCCCACGCCGCCCAGCACCAGGTTTGCCAGCGTCACCCCGAGCTGCACCGCCGGCAGCACCTGGTCGATCTCACGTTTCAACCGCAGGGCCGTGCGGGCCGCGGGCCGTTTGCGCGCTACAAGGTGCTCAATGCGCGTCTCACGCACGCTCACCAACGCAAACTCAGCAGCCACAAAGAAGGCGTTCGCCAAAAGACACAAGGCGATCAGGCTTCCTCGCAGCAGCAACCAATCCAGCATGAGCTTCTAGTCTATGTCCGCCCTAAATCTCACGGCAACGGTGCCCAGGGTGAACACAGCCTGTGAAACGGATCGGCCCGGCTCCTTTGGAGGAACCGGGCCGTCATGGAAGGGCTGCTTACGCGTTTACACTTACAACCTTTTGCAGCTTCTCATCGATCTGCGCCTTGGGCACATAGCCTACGATCTGCTCGGCCACCTTGCCATCCTTGAACACCAGCAGGGCGGGGATGCCACGGATCCCGAAGCGACTCGGCGTCACATTGTTCCGGTCCACATCCATCTTCATCACCTTGACCTTGCCGTTATACTCCGCAGCAACCTGGTCAACGATAGGGGCGAGCGCCCGGCAGGGCCCGCACCAGGCGGCCCAAAAGTCCACGAGCACAGGGGTGTCCGACTTCAGCACCTGCGCCTCAAAGTCAGCGTCGTTCACTTCGCTTACAAACTGATTCGCCATCTATCCTCCGCTCTGAACCATCGAGCCCAGC
>CAXTRM010000349.1:2448-2862 GCA_964246625.1 uncultured Acidobacteriaceae bacterium
GCAGTACAGTAGATGCAAACGCCGCTCACGCGATGCAAGCCCCCACCTGACGCCCTTGTGGGATCAGGCATGCCTCTCATCGGCCAGTCCCTCCACCCGTGCCCGGCCCGCGATGCGCACCGGCAGCAGCTCCACCTCGCCCAGCACGGATCGCAGGCGCGCATCTGCAGCGTGCAGCGTTGCACGTTCAGCCAGTACCGCCAGCAGCGCAGGTCCGGCCCCACTCAGGGCCACCCCGGCGAACTCGTCGCCGTCCTGCAGGGTCTCCACTCCTTGCAACAAGGCACACACCTTACTTCGGAATGGTTGGTGCAATCGGTCGTCCATGGCCAGCGTCAATAGCTCCAGGCGCTCCTGCGCAAACGCTGCCGTCAACAGGGCCGTTCGCTGCACATTGAACACCGCATCCTCACG
>CAXTRM010000350.1:0-1700 GCA_964246625.1 uncultured Acidobacteriaceae bacterium
GGGCAGCGAGGCAAGCCTGGATTTCCTGCCAGCCGACCCAAAGGAAGATCCTCTAGTGCGTTGCATCGCAGGTCAAACCCGCGAACAGCTTGCCGCCGCGATCGACATGCTGCCAGAGCGCGAACGCCTGGTGCTGACCCTGTCTTACTTCGAAGAACTCACCCTGAAGGAGGTCGGCCTCATCCTGGGCGTCGTGGAATCTCGTGCCTCCCAGCTGCGCACAGCCGCCATCGCCCGCCTCCGCATGCTGCTCAAGACTGCAGGTAAACCGACAGGGAAGCGTTCTCCTTCAAAGCCGGTTCAGTAGTTCCCCAAATAATCTGCATCAGCCCCTAAAGTTTTTCGCACTTCTGCCGATAAGCAAAACGAAGGGGAGGCAGACACATGTTGCTCCATGGAGAGATCGATCACGAGCAGACGCACGAGGCAGCAGCAAACACGGAGGCTGGCCTCCTGTGGTCTGAAAGTGACCCTGAAGCAAGACAGCCGATGCCCTCCGTCCAGTCTGAGCCGGCCATCCGATGGCAGAAGGTGCTGGCGATACGGCGAGCTTTGGCGAGCAATGGCTACCAGGTAAGCTCTCTGCGGCTTGCGGAAAGCCTGCTCAAGCACGGAACCAGGCCGGGATCTGTCTACCCGCGTTACCCTGCATAGGGAACTCCAGCCGCGAAGCAAAGCGACTGTCCGACAGAGGTGACTATGGGTGAATGGCAGAAAGTAACAGCACAGGACGGGCAGGAACTTGTGAGCTATATTGCGCGACCACAGGGACCAGCCAGGGGCGGCTTGGTGGTCGTGCAGGAGATCTTCGGCGTCAACGAGCACATGCGCAACGTGGCGGACAGCTACGCTGCTGAAGGTTACCTCGCCATCGCGCCTTCCTTGTTCGATCGCATCGAGCCTGGCGTTCAACTGACCTACCAGGGAGAGGACGTCAGCAAGGCATTTGCCCTGTATGGGCGGCTCGAGCCCCAAACGGCATTACTGGACGTCGCAGCGGCCTTCCAACTCTTGCAAACGCAAGTCACCAGGGTCGCTGTGCTTGGTTTCTGCTACGGAGGCCTGATGGCGTGGCTTGCCGCAACCCGTGGCCCACAGCTCGGCTTCGAGCCCGCCTGCACGGTCGGGTATTACCCCGGTGGTGTCGGTAACTTTGCCACGGAAGAACCGACGTGCCCCGTACTCCTGCACTTCGGCAGTGAGGATAGTCACATTGGAGCGGACCAGATCGAAGCGGTCCAGAAGGCTCATCCGGAAGTGAGTGTGCATCTGTACGGGGGCGCCGGGCACGCCTTCAACCGCCTTCCAGACCCAGGAAGCTACCGCCCGGTCGCTGCACAGGAGGCTCGCCAGCATACCCTCGCCTTTCTCCGGCAGCACCTCGACGCCTGAGTTTGGTGCAGCCTGCCCGCGGGTCATGACGAGCACGACCCATGCTGTCCCGGGCGTCACATGGTATCCTTTTCGCTGGACACTGAGAGAAGTGACTAGAGAATAACAACAGGAGCAAGTACCCGCTGTGTTGGCACCTGCAAAAAAAACAGAAATCATTAATAGCTTTCGTACGCATGACTCGGACACTGGAAGTCCTGAGGTGCAGATTGCGATTCTTTCGGAGCGTATCGGTGAACTCACCGAGCACTTCCGGACTCACAAGAAAGATCACGGATCGCGGCGAGGGCTGCTTATGCTGGTCTCGA
>CAXTRM010000350.1:1710-2357 GCA_964246625.1 uncultured Acidobacteriaceae bacterium
ACTCCTGGACTATCTGAAAAAGACAGACTCGGACCGGTACCGCGAGGTGATCGGCAAGCTTGGCATCCGCAAATAGCGAGACCGCTGCCTCCAGTGCATAGGTCGGAGTTCACCCATAACAAGTTTCTTCACCGAGCGCGTCCCTTGGCAAGCTGTACGGCTTGCTTCCATGCGGCGCGCTCAGGTGTCTGCCATCACCCGTGGACGCCACACGACAAGAGCTCACCAGGACCCCGCTAGCGGCGATGCCCGTCAGTCGGGGTCTTTGTGCTTACCGTGGAACACCTCGGCAAACCGCAGACCAGCGCAAAGGAAAAACAATGCAGGACATTACCGTTGAGCTTGCAGGTGGCAAGCAGATTCGTTTCGAAACCGGAAGGATCGCCAAGCAGGCCTCAGGCGCAGCCTTTGTCACCAGTGGTGACAACGCGGTGCTTTCCACGGCAGTAGCCTCCCCGGAGCCGAAGGAAGGCATCGATTTCTTTCCCCTCACGGTGGAATATCGTGAGTTCACCTACGCCGGTGGTCGCATCCCTGGCGGCTTCATCAAGCGTGAAGGCCGTCCCAGCGAAAAGGAAATCCTCACCAGCCGCCAGATCGACCGTCCCATTCGCCCGCTGTTTCCCGAAACGTTCCGCAATGAAACG
>CAXTRM010000350.1:2367-2798 GCA_964246625.1 uncultured Acidobacteriaceae bacterium
GATGTTCTCGGCATCAATGGCGCGAGTTGCGCCCTGGCGCTGAGCGACATCCCTTTCCATGGTCCCGTAGGCGCCGTACGCATCGGCATCCTTGAAGACCAGTTTGTCGTCAATCCGACCTACGCGGAGCGCCTGGCGGGCACGCTGAACATCATGGTTGTCGGTACCGAAGAGGGCATCACCATGATCGAGTCGGGGGCCCGCGAGATCCCCGAAGAGCGCGTTGTCGATGCCATCGAGTTCGCGCACACCGAGATTAAAAAGATCGTCGCCGCCATCAAGGATCTGGTCGGACGTGCCGGCAAGCCCAAGCGTGCTGTCGCCGACGTCGATTTCGACCAGGCCTACATGGAGAACCTGAGCGCCAAGCTCGGCGACCGGCTGAGAGATGCACTGGACACGCAGAAGTACCCCAAGTTCGAAAGCTATGC
>CAXTRM010000351.1:0-1374 GCA_964246625.1 uncultured Acidobacteriaceae bacterium
TTCGCGTCGGGGAAGTACGGCACGGAGACCAACACAGCACTGCGGCTGCGATGGGGCTCATGCGCAACCAACGCTCCTACTGTGCAACTGCCCCAGTCATGGCCGACCCAGATTGTAGGCTCGCCGCTGAGGTGGTCGTGAAGTTCGGTCATGTCTGCTACGACCTGCTCGTTGGCGTACTCTGCGTGGTGAGCAGGCGCGGACGAGCCACCAAAGCCGCGCAGTTTAGGAGCAACGCACCGCCAGCCTTCGGCGGCAAACGCCTCCATATGGGCGCGCCACACCAGGCCGATTTCCGGCCAGCCGTGGAGGAACAGTATGAGCGGTCCATTAGCCGGTCCACACTCGAGGTAGTGCGTTGTGTGCCGCGGCGTACTGAACGTTTGTGAAACCGGCGCGAAGGGCATTTTGCATGCTACACCTGCTCTCAGCGATCCGACGCCCGCCACACGACCAGAGTGTCTCCTTTTTCTAAGCGCTCCAGGCTTTCTCCAACTCAGGGCGGTTGCATGGTCCCACCGCTTATCGTTTCCTTGTAGATTGGCTTGCAGCCCGCTTCCGCACTTCAGTCAGTTGCGCCTCAGTCTCTTGCTGTTCAGTCGAGACTCTGGCCTAGCCAATCACCATGGAGCTACGCTATCACGAAGGGTAGAAACAGATGGTTTGATTATGACGACAGTCCTGCTGTTGTTCTCGTATTGCGATCACCAGTTGATAGTCGGAGCTTCGACAGCAAAGGTTGTGGGTAGCACGGGACCGTATGCTTGGAGCTGTCAGAACTAGGCCACCGACTTGACCACACTGATGCGAAGCTGCTCGCTCAGCCAAGGCAGAAGCTTGTTCATGTCTGGCTGCTGGTTCTTAACGTGGAGATCGAGTGCCTCCTGGCTTGCCCACTTCTCCATCGTATAAAAGCTGCCGGTGTACTGAACGTCCTCGAACAGGTCATAGGCGATGCAGCCGTCCTCTTTACGGGCCGGTTCGATGAAGGCGTGCAGGCCCTTGCGCACGTTAAACTCGTGACCACCCTTTGCCCGGGCATGTCCCATGACTGTGATTGCCTTTCGTTGGTTGCATACCTGTTCTCCTGTTTTGGTTTACTTAATGGTTGTTTGCGGTAGGTAGCAGAGATGTTCCTCCTTGCCGGGGCGAGTGTATCTCTGCCGATGCATCACCGCTGTGGACATGGGATTCCTCAGAAGACTGCGCTAAGTCTAGTCGCGGGACGTGGGAGCGAAATGCTGGGGAGTGTACGTGCCCGGCGTTCCGGAAGCCGTGTTGGACACAAGCGCCGGCTCGCGCTGATGCATCCCAAGTCCATCGACACCCGGGGCGAGCCCCGGCTTTAACACCTGCACGTCGTTGTAGTCCCCT
>CAXTRM010000351.1:1384-2497 GCA_964246625.1 uncultured Acidobacteriaceae bacterium
CAACTGGTTCGGTCGTCTCTGCCGTGAGCAGGCGTTGCGTATAGACCTCGACCATGGCCGCTGCAGCTTCATTCGTGGAACGATCAGCCTCATAAAATACCGCAGGCGGAAGTACCTGCATGCCGGGGTAGAAAAGGATGCCGTGTTGGATGGGCCAGAGAAGGTCGTCCACCGCACCGCATACACCGCGCGGACCATAGTGCGATGCGCGGCCGCCGGCCGTCATCATCACCATAGAGCGGCGTCCCTTCAGCGTGCCCTCGCCGAAGCGGTCCCCCCAACGTGGGCCGCCATGCTCGCCCACACCGTACGCGAAACCAAGCGCGTACACGCGATCCACCCAGCCCTTCAGGATGGCCGGCATACCATACCACCAAAGCGGAAACTGGAATACTACCACGTCCGCCCACAGCAGTTTGTGCTGCTCTTTGGCAACATCGGGCAACTGCGTTCCCTCACGAAAAGCCTTGCCCGACTCCACTGAGTAGCGTAGCGGCTCGCTTGCATCAAGCTGCGAGAAGTCGTCTCGGTCGGCAACCGCCTTCCACTTCATGGCATACAAGTCGGACACCTGCACCTCATGCCCTGCCTTCTCAAGCGCGCGTACCGCTTCCTTTTTAAGCTGACCGTTCAGTGACGTTGGTTCGGGATGGGCGTAGACGATAAAAATTTCATGGCAGGTCCTCTTAGATTGGCGTGCTTGTCAAGCAGCATTCCATCAAATGAGGTAAGGACGCATAAGATGCTTAGTTTTTTACAGTTACAATTTTGTAAGCAAGGCATCTCATTGTTACCATACTGGTATGCGGAAGCAAAGATATCGGCGTTATCCATCGGAATGCGGGTGCGGTGTGGAGGCCTGCCTGGAGGTCATCGGCGGCAAGTGGAAGGGCCTTCTGCTGCACCAATTGATCCAGCACGGAACGCAGCGCTTCGGTGAACTGATTCGGCTGAAGCCGAATCTCAGCGCGCGCATCCTGTCGGTTCAATTGCAGGAACTGGAAGAGGATGGGATCGTCTCCCGAGAAGCTTTTGCTGTCGTTCCGCCTAAGGTGGAGTATTCCTTAACGGATTACGGAAGAACACTGGCTCCGCTGATCGAGCATCTACAAG
>CAXTRM010000351.1:2524-2796 GCA_964246625.1 uncultured Acidobacteriaceae bacterium
TATCGATCAAGACGCTGCTCTGCTTTTATCGGAAGGAGTCTCCGTTGATCGAGAGATTGATCCTTCCTGCAGGTAGCCAACCGGTCACTCGGGACCACCACTTCCTTTTTGTCACGTTAGGTTCTTTAGCAGTGATCGTCTTGTGTTACACAGTGTCGTTCTAGGAATTTCCTGGCGTAGCTTTGAAGAATGATTCGGCGTAAGCTGCTGGTGTGCATGAGCTAGCTCAGCTTTCGGAGGAGACTCGCGAACTCGTCCTGAGCCGCTACCGC
>CAXTRM010000352.1:0-2793 GCA_964246625.1 uncultured Acidobacteriaceae bacterium
GAGTCGATGGGAACAGGAATCTTCAGAACGCGAGTGAGGCGACTCGCGAACGCCAAGAGATCCGAGAAGGCATTGTGCTGCCATCTGGATATCCGAGTGCCCAGCTAACCCCAGCGCTCGTCGTTGCGATTGCAGGTGCGCCGAGTGATTCGAACAATAAGGCGCTTCCTAGATCCCAAGCATCGGCGAGAAGAAGCGGCGACTCGAGAAAATGAAGCGAGCGAAAAGATTCAAAGTTGGACATTGAACATTTCCTTCTGTTAGGGACACGTCTTATGTGCCCCACCGGTGAATCGCTGCTCATGCTGCAGCAGGTGGGCTTTACGCGGGAGGCCGCCGCCATAACCAATCAGCCTGCCGTCTGCCCCGATCACTCGGTGGCAGGGAACGACAATGGCGATTCTGTTTTGCCCATTCGCAGCAGCGACAGCCCGACTGCCTTTGGCATTTCCCAGCGCTGCTGCGATGCTACCGTAGGTAGCTGTCCTGCCGTAAGGAATGCGGATGAGTTCTGTCCAGACACGCTGCTGGAAGCTCGTTCCCGGAGTGGAGAGCGGGACAGTGAACGCGCTCGCGGCACCATCGAAGTAGCTGGCAAGTTCGGTTCGAATCAGATGGAGATGAGCGCATTGGCCCGGCATCACAGCGTAGCCATGACGAAAGCGAAGCTCCTCGATTTCTGCGGCTAAGGCTGGCCTATCAACAAATTCAAGCAACACGAGGCCTGCTCGATCCGCCATGGCCAGCATCGGCCCCAACGGAGTGGTTAACCGAGTAAATAGGAGCAGTGGCGCAGAACGGGCAATCCCCACAGGTGCTCCCGTTGATTTCTTAAGCGCATCACGGAAGCCACTTAGAGATTCGTAGCCATAATCCACCGCCGCATCATCAAGGGTTGAACCACCGGCTAGAGCACCTAAAGCAAGAGCGAGGCGTCGTGATCTGATGTGCGTATGGAACGTCGTCCCATAGTTCTCTTTGAACCATCGCCGAAGACGTATCGGATCAAGGTTCAACTTGGAGAGTTTGTCATCGGTCCAGCGCCGGTTTGAGGAACGGTCTGTGATCTCCAATGCTCGTGTAACCCAATCAGGAGCAGTCCCTTTTGCATCGAGCGGCTTACAGCGTAAACAGGGTCGGTACCCACCTGTAAGAGCATCTTCGGCTGTTGCAAAAAACTCAACATTCTTCGGTAAAGGTTTGCGAGCAGAGCAGGTTGGCCTACAGAAGATGCCGGTTGTCTTAACTGCAGTATAGAAAACACCTTCGAAGGCGGGGTCTGAGGTCATCATAGCCTCCACCATTTCTCCTCGTGATGGCAGCCTTGCTGAACCGCGCAGCTCGGCGAAGGTAGCGACTTTGCGGCAAGAAAAGGTCAGCAGAAACAAGTCTGCACGACGCGCCGTTTTGCTAAACCCCGGTCATGGTCATACCACGATACCTTCGTTCAGGCTCCTCTGAATGCGATGATCGCCAGTATGTCGAAGATCCTCGACCTGAGCGTTCCGGAAGCAGAGCTTGAGGAAGATTACGGAGGAGACTTGTGCGCTGCACGCTCTCGCTTACGTAACGCCTACAGCCGTTTGTCTAGTACTCGCCCCACACTCCGCTTCCACTTCTACTATGCCTCTCGGGGTGACACCACACGACTCGCTGACAATGTGAGTTCCCAAGCAGACCAGCTTGTGACGTTGACGCACACGCTCTTCAGCGACTGCGATGCTAGTTTCACCTTCCTTGGTGCGTCGGAGCTTATTGCCATATACGGGCTTTAAGTCATTCAGCTTTGATCTGCGTGCCTCAGAGGTAATAACAACGGGGCCAGGGAACTACGTGGCAATCATTGAGCTGGAGGACTACAAGAGTTAGTTACCGATGAATCAGGAGCGTTGAAGAGGTACTTATGTGAGTTCAACGTCGAGATTACCTCGGGGAAAATGGAATGAATGAGGACATTGCTGAATCACTCGCTGATGTGAGTGCGCCAGAGTTCTGATCGTTGAATAACGGCATCACGATCTTCGCCACAGGTGCAACTTCTGCGGGGAAGATTCTTAGCCTCTACGACATTCAGATTGTTAATGGCCTTCAGACCAGGGAAAGCATATTTCGGCATTTCCAGAAGGGCTCCATTGTTTCTCTGGATAAGGGCGTGCTGGTCAAAGTACTTGTGTCGAGCGAACCCGGTGTGCGGGATAGGATCATTCGGGCAACCAACAATCAGAGCTTGGTGGAAGCGTTATCATTGCATGCAACGGACAAACTCCAGAAGGAATATAGAGGAAATTTGGTAGTGTCTCAGTTTGAGATTCGCCAAAAACCAGCGGTCATGCATAGCTTGCAGGAACTCTGCAGTGATCGGATAACCAGAAGTCAAACCTACCACTGAATCGACTGGGCAAAAAAGGGCAAAGGGCGGTTTGGCCGCCGTCGATCCACTCAACGATGTCCGCTGGCGGGAAAATGGAGAGACAGTAAAAGCAACCGCAAAGGCTGCTTTCCTCACTTCCAGCCCGATGGAGAGAGCTTTGCTTGTGAGCCGCTGTGAGGTCTACGTTCATCTCAGATCACCTGAGACAGACTACTCCGCAAAACCGCGATCTCTTCATAGCTCAAAACTTGGTCAGCAAGGTCAGCCGCCATCGCCGGGTTAGTATGCAAGCGGGAGCAGATTCAACCTGAGACACTACCCAGCGGTGCTACAGCTGATTAGTATCTCTGATGACGGCCAAGTCACACGGGATGAAGGAACATTCCGGCAGATCACCTACCGCACAGCATTGCTTGGCACGT
>CAXTRM010000353.1:0-1709 GCA_964246625.1 uncultured Acidobacteriaceae bacterium
CCCGCCCGCGAAGACGAGGTGCTTTCCCTGTCCTGAGGGGGCGGGTTTAGCTATCGAGATCGGGGTTGGATCGACCAGGATGGTGTCGCCTTCGAGGCGGACAGGGTAACGCTTCAGGTCGCGTAAAGGTGGTGGCTCCAGCAGGGCGCCGGTTTCGAGCGCGAACGTGCCGGTGTGCCATGGGCAAACGAGCCGGCCGTTACAGACAGCGCCCTTTTCGAGCGGCGCTTTGGCGTGGGGGCACTCGGCTTCGAGCGCAAAGAGCGTGGGGGTGCCTGCCGGGGAGTCGTCGGTGCGGACGATGAGGATGTTGGCTTCCCCAAAAATGACGGCCTTTTTCGTGTTGGCGGGCAGGTCGGCGAGGAGGAGGGCTTGTTGATCGGGCATCGAGATCCTCAGGTGTCGAAGGATTCGATGCGGGGTGCGTCAGTCTACGTTTCGTCTCGAAACAGAACCGAGACCTTTTCCAAGACCTCACGCAGGAAAGGGGCGCCGAGGGTGTCCACCTTGCGAGCGTCGCGAGCGTGAAGATCCACGGTTCTGGGTTGATCACAGCGTACGATCCCGGTGATCTTGGAGCCGGAGCCGGTGAGCGATACGGCGAAACCAAGCCGGCGCGCGAAATCGCCAACGGTCGTGATGGGTAAAACGATGGGCAGCTTTGTGACCCGATTGAAGGCCGACGGTGAGATGACGAGGACGGGCCGATAACCCTGTTGCTCATGCCCCATGGTTGGATCAAGTGACACAATGTAGATGTCTCCTCGATTCAAAGCAGTTCCCTCCCGAGGGCGGGTGCATCGATCCACGCACGCTCTTCCGGAGAAAGTGGTTGATCATAGTCGGAGGCTTCGAGGAGGTCGTTCAAGCTGTATTTCGGACTTGTATGTGAATGGACAGCGTTCATCACCAGACGCTCTCCTTCCACGGTGAGGGCGACGGTGGAGCCAACCTCCAGGTGCAGAAGATCCAGCACCGCCGGTGGTACCGCCAGCATGACGGAGCCACCTACTTTTCTGAGATTTGTCGTCAGCATGGCACAACTCCTCTGTTGATTGTATAGAAATATAACTTCGATCCCGGCGAGTCTTTCCGCAGTTCAGGCATGCCGATTGCATCCATGCTCTTGATGGCGTTCGCAGATGAGGTTGGGAAGCGGTTTGTCGACTGGCTCGAGTCTTTGCCGAAGGGCAAAGCTTCACGGCTGTACGTGGTGTGCGACTTTGATGGAGACGGGTTGCCGGCCGGGGCGATCCTGCTGCGGGCGCTGCGTGAGGCAGGGTATGCCAGCGTGGAGGGCGAGGCGCGGCGCAAGGGCGAATCGGCCTGGGGCGAGGAGATTGGCGGCAGACTGCGGGAAAGGGCCGCAGCCGAGGGCATCGACGGGCTGATTGTGACCGACCTGGGCAGCCGCGATGGCGACATCCTGGCAGGGCCGCCGCTGCTGCTGATCGATCACCATCGGCCCATCGGGCCGCCGCCAAATGCGACGCTGATCACGGCCTATGGCACGGGGGACGAGGCCGGGGACGGCAAGGACGTCGCCACCAGTGGGCTGTTGTGCTGGTGGTGCGCGCGGGCGCTGGTTGGCGCAGAAAAGGCCGCGAGATGGTTGTGGCTCGCCGGGATTTCGATACTGAGCGACCTGGGGGACAAGGCCGCGTTCGAGGAGGTTGCCGCCGCGAAGAAGGCCTTTGGCGGTGGCGCGC
>CAXTRM010000353.1:1719-2793 GCA_964246625.1 uncultured Acidobacteriaceae bacterium
GCGCTGCGCGATGCCACGAGCCTGCTGAACGCGCCGCGGCGAACCAGTGAGGGCAACGCCGATGCGGCCTTGGCGCTGCTGATGAAGGCGAGCGGCCCCAAAGAAATCACCAGCGGGCAATTTGAGGAGACAGCCGAGCTGCTGCGGGCCAAGGAAGAGGTCGGGGCGGCGCTCGCGGCGGCGCGCAAGCTGCCGCCCAGGTTTTCCAAAGCGGTGCGGGATGAGCTGGGGGCGGACCTGGTGGCGATCCGTATGCACACGGGCTGCCAGGTGCATCCGCTGGTGGCGCAGCAGTGGCGTGGGCGCTTCAAGGAGAGTGTGGTGTTTGGCGTGAACACGGGGTACCGGCCGGGGTGGGTGACGTTTTCCGGACGGGCCCCGGCGGGGGTGAACCTGATTGAGTTTCTGGCGCGGCACAGGCCGCCGGAGGCCGACAACAGCTATGGGCTGGGGCATAACCAGGCGAGCGGCGGGGCCTTGCAGGTGACGGTGTGGAATCGCTGGATTCGTGAGATCGGCTTTGGCGATGAGATGGTGGTGGAGGCGAGTGAGGCCGCGGATGCGCCGGTGGCTGCGGAAGACAGTGCGGGCGAACTAGCGGAGGTTGGGGAGTGATGGCAGAGAGTACGGAAGAGAAGCGGCGGCCAGGACGGCCGAAGAGGTCAGCAAGCGTTGGGCAGAGCGATGCCGGGGCCAGCGCTGGTGTCGCGACGAAAATGACGGGCACGCAGGCTGGCACAAAGAAAGCAGGAAAGAAAGCGGCGAAGAAAAAGGCCAAGACCAAGCCGCCGACGAAAAAGGACGTGGCCGAGGCCGAGTTGCAGCGCATGCTGACGACGCCCATGTCACAGTGCGCAACGCTGGAAGGTTTGCCGCAGTTGACGTTTCCGGCCGAGGCGATGCGGTTGGGGTTTCCGGTGAAGGTGATGGGCGGTGGCGGCCTGAAGACCTCGGACACGCGCCGCTACCAGGCGCATCCGCACCTGCGTGTGTCGCTCGGCTATCTGTGCGATGTGCTCCAGTACCTGCGCAAGCATGGCATCCACATGTATCGCATGTCGTCCGACATTGCGC
>CAXTRM010000354.1:0-493 GCA_964246625.1 uncultured Acidobacteriaceae bacterium
ATTCAAGAGTTCAGTATTGAAAGTGAAGTTTGCTGCGATGAGTTGTTGTCGAGCTACTTGAACCTGGCCTGCGCGACCGCCGAAGTCCAAGACTAGATAGTTCAGCTGGAGCATGGGTTGGTAGGTCCCGGTCGTCTGTCGAACAAAGGTGTCTCCAAACAGGAGTCCATCGCGCGTGGTGTTGGTCATCGCCACCGCAGTTAATGCAGGAAGCAGATCGCTGCGCGCTATGCGAACTGCGTCGGCTTGCGCACGGGCCGTTTCCCACGCAGCGCGGGTTGTTGGATTGTGCTGCTCCGCCAGGTCGACGAGTTCGGGGAGGGTATAGCGATGTCCAACCAAGATCATAGTTTGACCTCTTTTCAGCGCCTCCCTGCTTGGCGTTGTGACTACAGAGGGAGGGGGCTGCCAAGGTTGGGTGCGGCTTGTCGGCGACATCTGAGCCGAAGATCCTGAGCTGCAGAGAACGGATAGCAAGCCGGTCACGTTCAGT
>CAXTRM010000354.1:503-2789 GCA_964246625.1 uncultured Acidobacteriaceae bacterium
GCGTTCTTCTACGGTGAGAACGGCCATCTGCAGGAGCACCAAACGAGATGACAAACGTTCGACAAGGGCTGGGGCGCCTTTACTTCGGAAAGTTGGTTTCACCAGGAATGCATTGTGAAGCGCGACGTCGCTGAAGGTCTCGAATGGAGCCGTGCTATCAAAGGCGTGCCTCTTCCGTTGCTCTACCGAGCGCCACAATCGACAAGACAAGATCCTGAGTCATCGAGCTCCTCCAGCGGCGGTTTCACTTCACTCAGAACACTAAGGAGCGGAGATCAGGCAAGGCAGTTATCTCGTGTTAGCTCACAGTTAGAACACCTGCAGCACGCGAACACATTCGTTTTACGCTTCATCTGAAGCAGGTACCCGTGATGAGTGCCCCAACTTTGCGCTCGGAATAGATCTGGAATCCGCGTCGAGACGACGGCGCTCCATCTAACCCGGCACCCTGGAGACAACTATGGCGTTTGAGACAATTGATCCTTCCACTGGCACATTCATCCGCAGCTTCGAAGACACCTCGGAAGAAGAGATTGAAGCGGCGTTGTCGCAGGCACAAAAGCGTTTCAGTGAAGATTGGCGTTTCCGTTCACACCAGGAACGCGCAGGAGTCGTCAAAGCGCTCGCGGACGAAGTCCGTAAGAGTGCTGATCATCTTGCAGAACTCGCGACGTGCGAGATGGGCAAGCTGCTCGCGGAGGCACACTGGGAAGTCAAGATGATGGCCGACGTCTTCGACTATTCTGCCGAGCAAGGTCCGAAGACGTTAGCAGAGGTCCCACTGCCTGGCGTTCCAGATGCCGTACTCTCGAACGAGCCGCTGGGCGTGCTGCTCGCCATTGAGCCGTGGAATTACCCCTATTTGCAGGTAGCGCGCGTCATCGGTCCGCAACTGGTGGCCGGCAACGTTTTGATGGTGAAACATTCGGAGAACGTTCCACAGTGCGCTCTGGCCCTTCAAGAATTGTTTGAGCGCACGAACGCTCCGAATGGCCTCTACACCAATCTGTTCATCGGCGTAGAGCGCGCAGACAAGCTGCTTGATGACGATAGGATTCGTGGTGTCACACTCACTGGGAGCGACAAAGGCGGCGCAATCGTAGCAGAACGCGCCGGCAAGAATTTGAAGAAGGCGGTTCTAGAGCTAGGTGGAACTGACCCATTCATTGTGCTAGAGGATGCACCTTTCGAACCGACACTTGCCAATGCTGTTTACGCGCGTATGGAAAACACTGGGCAAAGTTGTGTCGCGGGTAAGCGGTTCATCATTGTGGGCGCGGAACGGGGCAAACGGTTTACAGATGCATTGGTCGATCACCTGCAAGCTCTCAAGGCCGGAGACCCCAAGTTGAGCGACAGTCAATTCGGGCCACTTTCGACCAAGTCGGCCGCTGATCGCTTGTTGAAGCAGATCCAAGAAGCAGTTACTGCGGGAGCGCGTGTGTTGACGGGCGGGAAGATGCTGGATCGGCCAGGGTATTACCTTGAACCGACTGTGATTACGGATATCAGTCCTGAAAATCCCGTCTTCAATCAAGAGTTGTTCGGACCGGTTGCCTCCGTCTATGCCGTGTCCAATGAGGAGGAAGCGATTCGCCTTGCAAACGCCACTCCGTACGGCTTAGGCGCTAGTATCTTCTCGGCAGATACGCAGCGAGCCAAGGATGTCGCTTATCGGATCGACAGTGGCATGGTCTTTGTCAACAACCCGACATGGATTGCTCCCAATATGCCCTTCGGAGGGGTAAAGCGCTCAGGATACGGCCGGGAGCTGTCGGAACTAGGCTTTACCGAATTCCTCAATCGCAAGCTGATCCGTGTCTATAGCCCCGGAACACCTCCGCCGTCCTAAGGACAAGTCACAACAGATCCGAGCTGACCTGCACAGAGGAGGAACAGTGGCGAATACTTCGACTGAGTTGTCGATCATTAATGGGCGAGCCTCGCTCAGGACTGTGTGCGCCTCGGAGGTCCTCAGCGGAGATCTTCCGGTTCAAGTGGACCTGACAATCAATTGTCAGGAGTACAGCACATCGCTCGACATTCGCACTTCACTTTTGGACGCATTGCGCGAGCATCTTCACCTGATGGGGCCGAAGAAAGGCTGCGATCATGGCCAATGTGGAGCCTGCACGGTTCATATCGATGGCGAAGCAGTGCTTTCCTGTCTTACTCTCGCTGTCGAGGTTGTCGGCCACGTAACAACAATCGAGGGTATTGCATACGGGGAGGTTCTTCACCCCATGCAGCAGGCGTTCATCGACTACGATGCATTTCAGTGTGGCT
>CAXTRM010000355.1:0-2787 GCA_964246625.1 uncultured Acidobacteriaceae bacterium
CCCGACGGCGCGACCGATCCACAAACCCTGTAGCGCAAGGCCGTAGTGGAAGGCCAGGCCATAGGCCAGCGGCATGCCGATGCCCCAGTTCCAGACAAGGCTGACCAGCATGGGGGTGCGGGTATCTCCGAGGCCAGTGCAGGCTGAGGCGAGCACGACAAAGAGCGTGTCGCCCAGCAGCGCAAAGGCGCAAAGGGAGAACATGGGCGCCGCTGCCAGGACCACGGCATGGCTGTTGCTGTAGAGGCCTGCCCAGAACTGCCCGAAGGCCGCGAAGACAGTGGCGGCGATCGTCATGAACCCAAGGCAGATCCACAGGCTTGCAGTGGCAGCACGCCGCACCTCCGGCAGGCTGTCTCGTCCCGCACTTTGGCCTACCCGGATGATGGTTGCGTACGATATGCCGTTGGGGATCTGGTAAACAAAGGCCGTGAGGTCGAGCACCACCTGGTGCGCTGCCAGGAGCACAGTACCCAGCCGGGCGCACAGGATGGAAAGGCAGGTAGAGGTGCCCAACTCCTCAAAGTACTCCAGGCCGCTTGGCCAGCCGATCGCCAGGAGGGCGCGCAGCCTGGGCAGGTTTGGCAAGAGCATGTGCCGTTCCAGGCGGTAGCCGTCACGCCGGATCGCCCAAACGGTGCCGATCACGAGCAGCAGCAGCATGTACACGCGAACCACACAGGTCGACCAACCCGAGCCGGCCACGCCGAGAGCCGGCGCGCCGAGATGACCGAAGAGGAACACCCAATCGAACAACAGGTTCACCACCGAGGCGGTGATCAGCGATGCCGAGATGAGCGCCACACGGTTGATGGACTGCAGAAAACGGCGGAGCGCCATGTAGGTCATCAGCGGAGCGGTCGACCACACGAGCGCGCGCACGTAGCGACCGGCTTCGTTCGCGATATCCGGGGGCGTGCCGAGGTGCGGCAAGAGGCGCAGGGCGCCCATGGTGGCCAGCATGACCACAGGCGTCCCCACCAAGACGATCCAGAAGGACTGCATGAGCAGATACACACACTCATCGTCTTCCCCACGGCCAAAGGCTTGCGCGATGAGTGTTTCCAGGCCGTTGAGCAGGTAGATGGCGCAGAAGACGATGGCGTAAAAGATCGTGTTGCCCAGCGACGAGGCCGCGATCGGAAGAGCCGAGTGGTGGAGCCGTCCGATCATGAGCGCGTCCACGATGTAGGTGGACATCCAACCCAGCTCACCAAGGGCTAATGGTGCGCCGAGCGCGAGCGTCAAGCGCAGCTCACTCCGAAGATCAAGCGCCTGTTTTGCACGCAGCACTTGCGGATGGGAGGTATCAGCCAGAATCTCACTCCTAGAAACGATCGACCAAGGTGTGTTCTTGTGACTTTAAGCGAAGAGCCGCCCAGTGGCGTGGTGGTTTGTGACCTCGTTACGGATCGCCTTGTAAATTTGCGAGCGGAGTGAATTGTATCGCCATCCAGGATCAGGCCCCCACGCCCTGGCTTTTGGATCGTTCTTTCATTGCGCAGCCTCGCCGAACGCACGCGTGGGCATGGGTCCGTCGCTGCCTGCGGGAGCACAGGGCGACCCGTGTACCGTGCCGAGCCGGCGGTCACGTTGGCCGCGCAAACATGGCAGCTTTCCCTTCCCCGGCCACGGTCTTCGCCGTTCCTTGCTGTGCTACCTTAGAGGTGGAGCGAGCGGGTAGCTCAGTTGGTAGAGCATCGCCCTTTTAAGGCGCTGGTCCTGGGTTCGAGCCCCAGCCCGCTCACCATCCCCTCCCCTTGCAACTCCATCCGACAACACGTTCTCCTGACGCGCACGCTGCCTGATGTGCATGCGTCGGTACCTGTCGGCTGGGTGCCTTTGGTCTATGCTAGGGGCATCGTGTCCTCCGCAAGCGTTTCTCGCGTCGAAGGCGTGTCCAGCAGCGCTGTGCGGCCTGCCGGCCCCTCGCCCAGCATCGCCGTGCTCATTCCCTGCTACAACGAGGAAGCGGCCATCGCCGGCGTGGTGATGTCGTTTGCGCGCGAGCTCCCATCCGCGCGGATCTTTGTGTATGACAACAACTCCTCGGACCGGACGGTAGCTGTCGCCCAGGCCGCCGGTGCCCTTGTCGGCCGGGAGCGACTGAAGGGAAAGGGCAACGTCGTCCGCCGGATGTTCGCTGACGTGCAGGCCGACATATATGTGCTGGTCGATGGAGACGGCACCTATGACGCTGCAAGTGCCGGCCCCATGGTCGACCGCCTGCTGCACGCCGGGCTCGACATGGTGACGGGAACACGCGTCACCAAGATCCGTGCGGCCTACCGCGCCGGCCACCGCTTCGGCAACGTGCTCTTGACGGGGATCGTCACGCGCATCTTCGGCAACCGCATCAGCGATATGCTTTCCGGCTACCGGGTGTTTAGCCGGCGTTTTGTGAAGAGCTTCCCGGTGCTGAGTGCCGGCTTTGAGATCGAGACCGAGTTCACCATCCACGCACTCGAGTTGCGCATGCCTTTGGGCGAGCTGGACACACCCTACCGCGATCGCACCGAGGGCTCGACCTCGAAGTTGAATACGTACAAGGACGGCTCACGCATCTTCCTCACCATTCTGCATCTGGTAAAGGAAGAACGGCCGCTGCAGTTCTTTTCCCTGATCGCCCTTGTGCTGTTTTTGACCAGCATCGTTCTCGGCTTTCCGCTGTTTCTGGAGTTTCGCCGAACGCATCTCGTTCCCCGGTTGCCCACAGGCGTGCTGGCGACGGGCATCATGATGCTGTCCTTCCTTTCGCTGGTATGCGGGCTGATCCTTGACTCGGTT
>CAXTRM010000356.1:0-2775 GCA_964246625.1 uncultured Acidobacteriaceae bacterium
ACGCCGTTGTGGGAAGTTATTAGCTCTTCCAAGCGCTACTAAGCTGTCGCTGGCTCGAGAACCGCAAACATGGCCTCCCCAGAATTGCAGAATTGCAAGACACACCTGCTGCGGTGCGTTTTCTCTCGGTCGAGCCCCTACTCGAGGATCTTGGCAGGGTCTCTCTCGAAGGCATCTCCTGGGGTGATTGTGGGCGGCGAAAGCGGTCCGGGCGCCCGGCCGATGGAAGAAAAATGGGTAATTTCCGTCCAGGAACAGTGTGAAGCGGCCGGCGTTCCGTTCTTCTTTAAGCAATGGGGTGGCGTACGCAAGAAGATCACCGGAAGGACTTTGCGGGGTAAGACGCATGACGGCATCCCTGGGCGCGTCCAGCATCCCGTTCTGCCCGCTGCTGAACGCCAGTACCACGTGGCCGAAATCAACAACGGTCCACTTGTTCAGCTTTTACCCGCATGAGCCCCTTGCGCGTTCAATCGAGCTTCATCGTTGAGTTGTGATGTGACGAGATATTTGTGGCAGCTTTAAACGGACGCGAAGAAACCATAGTAGAGCCGCTCAGCTTTGTTGCGGAAGGGCATCGTGGAGTCACGCGGCGGCGATGAAGTGTCGCGGCGCGGATTACCTCCGCACCATCTATGGACCCGAACATCTGTCACCCGAGAACCTGGAGCGGCTGCGTTCGAGAACGTAGGAGGACCGCTCCGCAATTCTCACTTTTCGGTAAAACAGCGAGGCGTACTCTTCTCATGTTGAGGAGGAACGATGCATTCTGTCGAGACGGAACTGCTGACGGCCTTCGAACTCCACTCCCCCGACCGTATCCGAGCAGTGTTGGAGAAGGGCTTCGATGTCGGCTCAACCATCAACGGACAGCGACCGATTGATGCGCTGATCCAGATGTATTTCAGGTCAGACCGCTTTCCAAGCTGTCTTCGGTTGCTCCTGGAGAAGGGCGCAACCCTGGATGATCCGAAGCTTGCTCCAGTCCTGCTGGACGACCCAGAGGCTCTTTCCTTGGCCGTTCACAGCGATCCGACCCTGCTTCAGCACAGGACAACCATGGTTTGCGCCTTCACCCCGTTGATTGGGGCTTCGCTCCTGCATGTAGCAGCCGAATATGGCCATCTCAAGGTAGCTCGCAGGCTGCTTGAGTTGGGAGCGGATGTAGATGCCCGGGCCGATCAGGACTCCGTAGGATTTGGCGGACAGACTCCCCTCTTTCACACGGTGAACTCGAATGAAAACCGTTCCGAGCCTGTCATGAGACTTCTGCTAGAAGCGGGTGCCCGTGCGGACATTCTCCTTGCGGGTATCACCTGGGGCAAAGACATGGAGTGGGAGACCGAGTGCTTTGATGTGACTCCAGTGTCCTACGCCCAACTCGGTCTTTTGAGACAGTTTCAGCGATCAGAAGAAGACACATACAGCAACATACGCACCCTACTGAGATTTCTCGGTCGGGGACTGCCCAAGTTGGGGAATATCCCGAATCGCTACTTGTACAAGTAGCTCACGCAGAACCGAATGCAGAAGACCAGCAATGTGAGCGACAAGCTACAGACGTTTGTTCGCAGGAGGACTTGCCCATGCGCATGGTTCCGGTCATCAAGACCTCTGACCTGGGTCGCTCGATTCGTTTCTACACAGGGGTTCTCGACTTCACGTGGAAGTGGCCCGAGTATGCCGAAGCTGAAATTGCGAACGGCGTTGCGGACCTGACGATGGAAGGCGCAGACCTACAGCTGTCCCGGCATGCCGGTAATGGTGTGTTTGGATCCCTGCGGCGCATCTTCGTGTGGAGCACTGGAGCTTCCCCGAGAAGGTTCCGCCGCCCGACGAATGCAGGAATACCAACGGCATGCTCTAAGCCCGCTTGCCACCGCTTGTTTTTGGGACCGCCGAGTACAAATGAACAGTCGTTCGAATCCGCGGTCCAGCCGGGAGCTCTAGGATTTCATCTCGAAACTACTTAGCTGGAGGCCTGTTTTCGCAGCTCTCTCTGCGGTTCAACGTGCTGCTGCAAGTGCGGCTGGCCGGAATTGCTGGACGAGTTGATCGAGTGTGGCGGTACCGAAGGCTAACGCGGCTGTTCCTCCGGCTAGAACTACCTCCACTTCCGTGATGCCGATGAAGGCGAGGACGCGCCGGAGGTAGCCCGACTCGTAGTCGGACGCCGCCGCAGGCAGGCCGGGATCGTAGGTGCCTCCCGAGGCGATCAAAATGGTAGAGCACTTGCCCGTGACGAGTCCTCTGCGCTCCGGCGGTCCTGAGTGGGTAACCCTGGGCCGCACGATCAGATCGATCCAGGCTTTCAGGTTGGCGGGAACGGTAAAGTTGTACATCGGTGTCCCGATCAGGATGTGATCTGCGGCGAACAATTCGGCTATCAGTACGTCCGAGATCGCCAAGGCCTGCCGCTGCTCCGGGGAGTGCTGTGCCGGGGGCAGGAAGACACCGCCGATCCATGGCACACCGACAAACGGGAGAGGAGTTGCTGCGAGATCACGCGTGACCACGTTGCCGTCCCGGTGCGTTCTCTGCCACTCGGTGACAAACTCCGCGCTCAGCGTGCGGGACAGGGAGTCCGCTCCACGCGGACTGGATTGGATGTTGAGAAGCGTTGCCATACGATCCTTTCAACTTGCCACTCAGGGCAGTCTTGATAGTCAATTGAATTGACTACTCCCAAAGGTTGGCACGAACGTGAGACCATCGTCAAGGTGATTTACTAAATGAAGGTTCCAAGCCCGAACATTGCGCGTGGCCTGCTGTCAG
>CAXTRM010000357.1:0-417 GCA_964246625.1 uncultured Acidobacteriaceae bacterium
GTTCTGCAAACCATTCATGTGTATCTTCCGACCAACTACCTGCAGGAGGCCGCGGAGGAATACCGCAGTGCAGGGCAGGCGACCGCCAGATTGCCTGACCTGCTCGGGTTTGAGGACCCGGTCATCTCCGCCACCCTGCAGTCAC
Source organism: uncultured Acidobacteriaceae bacterium (assembly GCA_964246625.1). GTDB lineage: Bacteria > Acidobacteriota > Terriglobia > Terriglobales > Acidobacteriaceae > Granulicella. The sequence continues at coordinate 146 of CAXTRM010000357.1, forward strand.
TGTCAGCCCATGCCCATGCTGGCTTCCCTGACCTTTATGCAGATAGTGCCGCGCAGTTTCTGGCGTCGCACCTGCTGCTGAACGGAGCCAGCACAGCCCGGCAGGCTGCCGGGCAGAGGCTCAACTTCGACCTCACCGATACGCGGCTCGTGCGCATTCTCGACTATATGCATGCGCACTTTGCGGAGGACCTTTCGCTGGACGAGCTTGCCCGGGAGGCGGGTATCAGCCGCTTTCATTTCTGCCGCCTCTTCAAACAGAGAGTTGGCGTC
>CAXTRM010000357.1:427-1514 GCA_964246625.1 uncultured Acidobacteriaceae bacterium
CCGGGACGCTACCTGATCGAGCTGAGGATGAAGAAAGCGCGAAGCCTGTTGCAAGAGACCGACCTGACAGTCTCGATGATTGCTGCGACGTGTGGCTACGCGCACCCTGGACACTTTGCCGCAATGTTTGCCCGCATGTATGCCCAAACCCCAGGCGAGTGCCGGAGCCGCCTGCGGAACAGGCCTGGATCGAGGGAAGCCGAACAGGGCCGGACACATCGGCCGCAAGAAGGAAAACACCCAGGGGAAGAACCGCCCGACGCTGCTGTGTGATCGACCTTTGTTGATCTCAACGACCGGTGCGCTATGGTGTCGCAGCGGGTAGCCTGGCAGGGCAGTTTGTAGAGAAGGTTTCTACTCATTCACGTGGCCTTTGGTGACTCGTGCAGCCGGAGCATGCCCCGGGGTACAAGCTGCAGGACAGCAAGGATGCAGCTAAAAACAGCAGGATTCCCGCTTGTAGCGTTTGCCGGGTGCGCATCTAGGTTGGGTAGCTGGGCGGTGGACGGCTGGCGCAGGATTGCAAGCGGCGCCGAGCCGGGATCCAGCCCTGGAGGCAAACAGACATGAGCAAGACAGCAATCGTGACCGGTGGGTCAGGCGGCATCGGAAGTGCCATTAGCGAACGGCTGGCCAAAGACGGCTACCAGCTTGTGGTGCACTATTCGGGCAAGAGCGACAAAGCCGACGAGGTGGTGAAGAAGATTGCTGATGGCGGCGGCAAGGCCATCACCTGTGACGCAGACGTCAGTCAAGCGGATGACGTCAAGGCGTTGTTTGAGACGGCGAAGAGCAGGTTCGGCAGCGTGGAAGCCATCGTGCACACGGCAGGAATCATGCCGCTTGCTCCCATTGCCAAAGGCGATCTTGAAGCGTTCGACAAGGTGATTGCGATCAATCTCCGAGGCACCTACCTGGTGATGAGTGAAGCGGCTAACACGCTCTCGGACGGTGGCCGCATCATTCTGTTCTCCAGCAGTGTTGTGGAGAAGAACTTCCCGGGCTACGGAGCCTATATCGCGTCAAAGGCGGGTGTGGAAGGCCTGACGCGGGTGTTGGCCAATGAGCTGGGACAGCGCAAGATCGC
>CAXTRM010000357.1:1524-2775 GCA_964246625.1 uncultured Acidobacteriaceae bacterium
CATTGTTGGGGTGATTGCGTTTCTCGCGGGAGCGGACTCGGAGTGGGTCAACGGGCAGGTCATCCGCGTCAACGGCGGATTCGTGTAGAGCCTGCAGATCATGTAAAGCAGTGACGTTTCTTTCAACGATTGACCCCAAGATGAGGAGGAACTATGAGTGAAGTCATTTTGATCACCGGTGCCGGTAGTGGCTTCGGTGAACTTGCTGCCCGTGCCTTTGCCGAAGCCGGTTATACCGTATACGCCAGCATGCGGGACAGCACCGGGCAGGATGGTGAAAAGGCCAAGGAGTTCGAAGCGGTGTCGAAGGAAAAGAACATTAAGCTGCTTCCTTTGGTGCTGGATGTCACCTCGGAGCAATCGGCCGAGGATGCTCTGAAGAAGATCATCGCCGAGCAGGGCCGCATCGATGTTGTCGTGCACAATGCAGGGCACATGACCTTTGGACCGCTGGAAGCCTTTACGCCGGAACAGATCGCCGAGCTGTACGACATCAACGTGGTGAGTACGCAACGCGTGAACCGTGCCGCCCTGCCCTACATGCGCAAGCAGGGCAGTGGGCTGCTGATCTGGAACTCAAGCAGCAGCGCCGCGGGTGGTACGCCACCGTACCTGGGGCCCTACTTCGCGGCAAAGGCAGGCATGGACGCGTTGGCCGTGGCCTATTCACGCGAGTTGACGCGCTGGGGTATTGAGACGAGCATCGTCGTTCCTGGAGCATTCACCAAGGGCACAAATCACTTCGCCAATGCCGGGGAACCGGGTGACAAGGAGCGAGCGGCCGAGTACCAGGCTGGTCCGTACAAGGACTTTGGCGACACGGTGAAGAAGGCCTTTGCCGGCATTGTTCCGGAAGATGCGGATGTGTCCAAGGTCGCCGACGTGATGCTCGAGATCGTGAAGGCACCCCGAGGCAAGCGGCCGTACCGCGTGGGCGTCGACTTCACCAACGATGGCTCCGAGGTGGTAAACCCTGTGATGGATCGCGTGCGGGTGGAGATGTTGCATCGCGTGGGGCTTGCCGACCTGTTAACGATTCCGGAGCCGCAAAGCACGGCGAAGGCGTAGGAGCCAGCACCCACGAGGCTCGATGCGCGCAGGTCCAGTCTGTTCAGACTGGGCCTTTTTTACTGCCCAATCAGGTGAAGGACGATCTCGCGCCGGTGAGGACGGGTGCGGTGTTCAAAGAGGTAGACACCCTGCCACGTGCCCAGGGCCAACCTGCCTGCCACGAGCGGAATGGACAATTGC
>CAXTRM010000358.1:0-1625 GCA_964246625.1 uncultured Acidobacteriaceae bacterium
GCCAAAATGATCACGATCCTCATGAGTCTGTCCATGATGCTCGCCTCAGCCAGCGCGCCCATGGTCTCGCAAAGCCATGCGCGTCACGACCACGCCGCTGTGGTGCGTCTGCTCGGGCGCAACCTCCGCTTCGGCCTCGGCGTCATGGCCATTCTGGGAAGCTTTCTTGCCTGCTTCACGGATCGCTTTCTGGATGTGTGGCTTGGCCGCGGGCACTTCGTCGGCTTCCCGATCGTTTGGGTCCTGCTCGCCGTTATGCTGCTTGAAGCCCATCATCAGGCCATGGCCTCGGTCACCATGGCGACCGGTCACATCGCTTTTCTCGCCCCCGCCCTGCTGGCAGGTGTCCTGAACCTGGTCTTCTCCTTCGCCCTGGTCTCGCGCTTCGGCCTCATCGGTGTTGTACTCGGCACTATGGCCGCCCAGGTCCTCACCAACAACTGGTACGTCCCCTGGTACACCATCCGCCTCTTTGGCCTTTCCTTCCGGCAGCACTTGCGTTCCGTGCTCTTTCCGCTTTCCCTGCTGCTGGTCGCCATGTTGGGGTCTGGCTATCTCGTCCGTCTCGCAACCACCCACGTGCCCGCGCCCTTCAACCTCATCCTGGCAGGCCTTTCCACACTTCTTGTGGGCACGCTTTGCTTTAGCATCATGGTGAACCCGGAAGAGCGTGATCTCATCCTGGAAAAGCTCCGGACGCTCAGCTTCCGCGAAACGGCCATCGTGACCTCCACCTTGCCTGAGTAATCCATGGGTCTCCCTTCGATCCAGCCCCTCCAGGATCCCCCGCCCTTGCCATGACACCGTCTGCCCAAATCAGCGCGACGCCCAAAGTAACCATCGCCATCCCGACGCTGGACCGCGTTGGCTACCTGCGCCTTGCCCTGGACAGCGCGCTCCGGCAAACCTATCCCTATCTGGAGATCGTCGTCTCCAACAACGTCTCCTGCGACGGCACAGCCGACTACCTGGCCTCCTGCACCGATCCCCGGTTGCGCGTCCTGACGCAGACGCAGCGTCTGTCCATGACCCAGAACTGGAACGCCTGCCTCGCTGCCGCCACCGGGGAATACTTTCTGCTCTTATCCGACGATGATCTGCTCGCCCCGGAGACCATCGCGCAGCTCGTCGCCGCGTACACGACGCCCTGCCCTGACACCGCCCGTCCCGGCCTCGTCTACGCGGGCGGCCAGATCATCGACGCCGACGGCAACATCACCCGCCCCTTCAAGCCCTCGCCCCTTTGCGAAGCAGGCCAACACCTCATCCTCGAGTTCTTCCGCGGCAACCGCGACCTCTGGTTCTGTGCCGTTCTTTTGCGTACGGCCGACCTCCGCCCTGGCTTCCGCAGCAACTTCGTTGTCGCTTGCGATACCGCCGCCTGGCTCGCCGCGGCCTTGCGTTATGGCTCGGCGGTCTTCGTTCCCGGTCCGCTGGTCTCCTACCGTCAACACAGAAATCTCAGCTCCCACACGCCCCTCGTGGTGTGGCGCCAGGAGTACCGTCAGCTTCGGGCGTTGGCCCTGGAAGAAAACCAGCTTCGGGGCACCCCCGATCCTGCCTTTGCCCTCGATCTCGACCGCGTCATGCGGCGGCTTGACCGATCCCTCATCGCGGGCAGAATC
>CAXTRM010000358.1:1635-2730 GCA_964246625.1 uncultured Acidobacteriaceae bacterium
GAATCAATCAGGTCTACGCACACCGCAAAGGGCGGGCCCTGCTCGAGTATGGCCGTCACCTGCCCGCGTTCCTCACCTGGGGCGGCTCCATCTTCCTCGTCAAAGCGCTGGGCCATCTCCTTCTGCCCACAGGCGCAAAAGCCTGGCTTCGACGGCGCTTCCACAAACCGCTTCCCCTCGCGCCGAAGCACCAGGCCGCCCAATGATCCGTCCGGCAGCCCTCGAACACCGCACGCGCTACCGCCGCCATCGGCACCCCTGCCTGTACGAGACCGCGACGCAACCCTGCGCTAACACGCCCTTACCCGGGAAACGTCTGCGTCGAACGGGCCTTCGCAACCAGGCGCTCCCACACCGGCCAGCGCCGCAGCAGCGCATACTCCAGTGCCAACGCGATCGCCACGGCCAGGTACAGCCGCTCATTCATCAGAAACATCTTGGGCCCCGGCTCCGCCAACGCCGTCGTCAGTCCAAACCATAGCCCGAGCACATAGGTGTACATCGCCAGGCTCGGCGCCAACACCATGAACGGCACCAGCCAGATCACATACCACGCATAGTGGGGCGAAAACAGCAGCATCATCGCAAACGCCAGCGCGCCGGCCCCGCGCACATAGGCTGGCGCGCTGCCGCGGCCGGCAACGCGTTCTGTGGTCGCCTTTTGCCAGCACCACCACGTAATGCAGCCCAGGGTCACGGCGCACAGCAGGTAAAATGCCGCCGTCGGCAGATGGCTCAGGCCCAACCGCGTCCGCGCAAAGTCCAGCGGGAAATACCGCGCCCCGCTCTCCATGCCCTCTTCCTTGGTGTAGCCCGTAAACAGGAAGCCAAACACCAGCTTGCCCACACGCGCATACAGCCCATACCCCACAGCCACCACGGCCACCAGCGCCGCCGGCATGCGCCAGTCGCGTCTCTGCCAAAGCGCCGGAAACAGCACCAGCGGGTAAAACTTCGTCATCACCGCGCAGCCCAGAAACAAGCCGGTCAGCCACGGCCGCTCGCGCCAGCGAAACAGCAACGCCAACGCCACGAACCCAACCACTACCGCATCCACATGCGCCCCGTCGCCCACCTCCCACACCAGCAGAGGAC
>CAXTRM010000359.1:0-2003 GCA_964246625.1 uncultured Acidobacteriaceae bacterium
GATGGTGACGTTCGTCAATGAGCCAGCTCTGAGCGAGTATCTTGGCGCATCGGAGACGCTGCTGAAGCCTGTTCGGTGGGATCGTCTGCGCGAGGTCCTTGAACGGTTTCGCACTGATGCAGGAGATGTTCTCGTTGTCGAAGATGACGATGACACCCGCGCAAGGCTTCGTCGCGTCTTCGAAAAGGAGGGTTGGTCAGTAGTTGAAGCGAAGAACGGTGCTGAGGCGCTGGACATCACTCTGCATGCGCCCCCACGGGCGATCGTGCTCGACCTGCATATGCCAGTCATGGATGGGTTCACCCTTCTTGGGCAGCTGAGGGCGCATCCAGGGTGCAGCGACATCCCGGTCATCGTGTATACCGCTTTGTCTCTGGACCAGAACCAGCGCGACCAGCTGCAGGGAGTAGAGAAGATCCTGGTGAAGGGCACTGATGCTCTGGAAACGCTTGCAGGCGAGCTGCGAAGCATTGCACCACCAGAGAGGACGAAGGTGTCGGGTGTTTAGCCTTGTGCCTGGCGGCCTGTTGCCAGCTCTGGTTGTGTTCCTAATCAGGCTTGCCGATGCCTTCCTGCCCACAGTCCTGCTGCACAAGGGAAGACCGTCAGAGCTGCCATCGCACATGCGGCAATCCTTACGGAGCGGCCCGACAGACAGTAAACCAGCAGAGGCAGGCATAGCATCGAGGCTTTGAGCCAGATCGCGCCCTGGCTTCGCGACCGGAGAAATCCAACCGCAAACATCGTGATGGCAGCGGCGAAGCCCCAAGGTGCCACCAGGAACCAGCCGCCGCACAGAAGAGCGATCATGATGATGGAAACAACGGAAAGCGAGCCGCTGACTGTGTCAAGCAGCGCGGCTTCCCAAGGGTAGCTTCTTAAAGCAGACGTCATCCGATGTTGGCTCGCTTGCAAATTTTGGTTACGTGCTCCCGGCACTCATTATGCGCGACCCTTTCGTCTGATGTCTGCCTCCTGAGCGCCACAGGAGTCTGGGTGGAGGCGAACAGGGCGACTCCCGTATCGTTTCGCAATCTAACTAGTCTTATCCAGCAAAGCCGCTATGCTCTCTGCAGTCGGAGGTCGTCACCCTCAGGCGAATCCATCCAAGAAGCCAGCGAACACATCCAATCACAGCAGGAGAGGAGCGACCAAAGCGCCGTGGGATCGCAATCAAATAGCCGGCGCATTCACGCGGACGGGCAAATGGCGGAGCTGTTTCAGCGCAAGAACTGGAGCGAGACGCCGCTCGGCCCGATGGAGAGTTGGTCGGAAACGCTGGTCTCCGTTGTCAATTTCACCCTGAATTACCCGTTCTCCTTTTGTGTCTTCTGGGGTCCAGAGAAAGTACTTCTATACAACGACACCTATCGATCCTTTCTGTACGGTAAGCACCCCTGGGCGCTCGGTCTGCCGGCGGAGGAGGTCTGGGGCGAAGCCTGGCCACAGGTCGGACCGGAGATCGAGGCCGCCTACCACGGCAAGAAATCGGTTCACGACGAAGCCCTTGTTCCGATACTGGAAGATGAGCGCATGACAGACCATTGGTTCACCTATGGTCTGTACCCTATCTTCGAAGGCAGCCGGATTGCGGGAGTAGCAAATCCCGGACGCAACGTCTCCGGTGCGGTGCGCGCGCGTCTGGCTCTGGAAAAGAGTGAAGCTCGCTTAATGCAGGTTCTGCAGGCGACTCAGGACGCCATCGTTTCGGTCAATCGCAATTGGGAGTTCACCTATGTGAACCGCAAAGCCGAGCAGATGTACGGTACAGGCCTGATTGGACGCAATGCCTGGGAAGCCTTCCCGGAGACGGTCTACGAGGGCTCGCCTTTCGAAAAGTATGCCTACCAGGCTATGACTCAGGGCATACCCGGTCACTACGAAGAGCACTATCCTGCACCGCTGAATCTCACACTCGACGTAGATGTGCACCCCAGCCCGGACGGCATCACGGTGTTCTCCCGGGATGTTTCCGAACGCAAGCGAACTGCGGCCGCTCTCAT
>CAXTRM010000359.1:2013-2683 GCA_964246625.1 uncultured Acidobacteriaceae bacterium
CGCAGAACGTGAACTGCGCAGGGTTTCTGCCATTAGCAATCAGACGCTGCGCTTCAACAAGCAGTCCACACGGCCCACGGCCGTTACCTGCTACGACCTGTTCACGGAGGCACTGTCCATCTACCAGGGCCGACTCGTGAACTCCAACATTGCGGTGGAGAAGAGAAAGCGAGCTGAGCGACCAGCGGAGTGTTTTGAAGGAGAGATACGTCAGGTTCTCAGCAATTTCATCAGCAACGCGATTGATGCGATGCGGGCGGAAGGCGGCCGCCTCGTTCTAAGGAGTCGCGAAGCCACGAACTGGAAGACAGGTATGAAGGGTCTGGTACTCAGCGTCGCAGATACGGGGCTGGGTATGTCGACTGATCAGCAGAAGAAGATCTTCGACGCGTTCTATACAACCAAGGGCATCGGCGGAACCGGTCTGGGCCTCTGGATCAGTAAAGAAATTGTAGAACGGCATAATGGAGCCATTCGCTTTCGGAGTTCCCAAGGCACAAACTGCCATGGAACTGTCTTCAGTCTCTTTTTGCCCTTCGAAGCGGCTCCACGAGTCTGATTCCGAAACCTCTGGAGGGAGGGCACGGAAAGTAACGCGTCCGGGGCTGTCACGGCGGGTGCCTCAACCTTATGGTCCTGGCTCGCTTGATCAGCGACCTGGAACTGACAC
>CAXTRM010000360.1:0-567 GCA_964246625.1 uncultured Acidobacteriaceae bacterium
TTCCAGTGGCATTACAGGGTCCATCTTTACGCTGATGGAGCGACCCTATGCGCCGGTGAACACGCGGCTGCATGCAGCCATTGCGCGTGAGAAGCAGATGCCGCAGGTGTTTACGGAAGCCCGCAAGAACTTGAAGAACCCACCCAGGATCTACACCGAGATCGCACTTGAACAGATTGACGGCCTGGTCAGCTTCTTTCAGCACGATGTGCCCGAAGCCTTCAGCGCGGCAACGGATGCCCAGGCAAAGGCCGAGTTCGCCAGGACGAATGCGGATGTTGTGAATGCCTTGCAGACCTATGGGCAATGGCTGAAGACAGATCTGCTGGCTCGTTCCAATGGCGACTTCCGGTATGGTGCGGACACGTACGCGAAGGCACTTGCGTTCAACGAGATGGTCGATGTGCCGTTAGATCATCTGCTGCAGATCGGGCTCGATGATCTGCACAAGAACCAGGCCGAGTTTGCACGTGTAGCCAGGGAGATCGATCCAGGCAAAACACCGCAGCAGCAACTGGCAGAGCTGGCGACGATACACCCTGCGCCGGACAAGCTGCTCCAGACGTT
>CAXTRM010000360.1:577-1517 GCA_964246625.1 uncultured Acidobacteriaceae bacterium
GAGATCAGCTTCATCCACACGCACCACATCATCACGATTCCAAGCACGGTGCAGCCGACGTTGGAAGAAACACCGCCCTTCATGCGTGCCACAACACAGGCCAGCATGGACTCGCCAGGGCCCTTTGAGATGCACTCGACCAAGGCCCTCTTCAACGTCACGCTTCCTGATCCAAAGTGGTCTCAAGAGCGCACCAATGAGTACATGGCCGCGTTCAACACCGGCACGATCGTGAGTACCAGCGTGCATGAGGCGTACCCGGGGCACTATGTGCAGTTCCTGTATCAACCCCAGTTTCCGTCCAAGATCCGCAAGGTGATTGGAGCCAACACCTACATTGAGGGCTGGGCGCATTACTGCGAGCAGATGATGCTGGAGCAGGGGTACAACGCCCCGGGTGTGGGAGCAAAAGATGAGCGCGAGTCCAAACTCATCAAGCTGGGACAGTTGCAGGATGCGCTGCTGCGCGATGCGCGCTTTGTGGTCGCGATTCGCATGCACACCGGGGTAGGTGGAGCGCTCACCACGGAGCAGGCCGTGGACTTCTTCGTGAAGGAGGGCTACCAGGCACGGCCCATCGCGGAGGTGGAAACCAGACGCGGCACCAGCGATGCCCTGTACCTGTACTACACGCTTGGCAAGCTGCAAATCCTGAAGCTCCGTGCAGATGTGCAGGCAAAGCAGGGCTCAGCCTTTCAGTTGCAGCAGTTCCACGATGAGTTGATGAAGCAGGGGCCTGTACCGTTGAAGATCGTGCGGCAGGCGATGCTGCATGACGACTCGCCAGTGCTCTGAAGCTTGACCCAAGGGGAAGCAGCAGCAACGGGCCGAAGGGGTTAGCAGGCCATCTATAATGAAGGTCATGGAAAGCAGAAATGTTCAGTTCGGGTGCGGCACCTGTGCTCCGCCATCGTGGCTGAATTTCGACGCCGGCCCGGCT
>CAXTRM010000360.1:1527-2027 GCA_964246625.1 uncultured Acidobacteriaceae bacterium
GGCTTTGGTACGCAGGGGCTTTCCGGACTACCCGCCGGGGATCCGCTATGGCGATGTCATCAAGGGACTGCCCGTGGAGCCGAACTCGGCGGAGCGCGTGTATTGTTCGCATGTGCTGGAGCATCTGGCGCTGGAGGACTGCCGGAAGACCCTGCGCAATGTCGTATCGTACCTGCAGCCGGGTGGGGTCTTCCGGTTTGTGCTACCGGATCTGGAGTACTACGCGCGGCAGTACATGAGTTCGGAAACACCCGCAGCGGCGCAGACCTTTATGAAAGACACGCTGCTCGGGGAAGAGCAGGGCGCGCGTGGCATCAAGGCCCTGCCCCGGGCACTGTTTGGCCGCAGTCAGCACCTTTGGATGTGGGACTACAAGAGCTTTGAACCGGAGCTGGCCGCGGCGGGTTTTACCGGGATTCGCCGTGCCACGTTTGGCGATTCGGGAGATCGGGCCTTTGCCGAGGTGGAGAACCAGGGCCGGTGGGACAATTGCCTCGGAG
>CAXTRM010000360.1:2037-2669 GCA_964246625.1 uncultured Acidobacteriaceae bacterium
AGCAGCCCAAAGAGTAACCTCTGCAGTTGACCATGGTGACGCTGCTTCTCAGGATTGATTCTGCTATGGTCAGCTAGGATTTGAAGCCCGCAGATAGAAGGGATATCGGCAACATGGCGGTAAAGAAGCTACGGAAGGCAGTGATTCCAGCTGCGGGCATGGGAACGCGATTTCTTCCCGCGACCAAGGCAGTGCCCAAAGAGATGCTGCCTTTGGTGGACAAACCATTAATTCAGTATGCGGTGGAAGAGGTCGTCGCTGCCGGGTGCAACGAGGTCATTATCATCACCGGGCGGGGAAAGACGCCGCTGGAAGACCATTTCGATCGCGCACCAGAGCTCGAATACCAACTGGAAGCGCGCGGCAAGCATGAGCTCCTTGGCCTAGCACGCTCCATGAGCCAGTTAGCGCGCATCTCGTACACGCGGCAGCCGGAGGCGCTCGGGCTGGGACACGCGGTATTGCAGGCCAAGAATCTGGTGGGCGATGAGCCTTTCTGCGTGATCTTGCCGGATGACATTGTGGACGGGGCCATGCCCTGCATGCAGCAGATGGTCGAGGCCTACGCGAAGACGGGGTCTTCAATCATTGCGTCCGAAACAGTGGAAGGTGAGGCCATTTCGGCCTACGGC
>CAXTRM010000361.1:0-278 GCA_964246625.1 uncultured Acidobacteriaceae bacterium
GTAGCCGTCCTCTGTTCGTACGCGCCACCAGCTCTGCTGTGCGCCGGTAACCGCAGCAAAGTGGCCGTAGAGCATCTGTGTAGCAACTTCGCTTTGGGCATCCGCCTCGCGGAAAAGCTGCACCAGGGGGCGATTCGCCCACACCGTCTCCGTCACGCTTCCATGCTACGCGAGCTGTGCAGCATCGGTGGTGCCCTCTATCGCACAAGCTGCCGCTGCCACGTCGAAGTGCTCTCGTGCGCACGGGAACCTAGCTGCAGGATGAAGGCAGGGCAGAG
>CAXTRM010000361.1:288-1604 GCA_964246625.1 uncultured Acidobacteriaceae bacterium
CACCAAGGAACAACCCCTCCGCTTCAGGCCAAACCTTCACAGCACACTCCAGCGCACCGCCCAGGCTCCCATCTCCGTCCCGTTGGTCTCCCCCGGCTCACCGTAGATCACCTCACCGGCGGGCGGCTCAAAGCCGGCTCGCGCCTCATGCCAAAGGTTGGCGTCCAGGCGGAGGTGCCGGTCGCCCGCCAGCTTCCACTCCATCGCCAGCCCACCCGGACCCAGAACGCGGTACTTGCCGCATCGTGCTGAAAGGTGCTCCAGCAGCGGCACAATCTGTTCCCTGCGCACCTGCAGCAGCTGCCGGTACAGCGAAAGCCACGCCGCATGCTCCGGCGCGTCCAGCTCATGCCACTGCAACTGCGCCGAGCGAAAGGTCGACTCCGCCTGGCAGTTCGGTGCGTTCTTGAGGTCTTCCAGCGACACGCCCGGCAGCTTCGAGATCTGTTCGCATCGGCCCTTCTGCACGGCCTCGCTCAGGCCGCCATGGAAATCACAAAAGTACGGAAACGGCGTCGCCGCGCCCCACTCCTCACCCATAAACAGCATCGGCGTCTGCGGCAACAGCAGCGACACCGCCGCCAGCGCCCGCACCACCTCGGCCGGCAGCAGGCTCGTCACTCGTTCACCAAAGATGCGGTTGCCCACAAGGTCGTGGCTCTGCAGAAAGCTCACAAAAGCGTTCGGTGGCACATGGCAGCCTGCCTCGTACTCTTCCTTGTTCTCCTGCGCCGCGATCACGAAACCCTCGCTTAGCGCCTTGCCCAGCCGGTCCGTTTCGCCCTTGTCATCGTCCTTCCGCTCATCCTGGGTCCCCATGAATCCGGCACCCAACAGGTGGTCGATGTCGTGGTTCCATTGCGCTGTGTAAGAGTCGCAGTCGCCACCCTGTGCGCGCGTCAGCATCCGGGCGATGTTGTTTTCGTTTTCCAGGATCAGGTGCACCTGGCGGTCGCCGGCAAACGCATGCACACGCGAGCTCAACTCCGCCAGGATGTGTGTTGGCCCGTTGTCGATCATGGCGTGCGTTGCATCCAGCCTTAGCCCGTCCATGTGGTATTCGTCGAGCCAGTACAACGCGTTCTCAATCACCAGCTCGCGTACCTCCTTGCTGCAATCCCCGTCGAAGTTCAGCGCCTCGCCCCACGCGGTCTTGTGCTCCTTGGACAGGATTTGCGGAAAGTACGTCGGCAGGTAATTGCCCTCCGGTCCAAAGTGGTTGTAGACCACGTCCAGGATCACCATCAGCCCACGCGCATGCGCCGCGTCCACAAAGGCCTTCAGCTCCGCCGGTCGTCCATACGCCGAGTCTGGCG
>CAXTRM010000361.1:1614-2642 GCA_964246625.1 uncultured Acidobacteriaceae bacterium
CGTACCCCCAATTGCGCGTGCCCGCAAAATCACTCAGCGACATCAGCTCGATCGCCGTGACCCCCAGCGATTGCAGGTGATCCAGCCGTTTGGCGGCTGCCCCGAGCGTGCCTTCAGGCGTAAACGTGCCCACATGCAGCTCGTACAGCACGGTCTCGGCCCACGGCCGTCCCTTCCATCCCTCGTCCAGCCATGCGTACGCGCCCGCATCGATCACCTCGCTCGGCCCTGCCACATCCCGAGGCTGAAAGCGGGACACCGGATCCGGCACCTCCGTGCCGTCTGGCAGCACATACCGGTACAGCGCTCCACCCGACGCCTCCTCCACAAGCAGCTCATGCCAGCCGTGCCCGTCGGCCTGCATCGGCAACCGCTCTCGGCCTTCCAGGGCCAGCTGTACCTCCGGGGCTGCCGGCGCAAAGAACCGGAAAACAACACCGCCCTTTGGCCGGATCTCCGCGCCAAAGGGCAGCTTGTGGTGTCGCTGAACTACAACGTGCTGTTCCGTCACTTACGCGTCCTTCAGGGTCCACCGCACCGTCCAGGGCGCATACGTCGTCCCCTGAATCTCCGGTCCCTGGTGCCATAAGACGCGTCCTTCGCTTGCGGGGACACTTTCCTTCGCCCGATCGCAAAGATTCGCGTAGAGCCGCAACTCGCGGCCGTCCGTCATCGCCCACCGGACCAGCACCGCTCCCGGTCCCAGCACGTCAAAGGTCCCGGCATTGCCCTGGATCGCCCGCAACAGCGGTACGATCTCCTGCTGCCGGATCCTGATCAGCTCGCAATGGCGTCCCAGGCACTCTTCGTGGCCGCTCGTCCCGATCTCGTCCCACTTCAGCTTGGCCGACAGGAACGTGGTCTCGGCTAGGGGATCGGGAATCTGATCGCGCTTTGCAGGATCCTGGAACTCCGGAAAGTTCTTGAACTCATCCCGGCGTCCCTGCCGCACCTGGTCCGCCAGCTCGCCATGGAAGTCGCAGAAATACGGAAACGGCGTCGACGCCTCCCATTCCTCACCCATATAG
>CAXTRM010000362.1:0-1621 GCA_964246625.1 uncultured Acidobacteriaceae bacterium
AGAAGATCGCCCTGCGAGTGGAGAAGCTTGTTATCCGCAATGTGGTCGACCGCCAAGCGGCTTTCAATTGGACCATCGACGTTCTTGTAAACAACGCTGGAATCGGGGAGGCAGGTCCCATAGCGGAGATTCCGGTCGAACGGGTTAGGACCGTGTTCGAGACAAACGTCTTCGCTACCTTGGAGCTCAGTCAAGGGTACATCCAGCAAATGGTCAAGCGGGGCCAGGGACGGGTGATCTTTATGTCCTCCGTCGCCGGTCTCATGACTGTGCCCTATACAGGACCTTATTGTGCAAGTAAGCACGCTTTGCAGTCCTGCGCGGAGGCTTTGCGACAAGAGGTGGGTCCGTATGGGGTCGAGATCGCAACCATCAATCCAGGAACTTATGCTACCGGATTCAACGACAGACTCTGGGAAACATGGCAGCGTTGGTACAACCCAGAATCCAACTTCACCCGATCGGAAGATCTGAGGTGGGATGATCTCGGTCACCAGTTCGATCCAGCAGATACAGTCAAGGCCATTGTTGACCTCGTGGAAGGTTCGTCAGAACTCTTCATGAATGTTCATCCGAGGAAGGCGGCTGAGGAGGCGAAAGCAAAGCAAGCGATGGCTTGGAAGCTGCGCGTGTGACGTGTGCACGGCGCATATACTTTCCCATCACTACCGTGAGCCAACCGACGCAGTAACCACGGTCCACTCCCAGCACTTAGGAGAACGTATGTCAGATCTGGGCTCCGTCCTTCGCTTGTGGCGTGACGTAACAGACGCGGGTCAAGACTGGGTGCTGGTTACGCTCATCGCTGTCGAGGGGTCTTCTTATCGAAGAGCCGGTGCACGCATGCTAGTAGCGGCCGATGGAAGAAGGGCAGGTATGTTGAGCGGAGGCTGCCTGGAAGCTGCGCTGGCTAAGCAGGCGTTCTGGTTGACTTCCGCCGGACCGACGGTGCGTATTTACAAAACGCAAGCGGAAGATGATGATTCACCTCATCCTTACGGTCTTGGCTGTGGTGGCTCGCTCACGTTTCTTCTAGAGCGGAAAGCAAGCTCGGCCAAGTACCTTGAGCTGCTCTCCTCGGCGTATTATCGGCGAGGCGCGCTGTTCGTGAGGACGAACGTATCGGGGCAGCACCTGGGCAGCCGAACGTTTTCGGATCAGGGCGGGATCCTTCCCGCCGACGGTAGTCACGTTGACACAAGCCGGACCGAGGACGTGTTCGTTGAGGCTTTGCCTCCACGGGTAGGGCTCTTCGTCTTTGGTGCGGGAGATGACGTCGTACCCCTGACAGTGATCGCGCGCCTTCAGGACTGGTATATCGAAGTTTCAGACGGCCGAGCAAACCTTGCCACGGAGGCAAGGTTCCCGATGGCTGATCAGGTGCGCGTGGTGCGCGAGGGCTTCTTCTCTCCCGACCTTCGCTCTAGAGATGCGGCTGTGATCATGAGTCATAGCGTCAAACAAGACACTGCTTTCCTACGAGACATCCTGCTGAGTTCCGCAGGGTACATCGGGGTACTTGGACCAAGGCATCGGACACAGCGAGTTGTAGAAGCCGCTTGTGCGGCTCTCAACCGGCCATGCTCCGAAGCTTGGTCACGCCTGCACGCACCGGTCGGCT
>CAXTRM010000362.1:1631-2293 GCA_964246625.1 uncultured Acidobacteriaceae bacterium
CATCGCTTTGGGCATCGTTGGAGAGATCATGCTGGAGATGTGCCAGCAGGTAAACGTGGGACAGGGACGGATGCGAGAGACTTGGTTGGTGGGGCAAGCCGGGAGCATAACTGAGGAGAAGAAATGTCATCGATAATGAGCAAGCTAGATTCCTCTCCGCAGTGGGTTGATCTGATTGTGTCCGAGATCGATTCACTTCGGTTCGAGGCAGGATTTCAACGCTTGGCCTCGGACGCTGAGATGCAGTTCGGATGCCGGCGTTCCATCGGGCCCGAGGCTATCCAAGAGCACTTTCGCAACTTGCACGTCTCAATTAACACCAAGCACGAAGTGCTTGAGGTCTGGTCAGGAAGTTCTCAGACCTACGTTCGGGGTGAAGTCAGAATGACAAAGAAGGAGAACGGAAGCAAGCCATCCGTCGAACCCTTTCAATGGATGTTCTATGAAGTTGGGAATGACTCTATTCATCGGTGGTTAATCACTGCTGGGCCTTGCTGAACCAGCGAGGTACCACTGGCGGAGAGAGTTCTTTTACAACAGGAAGAGTACAGCCAGGGTCAACGGCTCAGCGCTTCACCATGTGCCCAGATTTAAGCTGAAGAAACTAAAA
Source organism: uncultured Acidobacteriaceae bacterium (assembly GCA_964246625.1). Lineage (GTDB taxonomy): Bacteria > Acidobacteriota > Terriglobia > Terriglobales > Acidobacteriaceae > Granulicella. The sequence continues at coordinate 2,242 of CAXTRM010000362.1, forward strand.
CACTGTATCTACTCCGAAATAGAACGGGGACGAGGATAGGGCCGCATGGAAA
>CAXTRM010000362.1:2303-2640 GCA_964246625.1 uncultured Acidobacteriaceae bacterium
TCGTTGCAACAGGTTTTGGCGGTCCGGAGGTCTTACGTCTCGTAGCCACGCCGCACAGGATCCCTCAAGCTGGCGAGGTTACCATCCGAGAGTCGGCGCGATCGGCGTTAACCATCGCGATTACAAGATCTACGCTGATCCGCTCTATACCACAACGCACGGGCAGAGAGCGCCGGACTTTCCGTTACGCCTTGGTGTGGAAGCCGCCGGTGTCGTTACGGCAGTGGGACCAAACGCATCAGGACCAGCGGGTCCAATCTTAGCGGGGGACGCAGTCATCGCCTACAGGCTCGACGGAGCTTATGCTGACGAGATAGTTGTGTCCTCTGAGCAAGTG
>CAXTRM010000363.1:0-2635 GCA_964246625.1 uncultured Acidobacteriaceae bacterium
GAACTGAGCTGGTCGCCGGGTGCGAGGCCGGGCATCCAGCGTTCCATGTCGGCGATGTGGTTCTTGTTCCTTGGTGGTGTGACGCGGATGTTCTCGTCCATGTAGATCATGGTCATCACCTCACGCGGGCGATCGGTGGTGTTTGCGCCCGCACGATGAAAGGTCCAGCCGCTATGGAAGCTGACATCGCCGAGATCATAGGCGCTGTCCTCCAGGCGGAACTGTTCAAGAGCCTCGTTCAAAGTGATTTCGCTTTCGTCGCTGATTTCAAGGTCGCGGCCGACCTGCAGGCGATGACTCTTCTCAGAAAAGGCGAGCGGCCCCAGCGAAAGAGGGGTAGCTTGCAACGGCACCCATGCGGTCACGGTCTTGTCGCTATCCACGGGCCAGTAGTATTGGTCGGCGTGCCAGGGCGTGATCCCGCCACCTGGCTCCTTGTAGAGCGCCTGATCATGGTAGATGCGAACGCCTGAAACGCCCATCAGCTCTGCAGCGATTCGGGCAAGGCGCTTACCCAGGACGAACTCCCGTACCCCAGCAGATTCGGTCCACAGATTCATGACCTGGAGAAAGGCTTTGCCGTAGGTGGACCGTTGCGCGAGCGGCAGGGCATCGCGGGAAAGCTCCGCAACACGGGCATGAATGATCTGGCGGTAGTGCTCCAGGAGCTCAGGGGAGAGGACATGTTTCAGCTTAATGTAGCCGTTCTCGTTGTATGCAACGATCTGGTCCGGGGTGAGCGAGAACGGCTGATCGAGCTGCTCCGCCAGAGCCGTGTGGGAGAAAGCCTGCGTGAGTGCCATCGAGGTGCCCTCCTGATGAAAATGTCTCCGAAAGCATCCCTTACGTGACCAAGCCCTGTCCAGTCTGGCGTACCTGGACCATGCCCTGCGTGCTTGTACACGACGATATGGGCAGCCAGTCGCCAAGGGGGCACAGGAAAGGATAAGCGGAAGCGGAAATAGGGTGCGCTCTGGCAGACGTGGATGCAGGGGGGAGCGCCCGGGAGGAGCAAAGTGGCCGCCCTGGTCCGGGTGTCCCTGGGCGGTGCCGTAACAGCTGCGAGCCCGTTTGGCGGGAGTTCACCGTGGTTACGTGGTCACCGGATCAGCGCGTGAATCAGAGGGGAAGCGGGCACGGGAGTGTCCCGGAAGCGCACGGTGTCGAGCAGCATTCGGGAAGGCTCCTCCAGCAGTTCGGGATCTTCGCTGAACAGCGTAAAAAGAGGTTGGCCGGCGTGAAGGTGGGTGCCGAGTTTTGCGTGGACCTCAAGGCCGGCATACGCGCTGACGGGGTCACCGGGACGGGCGCGGCCGGCCCCCAAGCGCTGGATGGCCCAGCCCACCTGTTTGCAGTCCATGGCGGCGAGGTAGCCGCTGGTTGGGGCTGCCAGGGTGCGCATGGCGCGGGGACGATGCACCTCGGGCCCGCTGAAGACAGTGACATCGCCGCCCTGCGCTTCCACAATACGGAGCCAGGCTGTGTATGCCGCCCCGCTATGGACCAGCTTCGCCGCAAGATCGATGCCGGCCTCAGGCGTGGGGACGCGACCGGCAAGGTGCAGCATGTGACCACTCAGGATGAAGGATAGCTTGAGGAGATCTGCGGAGAGCGGATGCGCCTGCCCTTGAAGGATGTGAACGCATTCCTGCACTTCGAGCCAGTTGCCGGCGTACCGGCCGAGCGGTTCCTCCATGGAGCTAAGGAGAGCAACGGTGCGGGTGCCGGCCTGCGTGCCTGTGGCGACAAGCAGTTCGGCCAGTTGCTTGGAGCTCTCGTAGGAGGACATGAAGGCACCGCTACCGACCTTGACGTCGAGCACAAGGCCGCGCAGGTCTTCGGCGAGTTTTTTACTCATGATGCTGGCAGTGATCAGGAACGGGGACTCCACCGTGCCGGTGTGGTCGCGGAGAGCATAGAGGATGCGGTCGGCCGGGACCAGATCCGGCGTTTGCCCGACAAGAAGGGCGTGCGTCTTGGGAAGCAGTTCGGTGATTTGCCGGAGGCTAAGCTGCGTGCAAAAGCCGGGGATCGTTTCCAGCTTGTCGAGCGTTCCGCCGGTATGGCCGAGAGAGCGGCCGGAGATCATGGGCACCGCGATCCGGGGCAGGCCCGGTTCCTGGCAGGCAGAGGCCTCCGCTGCGGCCGCCGCCAAGATGGGAGCAATCAGCAGGGAGGTCTTGTCTCCAACGCCGCCGGTGGAGTGTTTGTCGACAGTGAAGGTATCGGGTGGAGCCACAAGCGTCGTGCCGCTGTGGCGCATGGCTCCGGTGAGGTCGCCGAGTTCGCCGAGTGAAAGACCGCGCTGAAAGACGGCCATAAGGAAGCTGGCTGTTTGCGCCTCGGTCATCCTGCGCTCAACCACTGCCTGGATCAAGCTCTGCATCTCGGCTGTGGTGAGCTCGCCACCATCGCGCTTCTTCACGATGAGGTCGACCGGGTGGAAGTTCTCTGGCATGGTGTTAGGTGGCATGGTCGAGGCGGAAGGCGTGGGGAAGCAGGCTGCCCAGGGTGGTTTCTACGGGTTCGTCGTGCTCACCCGGGTAAAGGACCAGGGTGGAATCGTCGCCGAACTCTGCCAGGGTCTGACGGCAGGCCCCACAAGGCTTTGAGGCAGTTTCGTTCAGGTTGGCGA
>CAXTRM010000364.1:0-756 GCA_964246625.1 uncultured Acidobacteriaceae bacterium
AGAAGCGGATCTTGTGAAAAGTGCGCCATCAGGCGCAGCTCGATCTGCGAATAATCCGCCGACATCAGTAGATTCCCTTCCGCTGCAATGAATGCCGCTCGAATCTCTCTTCCAACAGCGGTGCGGATCGGAATGTTCTGCAGATTGGGATTGGTCGAACTCAGCCGACCGGTGGCCGTGCCGACCTGGTTGAAGGTCGTGTGCACGCGTCCTTGCGCGTCGGCAAGCACCGGTAGCTGGTCCAGGTAGGTGGACTTTAACTTCTGCAACTGGCGGTGCTCGAGTACCATCATCGGCACTTCATGGTGCTGGGCCAGATCTTCGAGGATGTCCTGCGCCGTGGAGATGACCTTGCCTTTTCCATACTTCAGAGGCTTCGGCAAATCCATCTTGTTGAACAAGACGTCGCCCAGCTGCTTGGGTGAGTTGATGTTGAAGCGGTGCCCTGAGCTCGCGTAAACCTTTTCGGCGAGGTCATCGATCATCACAGCCAACCGTGACCCCATCTCGCCGAGCAGGGGCAGGTCAACCCGTACCCCGGCCCGCTCCATCCGCAGTAGAACCGGCACAAGTGGAAGATCGATTTGCTGGTACACCTCTCCCAGGGAGGAATTTGTATGCAGGACGGCTTCCCGGTCTGAAGCCGATGGAGTTGCGGTGGTTTCCTTGCCACCCGGCACCCCGGCCAGCGGCGTGGGTGTGGCTTCAGTCCCCTTCCTCTTCCCCTTGCTCTTCCCCTTTGGACCCTTCTCCTCC
>CAXTRM010000364.1:766-2114 GCA_964246625.1 uncultured Acidobacteriaceae bacterium
CAGCGCGCCTCCCAAACCTGGCTCATCCGCCGGGATGGTGTGCTCTACGGCAGCCGCCTCCGCCATCTGCTCGCGTAGGGCTACCGAGAGCCGGGCGATCGCGGCAGCCGCTTCCGCTAGCCTCTTCGGGTCGCTTGGATTTTCCTTGGTCGGCTGGTGCAGCAGGGCACGGCTGGTCGTGCGTGCGGCAATGTCGACGAGGGTGTGCGATCCATGTGTGGGGTTGATCAGGTAGCTCTCTAGCATCACGTCCGTGATCTCACCGCCTAGTACCATGGCTTCCGGGGCAGGTACCTGCTCCAGGGATCGCAGAACCGCCTTGAGGTCATGTACCTGCTTCGTTATGGCCGAGTCTGCGAGTGCTTCGCGCAGTCCGGGTGTGTCCCAGCTCACCTCCATGCCGAACCCGGCCTCCACCGCCAACCCTACCCGGCGAGCCCCTGCCTCGGAGACTTCGGCGGCCACTGCCTTGGCATCTGTCGCTGCCGCGGCGGTATCCGTCGGGCTGCAAAATAGTGACATAGTCATAGCCTCCCGTTTCGGCCGCGATCTCCTCGCTCACCGCCTGGGCGCTCTCCACCAGCGCTAACGCCAGGTGCCCTGCCTCGCGGGCCTCGCCGAGTAGCTTCGCGAGGTCGGTCTCCGTAGCACGTGAGACGTATTCCTGAACCACCTCTTCGACATCGGCTACCAGCCCCTTGAGCAGAGTCGTGAATTCCAGCTCCGTATAGAGCTTCCGGAGCGCGGCCGTATCCGGAGCGGGCGTCCGCATCAGGTCCAGATCGGCCTCAATCGGTACGGAGGTATGGATCGTGACCAGCTCTTTTGACAACATGATGTTGTCTTTATTGTTCGCCAGCGATTCCCGGTACGTCTTCCGCTTGATGACCTCGGGTGTGCTGGACGCCGCTTCCACTGCGGCTTCTACGGTCCCGAACTGCTGGATCAGCTCCACTGAACCCTTATCCCCAATTCCCGGTGCCCCGGGTATGTTGTCGATGGCATCTCCACGGAGTGCCATAACATCGATGACCCGCTCCGGCGGCACGCCCAGCACGTTCTCCACGCCCTTGGGATCGAGGATCAGGTTATCTTTGGTCGGGTTCAGGATGGAAACACGGTCATTGACCAGCTGCATCATGTCTTTGTCGCTCGAAACCACAAAGACCGTGTGCCCCAGGGCGCTCAGCTGGCAGCTCAGGGTGCCGATAACGTCGTCGGCTTCGAAGCCCTCGTAGTACACAATCGGGATGCGAAAGGCTTCGAGGGCCCTGCGAATGTAGGGTTGTTGTTGAATAAGGTCGGGCGGGGTTTCAGTACGGTTCGCCTTGTAGCCGCCGTACTCCAC
>CAXTRM010000364.1:2124-2635 GCA_964246625.1 uncultured Acidobacteriaceae bacterium
GACGTAGGTCGCTGCGGTGGGAATGCCTGTGCGTGTAGACATGGGCCGCGAGCGTTGCATCGCATGGTACGCCCGAAAGATAAAAGCCATCGTATCGAGCAGGTAAATGGGAGGCTTCGAGGAGGCAGCTGCGGGCGATGAGGTGCTGGACTGGGCTGGCATAGGCTCTCTGTAGCTTAGGATGCCGACGCCTCAAAGTCTCTCTCGGCTTTGCATCCCGTGCTCTACAGGACCAGCATGCAATCTCCATAGCTAAAAAACCGGTAGCGGTCCGTCACTGCGTGGGCATAGGCGGCAAGTACCCGCTCACGCCCTGCAAAGGCGCTCAGCAGCATCAGCAGCGTGGATTGCGGCAGGTGGAAGTTGGTCAGGAGGCCGTCCACGAGCAGAAAGCGGTCATCCCCGGCGGGTCCGGGCGACAGAAACAGACCCGTGCTGCCCGACTCCGGCACGAGCCGTAAGGGGTTAGTCGCTGACAGGGGGCCAAATTGCGTTTCGAAACGCCGCGCCA
>CAXTRM010000365.1:0-2338 GCA_964246625.1 uncultured Acidobacteriaceae bacterium
GCCGGCTTGGCGCGCATAGAGGCCACCGCATCGCTGCGCATCCAGCCCAATGCAACGGCGCTGTTGGTGCTGGCGCGGCTTGATCTGGCGCAGAACGCGCTCGGGGTTGCAGCAGACGAGGTCTCGCAGGCCCTGCAACTGGAGCCTCAGAACAGCAGGGCTCTCAGTCTGAAGCAGACCCTGCAAAGCCGCGGGCAGAACGTTCGCTGAGCCTAAACCCCGGACAGGTGCCATGATCGTTTTCGCCGGTGCGGTCCCAGGCCTGCAGGCAGCCCTGCTCCGCGCCTCGCCCGATGCAGCCGTTATGGCCGGCACGCTGGGCATTTTCCTGATTTTCCTGGAGCTGAACCGGCCGGGGAGGATCCTCCCTGGGGCCTTTGGGCTGTTGCTGGTCCTGCTGGCAGCATCTGCGCTTGGCGGGCACGGGGTCGAGCTCTGGCCTGCGCTGCTGCTGCTCGCGTCCACACTGGTGCTGCTACTCAATCTCGTGTGGAGGCTCCCGCTGTGGCTGCTAACGGTGGCCGTGGCAGGCTTGTGTTTCGGCATGCGGCTTCTGCTGCGCCCGGGGCTGGACGCACAGGTACACATTCCGGTAGCGGTGTGCTGTGGACTCGTTCTGGGTGCCTCCGGAGCGTTTCTGTCGCGGGTTGCGGTCCGCGCGCGCCGTGCGAAGCGGGTAAACTAAACCTCGGCTGCAACCTGCGCCGGAGCTCGCCTTCTTTGATTCGTTCGTTTACGTCTTTCTTTCTCGCAGGGCTGGCGCTCAGCGTATCCGGTGCAATGGCCCAGACCAAGCTGCAGGAACGGCTTTCCCATGTGGACCTCGGCGTCCAGGCCGTGGGCGAGTTCAGCGGTTCGGTGTCGGGTACCCCACTGCCCTACTCCACCTCCCAAAACCAGATTGTGAGCCTTTCCCCTTCCAGTACGGTCGGCGCCCTGGTCACGATCCGATATGCGGCCAAACCGTACCTCGGGGCCGAGTTCAATGGCGGGTACTCGCGCTACACAGAGAACCTGAATGTCCAGCCGCTGGCGATCCAGACCCAGGCCGACGAGTTCACGCTGGGCTACCTTGTTACGCCACCCTACACCGTCTTCGGCGTTCGGCCGTACGCCTCTGCCGGGGTCGGCGGGATGCGCTTTGGCCCCACGCGGGGCGGGGGCGAAGGCGCGCCGTCCATTGGCAGGTTTGCCTACTACTACAACGTCGGCATCCAGAAGGACATCATTGGCAACACCTTCGGTCTCCGGGCGGGCTACCGGCAGGTTTTTTACACGGCCCCGGACTTCTACCAGAATTACCTTACGATCAATAAGCGCACCTCAACCGAAGAGCCGATGGTTGGCTTTTATCTCCGCTTCTAAGCAGAAGCTCCCGGGCGAACCTGGCTGCGACCCGACTGCACGCAGGACAAAGCATGGACCACCTTATCGACGACGAAGAGATACCCCGGCATGAGCGGGAGCTCACGCTGAACACGGGCGCCATTCTGGGCATCTTTCTGGGATTGGCTGTTCTTTGTGGGGTCTTCTTCGGATTTGGCTACAACATGGGCCGCAAATCCGCACCGACCCCCCTGAACCTTTCGGAGGTCGCCACGGACCCGAGCGTTTCAGGCGCGCCCACGGCGGGCAAGCCCATGGCTGGCTCGCCGGTCACCTCCCCGGACACGACGGTCTCCGCGCCTGTGATCGTCCCGGCACCGAAGCCTGCCCGCCACGCTACCCCGGTCACCCCCCGCACCGACGACGAGACCGCCACGGCTGAGACCACACCAAAGCCGGCGGCTACCCGTCCAGCGTCCCCCGCCCCCGCGCCAATCGTGCGGGAGCCGGCGCCTGTGTCCCCGTCGGCGCTGAGCCCCTCGGTCCCGCAGGCAGGCGGCACGTTCATGGTGCAGGTGGCGGCGGTCTCGCACAAGGAAGATGCGGACCTGCTGGTGGGTGCCCTGCGCTCCCGCGGGTACAGCGTCACCGCCCGCGGTACGGAAGCCGACAAGTTCATCCATGTGCAGGTGGGCCCGTTTCACGACAAAAAGGAAGCAGACGCGATGCGGCAGCGGCTGCTTGCCGATGGCTACAACGCCATCGTGAAGTAGACACCGCGCACGGGCTCAGGCCACGTGAGGTGGTGAGGACAGGGCGTGCTCCATGTCGCTGCGCACGGCCGCCATCAGCGCCTCGCGCGAGCTGAACTCCGCAGGCCGGCGGGCCGGCAGAAACTGCACGATCGCCGTTCCCGGGGTCATCTTCCAGGTATCGCGTGGCAGCATGCGCGCTGTGCCGTGAAGGACGACGGGGACAATCGGGGCGCCAGTTTCGGCAGCAAGAAAAAAGG
>CAXTRM010000365.1:2367-2600 GCA_964246625.1 uncultured Acidobacteriaceae bacterium
ATGTGCATGCCGCTGCGAAGGGCATCGGCAGCCGCGGCCACGCTGCGCTTCGCGTCTTCCCGGGAGTGCCCGCGCGAGACCGGCACATATTTGCCCATGCGCATGGCCGTACCCAACAGCGGAATCTTCATCAGGGACTTTTTCAACATGACGCTGGTCATGCCGGGGATCGACGGCAGCAGGACCGTCGGATCCAGGTTGGAGACATGGTTGCTCATCAGGATGCTGGGTTG
>CAXTRM010000366.1:0-441 GCA_964246625.1 uncultured Acidobacteriaceae bacterium
GCTCCACAGTTGCAGGGTGCAGCGGTCATGTTCCGTCGAAAGGGTGTGCTGGGTAGTGGTGAGATCGAAAAGAGGCTTACCGTCCTCCAGAACGACGCCACCGGGATACTTTGCGAGGTACTGCTGCAGCAGATGCGCCAGCACCGCAGGGTCGTGCGACGGAGCGGACAGCAGGTCTTCGGACGCTATCGTCAAAGCTGCTTCAGGCGGCATGGCATGACGCTACCAGCCTGCTTCATAGGAAACAGTCCCACGCTCAGGGCATTACTGCCGGTGTCCACACGTTTGCTGCCCTACCAGCCCTGTTCTGCCCGAAGATGCAGGATATGGGCAACATGGTGGCGAGCATGCCAGGCATAGTTCAGGATCACAAGGTCCAGGGCCATACGGCCGCGCTCCGTATGACGAAAGCCCTTTGCCCACTGCTCCTCGGTAAGGCTT
>CAXTRM010000366.1:451-2562 GCA_964246625.1 uncultured Acidobacteriaceae bacterium
TCTCTAAAGACCATTCCACCGGCGCTGTAGTGTCCGGCAGGGTGGCAAAGGCTTTTTCATCGTAGCCATGCACCTCGGGCCAGTCCTCCGTCAGGGCACGCCGCACACGCGTAAAAGCGATGCTGTGCGAGTCGGCGACATGGTGCACGAGTTGACGCACAGTCCAACCATCCTTGCGATAGGGCGTGTTGAGTTGCTCGTCGTCCAGACCGCGCAGCGCTTCGCGCAGTTGCTCGGGCGTTTCTGCCAGAACCAGCGTGGCGTGGAGACGGTCCCCGTGAAGGATCGCCTCCGGGACACGGAATGGGCCCAGAGGGTAGCGTGGGTCGTACAGGGCGGCATCAGCAGCAGCAGACATGGATTCCCTTCAAGGTGGAGCCTGGCGGATGCCGGGAGTTGTTAGTCTAGGCTGCACGGGGTGCCTAGGTAGTGGGTAGACGGTGGATGGCGTTGGGTACGTTGCTTGTTTCCAGTCTGGGGTGCACCCGGGCCGTTACATCGTCACAGCGCAAGCCGAACCCGCAGCAGCCTTCCTCATCCGTCGTGCGACCTGTACAGAGCGGCCAGGTAAACCCCGGCGAGTGGCTTGGCTTCGACCGCAATGACTACCCTGGCGACGACGCGATGGCATCGCTCCATAAGACGTTCGCATTTACCGGGTACTGGATCACGAACCCGCCCGGGGAGATCAGTAACAGCTGGGTCGGCAAGCGGGACACCCTGAGAAAACAGGGGTGGGGCTTCCTGGTGCTCGCCAATGGCCGGCTGGACAAGGCGATCCTGCGAGCGAAAGCAACCGGCACCACCCCCGCAGAGCTCGGGCAAAAGGACGCAGCCCGGAGCGTGGAGGCCGCCCGGCGCGAGGGCTTTCCAGGGGGAGCCACGCTCTTTCTGGACCAGGAAGAGGGCGGACGCCTGCTGGAAGAGCAGGCAGCGTACCTGCTCGGCTGGACGGAGGCGGTGGCCGCTTCAGGGTTCCGTCCCGGTGTGTATGCGAGCGGGCAGGAGGTAGAAGATGCTCCCGGGCAAAAGATCGACACCATCCAGGACGTGCGCGCCCGGACCAAAGCCGGGCATCTGCATGAGGTAGCCGTCTTCGATGCACTGGACCAATGTCCGCCGGCGCCAGGTTGTACCGTCCAGGCACACCCTCTGCGGGTAACGCCTGACGCCGATGTCGTTGTCTGGCAGTATGCCCAGTCGCCGCGACGGCCGGAGATCACCATGGCATGCCGCTCAACGTATGCTGCGGATGGGAACTGTTACGCGCCCGGGGTCCCGGGTGTCTTTTTGGATATGAATGCCGCCCGCGAGCCAGACCCGTCTCACGGGCGGTAGGGAGTGCTTTTCGGCAGCTTGCAGCTCGGCCCAGTACAATAAAAAGAATGGCCGCTTCCCCTTCCCTCCTCCTGCAGCCTGCGTATGATCACAAGTGGTACTTTTTTGACACGCTCGGTTTGAATGAACGGCTGCTGGAACGCTGCCTTGGCGAAGCGCTCAGCGCAGGGGGCGAGTTCGCCGATCTCTACTTCGAAGCGGTGACCTCCAGTTCGCTGGGCATGGACGAAGGCATCGTCAAAACCGCTTCCGAAGGCATCAGCGTGGGATGCGGTATCCGCGTGCTGTCCGGTGAGCGGACCGGCTTTGCCTATACGGACGACCTTTCCCCGGAGCGCCTGCTCAAGGCCGCACGCACGGCAGCCTTGATTGCCAGCGGGCCACAAACGGAGCGCGTGCAGGGATTCCAGGAGCGCCCCGGCCCGCAGCTATATCCCGTAGCCGGTGCAACGGTGGACGCAGAGATTGCGACCAAGCTGGAGCTGATCGCGCGGGCGGACCGCGCGGCGCGCGCATTCGACCCCCGCATTGTGCAGGTACGCGCCGGGCTGAACGATGAGCTGCGCCGCATCCTGATTGCGGCCTCCGACGGCACCTTCGCCAGCGACACGCAACCCCTGGCAAGATTCAATGTCTTCGTGATTGCCAAGGATGCCAGCGGCGAGGTCGCCCGCGGCAGCTCGGGCGGTGGCGGACGCGTCACCATGGACTTCTTCACAGGGGACAAAAGCCCGGAGCACTTTGCCGAGGAGGCCGCACGAACCGCCCTTTTG
>CAXTRM010000367.1:0-2535 GCA_964246625.1 uncultured Acidobacteriaceae bacterium
GCAAAGATTCACCGTGTTCGTGCACTCCCTTTCACACGGGGGCGCCTTGGCCGCATAATCTCCTATCTCTCCTTTTATGTGTCTGCCTTCGCCCGTGGACTGACTCTGCCCAGGCAGGATGTTGTGGTCTCGATGACCACACCACCCCTTATTGCGTCCTTGGGCGGTTTACTGAAGCTGTTGCGCGGATCTCGTCACTTCATCTGGGAACAGGATCTCTACCCGGAGATCGCCGTTGACCTCGCTTACTTAAAACCGGGTGGGCTTACCCATCGTATTACTGGCATGCTCGCCGATGCGCTACGACGCCAAGCCGATGGCATCATCGTCCTGGGTCCCTGCATGAAAGGGCGCTTAGTCGCTCGTGGCATCGAGCCTGAAAAGATCTCCATCGCCGAGCATTGGGCTTCTAGTGTGGCGATCCGACCTATGCCTCGTCCTGGAGATGCGCGTGAGCTTGTCCTTCTCTACTCCGGCAATCTAGGGCTAGCTCACGATCTCGAAACCATACAAGGAGCCATGCTGAACCTGCGGGACGATGCCCGCTTCCGCTTCCTGTTCTCCGGTACTGGGGGCAAGCGAGCGCAACTGACTGCTTTCTGCACTGATCATAAGCTCGACCGTGTTGAATTCCGCCCCTTTGTATCCCGCGACCGGTTGAGTGAGGGGCTTGCTGCAGGCGACATAGGCTTGGTCACTCAGACCACAGCATCATGTGGGGCGTTGGTGCCGAGCAAGGTGTACGGCATTCTCGCTGCAGGACGGCCGTTGCTCTTTATTGGACCTGCGAGTGCCACGCCTGCTCTGCTTATCGACCGACATCAGTGCGGCTGGCATTTCGATTGTGGGGATGTGGACGGCGTCACAGAACTTCTGCTCGAGTTAGCGGAGCACCCGGAGCGGGTCGCCGCGGCGGGTGCCCGTGCGCGCGAAGCTCTCCTTCGCTTCTACGATTTACCGCAAAGCGTTCACCGCATCGCTGACATCATCCTTGGGGCAGGGAGACCGCCCTCTCCATCGCCGGCCAGGTTGCACCTCCAAACAACAACCTGACTGTTTCAGTAGTGTTCACGCTTCTGTTGCGCGAAGAGGTTCAAAATGCTTGTCTTACTGCTTCTCGGTGTTTCTTCGTTTCTCTTGTGTCTGTTACTCACTCCGCTGGTTCGGGACATCTTCCGTAAAGCAGGTCTGGTCGATCGTCCTGATGCGGATAGGAAGTTTCACGTCCGGGCGGTTCCACGCGTCGGCGGGATTCCGATCGTGCTCGCCTGCGCGGGCTCCTTTGCAATGTTGTACTGGCTTTTTGGGAATCGCGGAAAGATTTACATCCAACACGGGCAGATCCTGCACGCCATTCTGCCTGCCAGCACCGTGATCTTCACGGTAGGTCTACTGGATGACCGGATTGGGTTGAAGCCTTGGCAAAAGTTGCTGGGCCAGGTTGTCGCTGCTTCGCTCGCGATCTATTTTGGCGTTCAGCTTTCAACGACACACCTTCCCCATATCATTGGGATCCTCGGCAGTTTAGTGTGGCTCATCTGCTGTACGAATGCAGTGAATCTGATCGATGGCATGGATGGGCTCGCGACTGGTGTCAGCCTCCTCAGCACCTTGACGACGCTCGTTGTCGCTATCATGTTTGGCCGTTACGGCCTCGCGCTGGCGACAGCACCACTAGCCGGAGCGCTCCTGGCCTTCCTGCGGTACAACTTCAGCCCCGCCTCTGTCTTTCTAGGCGATTGCGGAAGCCTCACAGTAGGTTTCATGCTCGGCTGTTTCGGGCTGGTTTGGAGCCAGCATACTGTCAGTCTCATCGGCTTGGCTGCACCTCTCATGGCTTTGGCCCTTCCACTCACGGATGTGGGTCTTGCCATCACGCGGCGGTTCCTGCGTAACGCACCCATCTTCCAGGCCGATAGGGGTCACATCCACCATCGCGTGCTGGCTCTTGGTTTCTCAACCTCCCGCGCAGCACTCATCCTTTATGGCGCATGCTGCGCGAGTGCGACGATGGCGCTGGTGATGACGATGGACACCAAACACTTTGGATGGCCTGTGCTCATTGTGTTTGTGGTTTTCATGGGGCTTGGCATCCGGCAACTGGGGTACGTGGAGTTCAGCGCTTTCGGAAGGTTCTTATCGCGTATCTCCTTACGGAGAGCGGTGCAGGAGGAGATTCACCTGGAGGAGTTGCGCACGGCCTTAGCCGATGCTGAGACGATCGAGGCTTGCTGGGTGGTGATGCGTTCAGCATGTCGTCACCTACAGTTCGCATCGGTTCACCTCAAAGTGGCGGGTACGAGCTTCTATGAGGAGTTTGCAAAAACCGCTGACGGCACATCCTGCGACATCGAGCTTACGTTGGGTCAGCAGAGCTGGCTGGTCCTGACGCACTCCGCAGAGGAAGCATCCTCTCGCATGTCCATGGCGGTCCTAAATCAGTTGCAATCTGCTATGCGCGATAAACTCAGCGAGTTGCAGTCGGTTCCCATGCAGATTCAGGTCACCAGTACCGCAGCCTAACCCAGGTTGAAA
>CAXTRM010000368.1:0-932 GCA_964246625.1 uncultured Acidobacteriaceae bacterium
GGCTTTCGGCAACGCCGTCCATCGCTTTTTGGAGCTGCTCGCCTCCCGTCTTGCTGCCGGCACGACGGCTCCCTCTCTCCACCACGAAGTGGCGGGCTGGCAGAACCGGCTACGGGCTGTACTGCGCAGCGAAGGCGTGCCTGCATCCCAAGCGGAGATTTCGGCGCAAAAAGTCCTGGGCGCGCTACAAACAACGCTTGCGGACGAGCAAGGCCTTTGGCTCCTGTCGCCTCACTTGGCGGCCCGCAGCGAAGCCCCCATGAACTCCACGGGCGATGGCACCCTGGGCACACTTCGGGCCGACCGCACCTTCTTCGCCCCACCCCGGCCAGGCTTGACGGGCGAGGCCACTCATCTCTGGATCGTCGACTACAAAACGTCGGAACTGGGTGGCCGGTCGCTGGAATCCTTTCTGTCTGACCAGCGTGGCAAGTACCTGCAACAGCTGCGAGCCTACGGCGACGCTGCCGTCATTGCTGGTCAAAACCCCGAAACCATCCTCCTGGCCCTGTATTTTCCACTCTTGCCGGCTCTGCTGTACTGGCCGTTCTCAGCGTCTATACCTTAGGTAACGTTACCTTCGACGCACGCGTCGTAACACCTTCGTTCTCAAGCCGAGTGACCCGCGGTGGTATCCTTCAGCCAAGCGATTGGGCTGCTAAGGAGAGCTTGCATGCCGGTATCAGGCCACCTCGTGCTCTGCGTTGATGATGAGCACATCGGTCTGGAGGTACGACGGCTGCTGCTGGAGCGCTCCGGCTACAAAGTCGTCACAGCACCCGATGGTCCTTCCGGCCTTTCGATCTTCCGCAACGAGCCTGTGGAAGCCGTTGTCCTGGACTACTCCATGCCCGGCATGCATGGCGGGGAGATCGCCGCGTACATGCGTGCCGAAAAGCCCGAGGTCCCAATCCTTTTACTCTCCGCTTACG
>CAXTRM010000368.1:942-2503 GCA_964246625.1 uncultured Acidobacteriaceae bacterium
CCGGGGGAAGAGCTTTTGAATCTGAATCAACTCAATCGCGCTCTTCGCCGCACCTTTCTCCTTCCTATAGTCGCTTTGGCACTCGTTGCGGCCGCTCTTGCATGGCAGTTGCTCGACGCCCAGCATGCGGTCGCACACATCCAGCTCGCCGATGCCAATATCGAAACCGCAACCCTCATCACGGCCTATATGGTCGATGAGGAAACAGGTTTGCGGGCGTACCAGACCACCGGCAACGAGATCTTCCTTCAGCCCTACGAGTACGCCGCAGAACCGTTGCGCTCCAACATCCGCAAGCTGGAAGACGGCCTGCAAAAGCAGGGTGCGACGACCGAACCCATCGAGGACCTTCGCACCCATCACCTTCAGTGGGTCAGAAACATCGCTGAGCCGATCATCGCGTCGGTTCAGGCCGGCAGTGAAACACGCGATCCCGGGATCAATCTGCGCGCCAAGGGCAGAATGGACGCGATGCGCCGTGTCGTCAGAAGCGTCACGGCTGACCAGATTCAGCGTCGCAACCGGGCCGTGGACGCCTGGCACCGGGAACTCTTCCATACAGTGGAAGCGATCGTTGGGCTCGTACTGATTGCAGGGCTCTTCATCGGGATCTTCGCCTACAACCAACTCCACCGTGTCAGCCAGGCCTTTCAACAAACGCTCAGCGCGCTCCGCAAGCATGCGCAGGCTACCTACGACTCGGAACAGCGCCTTCGTGCCATCCTGATCTCGTTGAGCGAAGCAGTGGTCGTTTGCGATCTCGACGGACACATCGAACTGATGAACCCTGCCGCCGAGCGCCTCAGCGGCGTTCCTTTGGCCGACGCCCGCAGCCAGCGTCTTGAGCGGATCTTCCCCCTTGAAGGCGAAACCAGCCACCAGGTTCCTGAGTCTCCCATCGCGGTCATCCGCAGGGAGCTGCGCGTCATCGCTCCTACCGAAGCCTTCATCCTGCGCCGCCCCGATGGCACCGAACTCACCGTGGATGAGAGCGGCGCCCCTGTCTACGAGCGCAATGGCGATCTCGCCGGCATCGTTCTTGTGCTGCGCGACAGCACCCAGCAACGGCGCACTCAATCCGCCCTGCTTGCGTCGGAAAAACTCGCTGTGGCTGGGCGGCTCGCTGCCACCATCGCGCACGAAATCCATAACCCGCTCGACTCTGTCGCGAATCTCCTTTACCTCATGAGGTCCGGCTCAACGCCAGAGGAAAGCAACCGCTTCCTTGACATGGCACAGGGTGAGTTGAGTCGCGCCACCCAGATCAGCCGGGCCCTCCTGGGCATGTATCGCGAGTCGCGCACTGCGGTCGCCCTCGATGTGTCTAGCCTCCTCGGCAGTGTTCTCGTGCTGTTGGAGCGGCGCTTCAAGGACATCGGCGTTCGGATCAAGGCGGACCTCGAACAACCAGCCGTGGTCTCCGGCTTCCCTGCCGAGCTTCGCCAGGTCTTCACAAACCTCCTCACCAACGCGGCAGAGGCGTCGCCCCGCGGCAAGACTGTCGAGATCCGGACCCGCGCTACCTCCGGACCCGATCCGACCGACCCTACCTCTGTGCGGC
>CAXTRM010000369.1:0-1536 GCA_964246625.1 uncultured Acidobacteriaceae bacterium
GGTTGAGAAGATCAACATGGACCAGGCGACCTTTGAAAAAATGCATGAGGCCGACCGTATGGCCCATGACAAGCTCAAGGAAGGTATCGAAGGCTTCTCGGAGGCGCTGAATAATTTGGAAAACCTGCTTGCAAAGCGCGTTGCCGAGTTAGGAAAACAAGAGCCGGTTGGCGCCAAGTAAGGCGATCGAGCACGGAGAAGGGCTGGCCGCGAGGTCAGCCCTTTTTGCTTTGTGGCGTTCTGCCCATTTCAGACGTCACTTATCACCTGATTTCACCTCCTAGAGCATTCGCTCCGGTCGACCAGCGAAGACTGGAGGTCGGTCAGCCCATTTGTCGAATTGGCTGGAGCACAGGGCATCAGCGTATACAGCGGCTGATCCAGATCTCCGGGAGCTGCCCCGCCCGGGGTCAGCGCTTTCAGCCTGTACACATCGCCGAAGGGTGCGGTCGTAAACAGGCCCTTGGGCTCGTAGGCTTCGGCGGCACGGTCCAGCACCACCGCACTGAACTGACCGGTCGCAACGGCGTGCCGGAACTGCTCCACAGCGGGTGGGTAGCCGCGGCCCAGAACGGCGTCCAGGGCGTCCATGTCGGCATGCAGGGGTTTGCCGGCGAGGATGCCGTCAAAGCTGTGATCTACCACCCACACATCGCCCGGTGTTCTCCGAAGGGCGTCCAGGAAGGCCGTTCTCGCCTGGAGGTTGCCGGTTGGGATCTCCGCAGGCCGATACAGATGCGCTCCCAGTTGTGCTGCTGCCAGCAGCCAGAGAGCCGCGGGCAGCGCGGCGGCCAGCTCTGGATGGGTCGTCCCCAGCAGCTTTGTGCGCTCCAGCAAGCGATCCAATGCCACGCCCGCCAGCACCGCCATCCAGGCGTACAGGGGTATGATCGCATTCAGGTTCGCCCCCACATGTGAGCGCACGTACCAGATGGCGCCGGTTAGCAGCACGGAGACAATGGCGAAGTAGCTGGCCTCCGCTTCCCGCCAACGCAACCCCGTTGTAGCCGCAGCGACGGCGACTAGGCCGCACACGACGGGTAGCGGGTTCAGCAGGTCCGCGAAGGGGAACATCAACCCGGTGTGAAGGGACCACTTGATCACGCCGGCGGTGCCAAAGGCGTAGTAGGTGAACCAGCCATGCGTCACGTGCTGCAGGGCGGCCACTGTTCCGGTTACCAGGAGGCCATAGGTGGCCATGCCGGCCACCATGCGCCGTGGCCGTCGCCACTCCACCAGAAACATCGCGAAGCCAAAGGGCAGAAAGGTTTGCTTGGTCAGAAAGGCCAGCCACCAAAGCAGCGCTGCGCCAAGCGGGTGACCTCGTCGAGTGGTCAGCACCGCGGCGAGAAAGAAGAAGAGTCCAAGCGAGTCCACACGGCCCACGTCGTACCAGCCGAGCACAAAGGCGTACAGGCTCGCGAACACGCCAGCAGCAAACAAGGCAGGCTGCCAGCGTGGGCGGGTTTCGGTGAACACCAGGGCGAAGATCAGGGCAAAACTACCCAACGTCGCGGTGCGCGAGACGAGCCGCAA
>CAXTRM010000369.1:1546-2484 GCA_964246625.1 uncultured Acidobacteriaceae bacterium
GATACCCGATGCCGACGACCTTGGTCACCGCCGCCGCAAGATAGAAAAACAACGGCGCGTACAGGAAAGGAGCCCACGTCAGGCTCGGCGGCGAGTAAAGGGCGTAGCCTTGGCGCAAACGCCACACCGAGGTGACCATACCGCTTTCCATACGGTCGATCTCGAAGGGGTAGTGAAGGCGTCGCCACGCAACTACAACGAACAGAAGGAGGAACAGGCAGGAAAGGCCAAGGGCGAGACCGCGCAGAAGGGCAACGCCTCTGCGGTCGAGGCTGCGCAGCATGCGCCCAGTCTACATGCTCCCTGGCGAGGGCTTGTCTGGCACGGGGTCAGGGCGTTGGCCGGAAGGCTTCCACTGCGGCAGCTTCCTGCGGCGAAACCTCCCGTTGCAGCGGATACGCGAAGAAGTTGCTGTTGCCCAACTGGATCCACCCCTGGGGTTTTGGCCCGCTGTTGGGAAACAGGCTCACAAGGTAGCGCAGGCCCATGGCGGCCAGGGGCGCGGTCGTGCGCGCCTTGTCCTGATCCTGCTTCCACACCGCGAGAGGATTGGCTTCGCCCGGTGTTTCCACCTCAGCAAGGATCTGTGTGCCGGCCAGCCGGGCCCAGTAAAAATCCGTATAACAATCAAGGTCCCCCATGCACGCCACCTTGTCGCCAGGTTGCAGGCCCAGTTTGTCCAGCGCGGCCGCCGCGGTGAAGATCTGGGGATCGAAGCCCGGATGACCTTGTTCCGGTACAGGTGTGTGCCTTCGCCGCTCACCCAGGTAGGTCACCGCCTGCAACAGCGCAATCCCCGCAAACAGCACAACCAGCGCGCTGGCAACCACCGGTGTCGAAGCCCCCCCACGCTCGCGCTCTTGCGTCGCGGAACCAAGCGCGGCAAAGAGCGGCAGCAGAATTAGCAGCAGGGGAGCACTGAGATAGCGATCCTGTAG
>CAXTRM010000370.1:0-345 GCA_964246625.1 uncultured Acidobacteriaceae bacterium
CGCCATAGGCGCACATAGTGAGAGGCATGACGCGCCCCGTCTCGCGTCACCCGCGTCATCGGCGTCCCCGTCTCCGCTGCGTTGGAGCGGGGAGCACGGCGGATACCTGGACGTGGTAACCGGGCGGCCTCTTAATCACGAAGTTGCCAATAGGCGGATCACCGCCGTGGGGCTTCAGCGGAAAGGAACGGCATTCACTGAGACATCGACTGGAGTTGAGGTCTCTTGGGCCGATGCTCAGCAACGAATTAGCGGAGCGACAAGGAGGGTCGCGGCATGACATTAGAGAGCAAACTCGGAAGAATCGAAACGGTGTGGGCACTCGTATGCCCGCACATCGAAAGG
>CAXTRM010000370.1:355-2472 GCA_964246625.1 uncultured Acidobacteriaceae bacterium
GACGCGGGTCGGTGGACCGCATACCCGATGGAGGTAGTCGAGTCAGCCATCGTGAGGACGGGAGCGAAGTTTGGACCCGAAAGAACCAGTTCTGGGTTTCATCCGGTTGAGGCGTACCGTTACACAACGTCAGTCTGCAAGAACATTCAGCAGCGCGTAGCACAGGCTACGGTTTAGAAAGGAGAGAAATGAAGATCACCAGCAAACAAATTCAACAGTTGTGGGAGGAAAAAACTGGAAGCAAACTGCGGACTGACTTCGCAGAGACTATTGTGACGTACATCGGGTGCGACAGGAACCGCTTGGCACTGATCGAAACTATGATTGAGCGTGCGGCGAAGCTGAGCTTTGAGACGGAGGGTGAACGGTTCCTTCATCTCGGCTACATGCTGCACGACCTTCACACTTCTGGTCCGCTTCCGGCGCAGATCTTGAAAGAACCGGCAGCCCGGTCATTTGCGGACCAACATGATAAAAGGCTCCGCTCTGCAACGGAAATCTTGGGCGAGTTTATGGAACGACCCTGGCATCGGGGGATGAAAAATGCAATGGTCAACTTCATCGAACAGGTGAATGCGGCGCCCGATGATTACTGGAGCCATGCTGTCCGGTTTTGGGAGACGGCCTTCCCAGTCAATGAAAATGTAGAGCTATTTATCCGTGATCGTGGGCTGCATAGCACGCACGGCGACCTCTCAAAATATGTCGCAGCATCACTGAACTTTGCGGATGTGCCGAGCGATTCGGCAAGTGCCTAGTGCCGCAGTCGAGGCCCTGTACACCGCCAGCTTCGGACACCTGACCGATATTGCTCTCAGCAATGAGCATGTCACCCCTGAGGACGCTTACGACGTTCTCAGGGGACTTGCTAAGCACCTGAACAACTATAGCGGCCCCCTGGAGCAAGAAGCCTTTATCCAGTGGGCAGAGGACATCATTGCCCCTGCTGTTTTCTTGCATGGACTCATCCGGCAGTGCCGGAAGCCGGTACGCTTCGCGCTCCGCAGGACGCTATGTGATGCTTACGACGACCAGCCCGAAGTAGTGAACGAATTGGAAGGGGAGGTTTGGCTGTGGGCGATGGCAAACCTAGAAGCACTTCAGACGCCCGGAACCGCTGCGCTGTCATCTCGCCTGTTTGCGCGAGCGTGCTGGACGGCGCGAGCGTGGAACAAGAAGCAGCTTCTACGGTTTTCCGCTATTAGCCGGAAAGTGGAGCGGGACGGCGCCTTAGGGCAGATCGAGCATTTCAGCGAAGCAGAATTGGCTGAACTGCGAGCAAGGGAGGAGGCGGCTTAGGCCGCTTCACTTCGCCACGCTCTTAACATCTAGAGGTTCAAGAGGAGGTCACACATGGGTACACACAGGCAGCTTGCAGACGGCGCAAAGGACTATCAGAACAGCACAGTTCATGGATTCCACATCGGCAACTACGTCCCTGGCCTCCGTCCTCGTCGCTGGAACGCTACCTGCCTTCAGTGTGGAATTGCGCAGACGCTAGGACATGCAGATCTCCAGTATGGTCAGCCCCGCTGCAAGAATAGTGGCTGCGGGCGTGGTACTGCGGAAGCTACAGGCCGTGAAACCATAGCGGAGTTCAGGCGAGCCGAGCGCGAGAAGGCAAAGGCACTTAGGCAAGAGCGCGAGGAGCAACAGGCAGCCGCCGTGGAAGCCGCAAAGATGCAGCTTGCAGAGATCTCCCGGAAGCTCGGCGCGGAGATGCGTAAGCAGTTATTAAACCTGCCCGACGTGGAACTTCATCGCGACCCGGAGGCCGATGCCTTACGAATGTCTGCCGAAGACTGCCAGAAGTACAACGGTCAACAGCTACAAATCTTTCGAGTGCAGCGCCCTTCAGCGTATATGTCAGATACCAACATCGACGCACTAGGCGGCTACTTCGAGCGCAACGGGGTGCGGATTGTAAGTGCAAAGGCGCTTGCCGCAGCGTACGACCGACTGTCCCAGTACGGCCTGCTTGAAGCTCGCCCGGCACCCGCAGAGCCAGCACCCGTGATCGACATCCCGGTAAAGCCTGTTATAGCAGTGAAGGCAGAGCCGATTACTTATTCGGGTTGGGACGAAGAGACCGGACAACCTCGCGTCTATTCAGAATT
>CAXTRM010000371.1:0-2464 GCA_964246625.1 uncultured Acidobacteriaceae bacterium
GTTCTCTGGCGAATACGCAGGTACTCGCCTTGGCAGTCCGGGGTCCTCCACTCATCGCAAGTTGCAGACCGGCGACGGCCATCCTGCGTACACTAGGCGTCGGAGACAGTTCGAACCATGCGCAAGTTGTTCGGCACCGACGGCATTCGCGCCGTGGCTGGTGAAGCCCCTCTCGATCCCCAGACGATCTATGCCGTGGGTCTCGCCCTGGCCAACAAACTCAAGGCCGCGGCGCCCGCCGGCCGACGACCCCGCATCGTGCTCGGCATGGATACGCGCGAGTCCGGCCCGTGGATCGCAGCAACCCTCACGGCAGGGCTCAGGCAGGGTGGCACGGAGGTCGAAAACACGGGGGTGATCACCACTCCAGCCATTGCCTTTCTTGCACGCCGGCACGGTTTTTCAGCAGGCGTGGTGATCTCCGCCTCACACAATCCGTGGCGCGACAACGGCATCAAAATCTTCGGCGGCGACGGCTACAAGCTGCCCGATGCCGTGGAGCTTGAGGTTGAAGCTCTTATCGAGCGGGCTCTCGCAGAAGGCGGCGCGCGCGGCCACAAAACGGCTTCAGACCCCGGTGAGCTTCCTGCCGTTCAGGAAAGCCTGCGGTTGGACTACATTCGGTTTCTTCTGGAAGCCGTCCCTGGCATCTCGCTCGACAATCGGGCAGTCGTGATCGATTGCGCCAACGGTGCCGCCTCCGCCGTTGCTCCTCAGCTCTTTGCCGCGCTTCGCGGCGCCGTGGAAGTCACCCACGCCTCGCCCAATGGCAAAAACATCAACGAACACTGCGGTGCCCTCCACCCCGAGGTCGTTGCGGCCGAGGTAAAGCAGCGCAAGGCCATCATGGGCTTTACCTTTGACGGGGATGCCGACCGTGCCCTCTTCGCTGACGAGCACGGCAACGTCGTCAACGGCGATGCCGTCATGCTCGCCTGCGCCCGCGACCTCCATGCACGTGGTGAGCTCGCGGGAAACACGGTCGTGGCTACCACCATGAGCAATATGGGCTTCGAGGCCGCCCTGCGCCGCTCCGGCATCCAGATGCTCCGTGCGCCCGTGGGGGACAAGTACGTCCTTGAACTCATGCAGAAGACCGGTGCCTCGCTGGGTGGGGAACAGTCCGGTCACATCCTGTTCCCGGCCAAGGCAACCACCGGCGATGGCCTGCTGACGGCCTTGATGGTTCTGGACGTCGTACATCGAAGCGGCAAAACGCTGGGCGAACTGCTGGCCGACCTCCAGAACTACCCTCAGGTCATTCTGAACGTGCGCGTTCGCGAGAAGAAGCCGCTTGACAGCCTCCCGGCTGTGGTGGCATCCATTCGCGCCGCCGAAGACGAGCTTCGGGACACGGGCCGGGTCGTCATCCGGTACTCCGGGACCGAGGCGCTTGCGCGCGTCATGATCGAAGCCGCAGAAGAAGGGCGCATGCGCTTTCACGCCGAGTCCATCGCCACGGCCATCCGTTCTGAGTTGGGCGTGTAGGCGACAAAACAGGCCCACGGGGCAGCCTTCGGCCGCAGTTTGGTTGGGGTCCGATCCTTATAGGGACGCCCTTCGTGCCCGTGCTCAAGTCTCGGCCCTTGGAGCCCACAAACACAGCCTGCCGCGGTGCGGACGCGGGTGCGCTTGCGCGCCTTCGGTCACAAGGGCCGAGGCCGGGAACAGATGTGTGCAGAAGTGCACTTTTTCGCTCGAAAACGCGTTCAAACCGCACCAAAAGCACTCAAGTTTTCACTGTTTGTGCCGATAACTGCTTTGGGACATAGACCCGGCGCGCTTCGTCCAGGCGTCGGATCCCACTCAGGTAATGCCACCTTCGTGACCTCTTGAGGGCCTTCGAGGCATGGCTATTAGTAACCACAACACAGACCCTAGAGGTGCGGAGTATGGGCAGAGACAGACCGTATTGCGGACCTCAACAGCAGCAACAGGAGGCATCCGACACCCCACGCGAGAAGGCAATGCACGAAATTTCTGCAGGTTTCGGAGAAACGGCCTCCCCCACCAAGGGGAATGTCATTCTTTCCGAGGTAATCTCCGCCCTGACGTTTGCGCTGGATCTGACCGAAAACGCCTTACCGGGCCATTCACTGCGTACCTGCCTGCTCGGCATGCGGCTCGCCGAGGCCATCCACCTACCCGCAAGGGACCTGACACACCTGTACTACGCCCTGCTGTTGAAAGACATCGGCTGCGCCGACCACGTCACACGCCTATCGCAGATCATGGCCGTGGACCAGCGTACGCCCTGGTCGTTGGCTGATTTACCGGTCGACCTCGCGTCCAATCCGCTGCTTTTGGAGCGGGTTTGGAAGGAGGTGCTGCCGGGAGTTCCCCTCCCCGTCCAGATTGGGCGGCAGGCGGGCATCGAAGCCCGGCTTGGAAGTGAGGCAGGGCCAGGCAGCGATGCGGAAGAACTGCATCGTGGGGCCGAAACCATGCGGCACCTGAACATGAG
>CAXTRM010000372.1:0-883 GCA_964246625.1 uncultured Acidobacteriaceae bacterium
TCCCCGGGCAGCGTGTCTGCAAGCGCCTGGAGCTCCGGATGCTGCAGCAGCACGAGCACGACGACATGCCCCCGCGCGAGCTCCGCCGCCGCGGTTACCAGCGCTGGCCGGCCGGCACCATCGGCCAACTCGGTGATCCAAACAAACAGCCCTCGCCTGCGTTGCATTTGCTTCAGCCGGGCGACGGCCAGCAGGGCATCACTTTCCGCGGGCTCGCTTCTGGTTGCACTCAGCATCTCGATCAGCGTGCGCAGGTGGGCAGGCCCTGTTCCCGGCGCCAGTACCTGCTGGATCTCCGTGCCATAGGAGAGCATCCCGAGCTTGTCCCCGCTTTGGCCCACAACCTGCGCAAGCATCGCTGCTGCCGTGGTGGCCTGGTCCAGCTGCGTGACCACAAGCTGGTGTGCCTGGTCCCGCTCTGCCTCGGTCTCCCCCACAAAGGCGGGTGCGTCCGTGCGCCGCAGAACCAGGGCTGTCCTGGACAGGCGGCCCGCATCCAGCACCACCCATACCTGCTGGCTGCGTTCGGCCATGAACTGCCGCGTAATCACCTTGCCTCGCCTGGCCGTGGCGGTCCAGCTCACCGAGCGCAGTTCGTCCCCCGGCTGGTACTCGCGGAGGGACTCGAACTCACGCCCACCGCCGCGCAAACGCAGCTGCCGCCGTTGCCGCTCCGACTGCCTGGCACGGATCAGGAAAAAGGCATGGTCGCCCTGTGCCAACGCGAACGCCGGGTAGACGCGCACACGCTGCGGGAGCGCGGAGGCGGCGTACACAGAAGACACCTCGCTTGCGCCCCAGCCGCTTTGATCCAGCCTATTCTCGCCCAGAGCGGCAGCACCCCATCGCTCCGCCATGCCCAGGGCCCCACGCCAGCGCAGGT
>CAXTRM010000372.1:893-2451 GCA_964246625.1 uncultured Acidobacteriaceae bacterium
TCTGCAATGGTTCCGGCGTCCCGGTCAGGGCGGGGTGGAGAGCATCGGTCAGGGTCACCCGCAGTTTTTTTTTATTTTTTCGTGGTACATCGATATCTACACGGGTGGCTGTCCCCAGCTGCGGTGAATCCAGAAAGCTGCGGGTTACCACGAGGTGCCGTGGCCGGGGCAGCTGCCAGGCGTCCCACAACGCCAGCAGTAGCACCAGGAGGTCCCAGGCAGGCATCATCCACACGGCCCGGTGATGCCAAAAGGCGGGCAACACGAGCAGCAGGCCGGCTACAAGGAGCCACATGGCTCGTCCGCTCAGGCCGAAGCCGAGCCAGCGTCCTGCCCTCCCTAGCGGGCGTGCCCGGCCGCTCGCTGCCGGGGGCACTAGTGTGCGCACACGCGACCCTTCTGCGTCCGGTATGCCATGCGGCGGCCCTCAGGGTTGGGGCTTTGTGCCCTCGGGCACTGCTGCCTTAGGCCTGAATCCAGTACTCTGCTTCTGCGTGATTCGG
Organism: uncultured Acidobacteriaceae bacterium; assembly: GCA_964246625.1. Taxonomy (GTDB): domain Bacteria; phylum Acidobacteriota; class Terriglobia; order Terriglobales; family Acidobacteriaceae; genus Granulicella. The sequence continues at coordinate 1,397 of CAXTRM010000372.1, forward strand.
AGCTAGCTCGATGTCCTCGAAACAGGCTACGCAGCCCCTCACCCTTGCCGGCATCGTACTCGGCGTGGGCATGGGTGCCCTTGCGGACGGCATCGTTTTCCGCCAGATCCTGCAGCTGCACAACATGCTTTCCAACCGTGTTCTGCGCACCTCGCTGGTCAATGAACAGATCAATCTCGTATGGGATGGCTTCTTCCATGCCTTTGCCTGGATTTGCGTGGCGCTCGGCCTGTTTCTGCTTTGGCGTGCCATCAAGCGGCCAGGCGTGCTGCTTTCGGACAAGGCATTGATCGGCGCGATGCTCTTCGGCTTCGGCCTTTTCAACGTCGTTGAGGGCACCATCGATCATGAAATCCTTCAACTCCATCACGTCTACCAGAATGGCAATCACCTACTGTGGGACATGGTGTTTCTGGCCGCGGGCGTGCTCCTGATGCTCGGCGGCTGGCAGTTGACGAAGCAGGGCTTTCGCGAGGCAGTCAACCCGCTCCCGGCACGCCGGTAGCCCGACTCACTTCGGCACCGGCGTTGCCTGCAAAACGTCGCGCACCACCCTGTCCGGATCGAGTCCTTCCAACTCCGCCTCGGGCCGCAACACCAGCCTGTGCCGCAGCACGGAGGGAGCGGCTTCCTTCACGTCGTCGGGCACCACGTATTCGCGTCCGTCGCGCGCGGCCATCGCCTTGGCCATCAGCAGTAGGGAGGTGCTCGCACGGGGGCTTGCGCCCAGTGCGATCGCCGGCCATGCGCGCGTGCGCCGGACCGCTGCCAGGATGTAGTCAAAGATCGCAGGCTCCACACGCACACCACGGACCTCACGCCGCGCCTGAGCAAGCAGGTCGGCCGGCACACTCTCGAGAGGCAGATCTGCGAGGCCTGTGATCTCCGTCGCCGCCTGGTGCCGCTCCAGCACCGTGCGCTCCTCGTCGAGGCTGGGGTAGGGAATGGTGATCTTCAGGAAGAAGCGGTCCAGCTGTGCTTCGGGCAAAGGGTAGGTGCCTTCGAACTCCACCGGGTTCTGCGTGGCAAACACCGTGAACATGCCGTCCAGCGGA
>CAXTRM010000373.1:0-357 GCA_964246625.1 uncultured Acidobacteriaceae bacterium
GAGCTGCTGCCCTAGATCGTCGTGCAAATCCTGGCCGATGCGTCGCTGCTCGCGTTCGGAGGTTGCAAGGATCTCTCGTTCGAGACGCTTGCGTTCGGTGATGTCGAGGCCTGCACTGACAAAATATTCGACGTGGCCATCGGCATTGTGCCACACCGTATCCGACCAGGAAATTAGCTTGCGAGCCCCCTTGCTGGTCAACCAATGGTTCTCGCGTGGCACTCCCTCGGACACCGCTCCATCCACCAGCATGGCAAGGCGGCGTGACAACTCAGCGTGTTCGTCTTTGGGGACTAGTTCGCTGAGATGGCGTCCAAGCACCCGGTCTGCCGTGTAGCCGGTGGTTCTCTCACACGC
>CAXTRM010000373.1:367-2426 GCA_964246625.1 uncultured Acidobacteriaceae bacterium
TCCAACCGGATGCGGGTAATCGCTGCCGCCAACACGTTAGCGAGCGATTGCAAAAATTGAAATTCGCTTTCGGTGAAGGTGTACGGCTCGGTGGTATCTACGCCGATCACGCCGAAGGGACGTTCATCCGCAGCGATGACCGCCACCATGCTGCTTCTGACCTCGAAGGCATGGATAGCGTCCGGCAGATGCAGGACCATGCGGTTGTAAGCATTGTTCACGAAGATTGACCGCCAAAAATGCAGCGCCCTGCTAGAAAGATCGGCGGAGGTGACCGACGCACGCGCAACTCCGACAAACCCGTCAGGCCACCCGGTTCCGGCCCGTAGGAGAAACGTGTCTTGATCAGGCAGCATCTCGAACACTTTTGTGAAAGGAACGTCCAGGCTTCTGGCCAACACCGTCGCGGCGAGGTTGCAAGCCGAGTCGATGTCTGTCACGTCACGGATCCTCAGACTAAAATCGGCAAAGATCGCCTGCTCCCGGAGAACCCGGGTATGGCATTGATCAATGTGCTTGCGCTCTGTGATGTCGAGAAGGACTCCGCTCAAACGGCGACGCTCGGAGCCGGAGAACGGATGCCCAAGCAACTGTAGCCAGCGAATGGCACCGCTAGGACAGACCAGACGCACTTCGAGGTTCAAGCAGCCAGTATCTTCCATCTCTGCTGCGGTTCGGAACCTTGCACGGATGTGAGCGCGGTCGGCGGGAGAAAATGCGAGCGGGATGCCTTGTTCATCGAGTGCAAGGTCCGCTCCAGCGCTCAACCCACAAAAAACACGGAGTTCTGAGGTCCAGTAGGTAAGCCCGGTCTGGACATCGTACTCGAAGGAGGCAAATGCAGGTCCGCAGAGATCGGACCCGTCTAGATCGAGCAGCGGCAGTTGCTCCAAATCCTGAGTGGCAGTCATAAGTATTTACTCACAGAGAAAGGATTTGGATGTCGTGTGTTGCAATTCGCGTGACGAGATGATCTACGGCAAAGTTGTCGGGTGCTGCGGGCTACATGACATGCAGATTCGCCCTGTTATGTTCGCCTGAGCTTGTCAATTGTCGCACGCGTAGCCCCCTGGAAAAGGCGCTGAAGCTTTGGTGACCCGCGCTGGGACGACCGTCCCTTGATAGTGTTCCAGGAAGGACTCATCTGTCGCCGGGAGGCATGATTGCTCTTGTCGCCCTCTGGCTCTTTCCCTTGTGCCCTGTCGCTCATGGCATCCCCTCTGGGAACGTAGGTCGCTCCCGACTCGATGGACAGGCGGCAGCCGTCCACTATGCGCAGCCGATTATCTCGGAAGTAAGACGATCCCGTGTGTGGAAATCCTTGTCCGCAAAATGTGAAAAGCTCCCGGCGCTCGCGTGCTGCAAAAGCACCGGGTACCGCTTGAACATCGCTGACGGTGACATGGTCGCCGTACAGCATGTACTGTCCATTAGCAGCTTTGTCGCGCTGCTCGGTACGCCCTACTAGTCTCTGGCTCGGCTTCATTTGTAAGGAAATCTTGTGTCATCACGATGGAGATGAAATGAAGGTGGCCTTCTCCGAAGTTGGGCAAGACAAGGCGAAGGCACCAAATGCTATCATGTTCTTGCGCTGAGGGTAGTAAAATCTTCGCGTGAATCCCTAGGGATTTCTCCTAGGAAGGGGGTCCTTCCCCTTACTCCCGGTTGGGTGGCTTACCAATTGCGCACCTTCGACCATTTTTGTATCGGTTGATTTATCGCGATGCCGTTTTGTGTCTCAGGCAAGGGTGACCGCGCATGGGTCGCTTCGTAAAGCAAACATGGAGCGCCTAGGAATCACGTGGGCGGGACCATGAGGGTGCTGCCCTACTCTTCCAGCGGGCGCCTGACTTTTGCTAGCTTCGCGCGTGCGGGACAAATTTTGGTAACAGGCATCGACGTATTGAAACCATCATGAAAAACCATCATCAGAGTCCGATCAAATCCGCTCCCCGCGCGCGTGTTCTCGTGGTCGATGCACAGCCTCTGCTCAGACACGGCCTCACCTCCCTCATCAATTCAGACCTACAATTAAGCGTGTGTGCGGAGGCAGATGAAC
>CAXTRM010000374.1:0-2413 GCA_964246625.1 uncultured Acidobacteriaceae bacterium
TGGTCCTCTCGTCCGATGGTTCCGTGGAGCTGAGCCGTTATGGAATGCCTCCCTCGTGAGCAACGGACCAAAACTGAGATTAGAGGAGCCGGGCAAAAAACGATGTTCCAAGCTTGAAGCGCCCTGATCGGGATAGAATCGATGACTTTTCAGGAGCTCGGATCAGCTGGGGCATCAAGCGACCTATCATGCGATGGGTCGACGGTACAGTCGCCACCAGTCAAGCAGAGAGTTCGGACTTCGGCTAGGCAGGCGAAATTCTTCTCTCCATTGATTAAGGAATCGGCTCGAACTCAGACACCTCTAAGCAGGCTAGTTCAAGGCTTTCCTCCCTCGAGGAGAGGCGGTCCTTTCCGTTCGAGGAAGCGCTTCGCTGTACACGAAGCGTATTGCGATTGCTTCCCCACCCGCTAATGCTTGTCCGGTGGTTGGGACGTTCTGGGTTTCAGCACGACTGAAACGCTTCTAACTCGGAAGCGTGATCCGGACTTTTGGATTCCATTCGTCCACTCGCGTTTGGTGAAGACCGAGGATCACTCGTACAAGAAGCACATCATTAAATGGTTCTCCAACCGGCGTAAGACAATTCCGAATGCCTTTGAGAGCTTTGTGATAACACCCTCGCTCGGTTCTCGCTATCTTGAAAAAGGTACAGTATTGGCAATCTAGTGAGTCGACCCTTTCAGTGCAGACGACGCCAGCTGCCCATCTAGGGCACCTCACGATTACAGGAGAAGAAATGAAAAAAGTTCTCATTACGGGAGCTGGTACTGGCTTCGGACACGAAGCCGCGATGCGCTTAGCAGAGAAAGGCTTCGATGTGATCGCATCGGTCGAGATCTGGGCGCAGAAAGAGACCGTCGAGCGCGAAGCGAAAAAGCGAGGCGTCAAAGTGCGTGTCGAGAAGCTGGACGTTACGGTCGCCGGAGATCGGAAGAAGGCGCTTGATTGGGGCATCGAGATCCTGGTGAACAATGCCGGCGTTCTTGAGGGCGGTGCGGTAGTGGACATCCCGGCAGAAAACATGCGTCACGAGTTCGAAGTGAATGTGATTGGTCCGATCCTTCTCACGCAAGGTGTCGCCAAGCAGATGATCAAGCGTGGCGAGGGCAGGGTGATTTGGGTGTCTTCGCGTGAAGGACTCAATGTGAACCCTTTCACGGGCATCTACTCCGGATCGAAGCATGTCATCGAAGCCGTTGCTGAGACGATGAAGATGGAGTTGCAGGAGTTCAACATCGAGGTTGCCACGGTGAATCCTGGGCCGTTCTTGACCGGCTTTAATGATCGCGGCTTCGAGACATGGAAGAGCTGGGAGGACGACCCGTCGGAACGCCTATTCGACTATTCGAAGCTGGCGTTCCCCCGAGCGCAGTTCGATCCTGAACCGGTCTACGCGACTCTCACTGCGGTTGCCGCTGGTGAAGTGGATACGTACCGGAACCTCGAACCCAAGTCGATGATCGAGGAAACGAAGCAACTCATCATGGCTCCGTGGGACAAGAAGACCACAGATGGCCTCGGCACTCGGGCAGAGCAAGTACAGAAGTGCTATGAAATGACGCCTGAGACGCCGGTGTAAGCCAACACCTTGGAGTAGTCCGTCCGAGAGAATGCGAAGGAGTTGGTGGGCTTGCATTCGCTCACCAACTGTTGGCTTACGCAATCGCAAGGTAGAAGATCGTTGACTAAACCGATCAACACCGCAGACCCGAAAGGTGGAACCGATGCCTACCGTGCCAAATACAGAGATCAAGAATGGGGAATACAAGCCAGGAACACTCCTTGAGGACGGCAAGTGGCGAGTCGAGATTGATTCCATGGGGCAGGTGAGGGTTCCCGCAGATCGCCTTTGGGGTGCGCAGACACAGCGGTCGCTCATTCATTTTTCTATCGGCAACGATCACATGCCCATCGAGGTCTATCACGCTTATGGAATCGTCAAGAAGGCAGCGGCACTGGTAAACACGAGGTTGGGGCGACTCTCAAAGGAAAAAGCCGATCTGATTGTCAAGAGCGCAGACGAGGTGATTGCGGGCAAGCAGGATGAAAACTTTCCGTTGTTCGTGTGGCAGACCGGCAGTGGTACCCAGAGCAACATGAACGTGAATGAGGTGATCAGCAACCGCTCGATCCAGTTAGCGGGGGGCCTCGTCGGTTCACAACAGCCTGTACATCCCAACGACGACGTCAACTTATCTCAGAGTTCAAATGACAGCTTCCCAACAGCGATGCACATCGCCGCTGTTAAAGAGCTCCGGGAAGTGTTTCTACCCAAGGTAGAGGCTCTGCTGACGACCATCGAGAACAAAGCAAATCAGTGGCAACACATCGTGAAAATTGGCCGCACCCATTTGGAAGATGCTGTGCCGCTCACTGTGGGGCAGGAGTGGTCAGGGTATGCCGTGCAGAT
>CAXTRM010000375.1:0-525 GCA_964246625.1 uncultured Acidobacteriaceae bacterium
CAGGACGCCCAGCGCACCGTAGCGCCGAGGTCGACCAACGTCTCAATCAAGACGGCGGTCTGGATCGTCATGTGCAGCGAGCCGGTGATGCGCACATCCTGGAGCGGCTTCTGCGGCGCATACTTCCGCCGGATGCTCATCAGGCCGGGCATTTCGCTTTCGGCGATGGTGATTTCCTTGCGTCCCCATTCGGCGAGCGAGATGTCAGCGACTTTGTAGTCGGTCGTGACCTGCTGCTGTTCCAGAACTGCGGTTGCCATGTATGTGGTCTCCTTAGCGTTCCCTTCCACGATACCAAAGCAGATCAAGGGAGTCCGGTTTCACGCAGTTAACAGGGCGCGGTTTTCACGAGGTTAGAATCGTACGAGCAAGCGATTCCAGGAAGAAGCGGCCTTGGACGTTAGGTCCGCATGCGAGATCTACGTTCATGGCCTCTCAAGGCATGGCGGGGAGAGTTGTTTCCCGCCGGCAGACGATTCACAACGTATTGCTGTTGCTGACCTTCGCGGCCGCTACCGTATGGCT
>CAXTRM010000375.1:577-1071 GCA_964246625.1 uncultured Acidobacteriaceae bacterium
ACGTGGGGGAAGATCTCGCTTCGTCGTATATAGGGTGCCGACTTGTTGCTGCAGACCAGGGTAGTCACCTTTACAGCCACAGTCCGCAGGTCTTCAGCAAGATGCCTGACCCGCTCTGGAAGCGGATCGCAACGCAAAGTCACTTTTCACCTGTGGTTTTGCTGCACCCCTATGTGCAGACACCGTTATGGGCGTTCTCCCTCCTCCCTTTCTGCACGCGGATGGACTTCCGCGCCTTCTTTCTGCTGTTCCTGATCATCGCCGCGAGCTCGATGTCTGCAATGATCTGGCTGGTGACTCGCTACTGGGTTCCCAGCCTGTTTCGTCCGGGGCCGATTGCGGTGCTCTGCGGTCTCCTGTTTTTTTCCGAGCCGTTCCGGTATGCGATGTTTCTGCTGCAAACCCACGTTCTGTTTGTGCTGATGAGCCTGCTGGCCTTGCTGTGTGCTGAAAGAAAGAGGCCGGTTCTAGCCGGAGTCCTGCTGGCGATGGCG
>CAXTRM010000375.1:1081-1846 GCA_964246625.1 uncultured Acidobacteriaceae bacterium
TTCTAGTGCTGTATTGGCTTGCCAAGAGGCAGACAAGGGCTGTTGCAAGCTTTCTGATGGCTTCTGTGATCCTGATGGCGATGAGCTACCTGATTGCCGGCCCTGCCCTGATGCAGGCGTACCTGCACTCGATGGGCGAGAACTCCAGGGTATTGCTGGTGGCCTTCAATGTGCAGTCCCTTGCGGCGTGGGGTGTGGCACCGCACTTCGGAGCCTGGGAACAGCTGGACTGGAAGACGCACAAGCTGCCTGGCGTGCTGAGGATCGGGTCCATGCTGTTGACGGCAGCTTCGGCCGCGCTTGGCGGCTGGATGGACTGGAACGGCTCAAAGTTCAGGAAGGACTGGTCCCCGCTGGGGGCGGCTTTTGCGCTGCTGGGAGTGACGATGTTTACCCCGATTGCCTGGAACCATTACTTCATCGTGCTGTTGCTGCCCCTTCTGCTTCTGCTGGGGGACAAGCGGTTCATGCAGCATCGCTGGGCATGGATTGTTATGGGTTCGATCGTCGCCCTGAATCTGTACCCGGTGCGCTACGGTATCGAGCACCACCTTCTTGGTCCCGTGGCGATCATACGCACACAGTGGTACTCGGCGGTGCTAACCCTGTGGGCACTGTGGGTGGCGCAGCGGCAAAGGACCGCCATTGTGGCGCCGGTGCCGGTTGCAAGAGAGAGCGAGCGGGCCTACGCCTAAGCCTGCGAGGAGGCGGTGTGCTGCCATGCCGCCCATAGCTGGTCGACGTGCTGCTGCAGCGCGGCTTCCG
>CAXTRM010000375.1:1860-2399 GCA_964246625.1 uncultured Acidobacteriaceae bacterium
TCGTCCTGGCTGATCTGCGTTGCACTGAAGATCAGGGCTGACTCAATGACGGCGATGGCGTTGGGCTGTGTGTGAGCGAGTTCTCGAAGCAGGCGTTCCTGTTCGGCAATCACCGCGGGATGAACGATTGCATTCAGTTCCTCTACGCGGGGGTGAGCGGAATCGAAGGCGAGGCGGGCGAGGGCTGGGCGATCGAGGTGGCCGTCCGGCTGCACGACTGACGGGCCAAAGTGGTCGAGGATGGCGTCATAGACGGCTTCCCCGGGCTGCATCATGGCGCGGCCCATCTCGTCGGAGCTGAAGATGATAGCGCCGTGTGCGGCCAGCAGGCGGGCTACGGTGGATTTGCCGCTGCCCAACTCGCCAGTGAGGCCAACGCGGAGCATCGGCTAGATGCCGCGGCGGAAGCGGGCCGCCTTAATGGTGTTGGCCATGAGCATGGCGATGGTCAGAGCGCCAACGCCGCCGGGCACGGGCGTATAAGCCCCGGCGATGGCGAAGGCACGAGGGTCGACGTCGCCGATGACCGTGGAGCCGCG
>CAXTRM010000376.1:0-1095 GCA_964246625.1 uncultured Acidobacteriaceae bacterium
CCTCTAAGCTTTGCCTAGGCAACAAGCAACACCAGGTTCGGCAATGACAAAAGACTTTCATCCCTACTTCCTGCTCAGCGGCCAGTTTGCTCCCGAGGACATTACCAACAGACTTGCGATGAAGCCTAGCTGGACGCAGAAGATTGGTGATCCCGGACCACCTGATGCGCTGGGCACCCGGCTCGGAGCTGTGTGGGCTTGGCAACCACAGGGTGATGACTCCGACGACCTGGGAGACCAATTGGCATATATGGCTGGTACGCTTTCCATGAGGCGCGAGGAGGTGGCAGCGCTTTCGCGGAAATTCTACGGGACACTGCACGTTTCCTGCTCGCCACGTTCACGACGCGGGGGTTGGTTTCTGTCGACAGATCTACTCCGACGGCTTGCTGATCTGCAGGTAGCCATCGAAGCTGAATAGGCCCGTCGAAAGTGCGCACGACCTGGTGCGAACCGTTGCTCAGTCCTCATAGATGCCGCTAGCGGAAGTTGACCCGGTATGCGGCCAAAAACCGTCGTCTGTGATCACGAAATAGCACAACCGGACTGCTTCTCATGAGCTGACTGCGCGGGATTAGTTCCCGTCAGCTTCAAGTCCTGTCCGCTTCGGACTGCCTCGACCCAAGCACCAAAATGGGAACGCCACCCAATATGCAGGTAAATAGAAGACAACCGTGCACCGTGCCAAGAGACTCTCGGCGGCGAGGTATTGTGTTCGGGTGAGCTCCCTCAGAACTCGCCCGTGACTGTCGATGACATACTGCCCATCAATGACGCTAGGCACACCAGCCCCGAAGCTCTTCGCCATGTACACGAGCGACGCCAAGGCACAGACATTTAATACCCAGCCAATCGGCACCGTTACGAACGGGGCTCCAGTTGCAAACCCTTCGAGGTAGAACACCAGACTACGTGAAGACCGTCCCTCACGGGTCAGCATCGCGGAATAGACAACCAGGCCCAGAACACAAAGGGCGAAGGACCAGAGAGAGGAACTTTCAGCTCCCCTTTCCGAAAAGCTCCAAACAAACGCGGCGGAACATATTCCGAGCCCGACTGCACTCATTAACGGAAAAACGAATCTCGGAAAGCGAC
>CAXTRM010000376.1:1105-2398 GCA_964246625.1 uncultured Acidobacteriaceae bacterium
CTGTAGTCGCCTTGATCATAGCTGAGCCAGTGTACGCTTCCACAAACGTTCGTTTGTGACGAGGTTAGCCCAGCCTACTTCCCCCAGGTTCGGCAGGCCAGCACTAGCAAGAGCTTCGTCGATACTGTTCGCAGTGCCCCTTCGGAGTGGATCATGATTCGTGAAGTCGCAGCCGCATGCAGCGTCATGCTTCTCTCGGCCGGGTCCGCGTCTGGTGCACCCCTGAACTGTGCGACGCTAGCGACTCGGATGCATCGCAGCAAAATACCGGACCTCGCGGTTGCGGTCTTCAGCCACGGCAGAGTTGAGACAATGTTCTGTAGCTCCGTCACCAGAGCGCTGGCTCCCGACGCCGTGTTTGAAGCAGCATCTCTGAGTAAGCCGGTCTTCCTACGGTGTTCTCAGACTTGTACAGGACCGCAGACTCGATCTCGATAGACCCCTGGCTGAGTACCTGAATCAGCCCTACGAGCACCGACAGAACCCGTTTCGGCCGGGTGTGACGGATAGAACCACCGACCCGCGGTTCACCTACATCACAGCGCGAATGGTCCTGAGTCACACGTCCGGTCTACTGAACTCCTCACACCATGGTCCTTTCACGTTCCTAAACGATCCTTGCGGAACGTGGAGCTACTCCGGTGAGGGGTACGTTTACCTCCAGCGTGTCGTTTAGGCATCACAGGCCAGTCGACGGATGCCTTTCTGGAGAGCACCGTTTTGCTTCCACTCGGAATGACTCACAGCAGCTTCGTACGGCAAGCAGCATTCTCAGGACACGCGATGGTTGCACATTCAGCCGCCGGGGTAGCCTCCCCGATAAACCAGTTCTCTCGTCCGGTGGTTTCCAGCACTCTATACACGACGTTGGGCGATTACGTCCGCTTCCTGATGGAGATGCTCCAGCCTGCCGCTGATTCGCCATTTCTCCTTGAAGAAAAAAGTCAGGTTGTCGTACGCCCCAAGTTAGACCTTTACTGGGGACTTGGCTTGGCCATCGAACGGGCTCAAGCAGACTCCTACTTGCACTGGGGTGCAAACCCCGGCTTCCAGTCCTTCTTTCTGTGCCAGCCAGCAACAGGCCGAGGAGTTCTGTTCTTCACAGACAGCGACAACGGCCTGAACTTGATCGACACCCTGGTTCACGCGGCCATCCCAGGGAATCATCCTGTCCTCGGGTTCCCTATGCTCCACCCCAAAGATTGAGAGAAGCCGTTGGATCATTGAACGTTGCGGTAGGTACCGACAATGCCGTTCTGAAAAGGGGCGCTACCAGAAACGTTCGTTTGTGAT
>CAXTRM010000377.1:0-2392 GCA_964246625.1 uncultured Acidobacteriaceae bacterium
TATTCAAAGACGGGTCCTTAAGGACTTCAATGCCATGTTTTTGCGACATGATGCTCTCTCCTGAAATTGCCGGATCGGATGCTGCGAACTCACTAACCCGGCGCTAGTTAGTCGAGGCCACGGACAGTGCACCCATCCGCGCCTTGGGTTGAGGTCGGTGCTTCGCTACGTACCTGCCGGTTGCTTTTAATTTCTGGGGTAAGCTGCGCCAGCAGACTTCTTCGGCCTGAGGCGATCCTCTTCGCGCCTTGGAGGCGTACAAACCTTCGTGATCAGAATTTCTTTCAAATCAGTCCTCTCGGCAAAACACACGGCGGAGCAAGCGTCAGATGTACGTTGTTACGAAAAGCAATGCCCTGACACACTGATGTTCCGTTTTGCAATCATGCCAGCCTGGAAGCGTAGAAAGCTCTCGTAACTTGGCGTAATCGTCTTTCGAGAACGCCTGCAGCAGGGAAGATCAACAGCGGTCGGCCTGTTACCAAGATCTCGGGGGTAAGCCTCAGAAGTGCCTTGCGACGCGACGAATCACGATTCAGCACAAGACCGCTTCCTAAATGCGGGTCACGAAGACCATCCTGCTTAGCGAAGGATTGAACAATGGCGTTAGGTCAAGGCCACCAAGCCCACTGTATCGTGCCTTCGCCAAAGTCTCCTGAGTAGTAGCGACTACCGGAACGCCCGGCCTCGAATGAGCGGTTTCGACGACGTAGTTGGAATCTTTGGCGAGATCTGACCGGACGTTTGCCTCAAACGTATGCTCAGCATGCGATGGGTGTCACGAGCGAGGTGAGCGTTCCACTCTGCGGCGTCCGCGGCCGCGGATGACACCTGCTTGGATCTGTGCCTTCTCGCAGTAGAAGACCGATCATCTCTGCAAACGTAGTCGACTGGACTCCCATGAGCGCAGCTTGAACCAGTTTCGCAAGAGCTCCGGCAACGCTCTCGCCGGCATACTTCAACTTGCTACACTGCCATCAGCAACGGTCTGGCTTTTCAAGGAGCTGACGACAGCTCTCTCACCTAAGCTGGAATCGAGGTTGAGCACTCGATGGCCAGAGAACCTGGTACCACTCTTTTGAGGATGCCATCACTTCCGTCTGGTCACACCTCGCGTGAGATTCTATCCTTGGGCATCATGTTACGGACGATGCCCATCTCAAGAGCAGCCTTTCTGGGGCTGTCTGCCGTAATTGCTCCCGCCGAAACCGAGAGTAGCACCCGCCTTCGGATTGAGGTCGTCCACCCGTAGAGGATAGCCCTGCTTGAAGAGATCCGTGGTCATGCGAAGCCCATGGCACCAAGTCTCACAACGCTACCGCTTCCATACCGCCCCAAGTGGAGTGATGTTGCACATTCAAGCTCGCGAGGCGATCGCTTCATGAGCCTTAGCGGCCTTATTGTCTACAGAGCCCGTGACCTTGCCGTAGGCCGCTTTGTCGAGAGTATCGTTGTTCGCGCCGATGTTCCTCATTCGCTCTTGCTCGGCCTGAGTCAGGCGCTGATGGGGTAAGGCTTCTAGGTGCCGCAGATCGCTAGCGCCCAGCCCGAGCGCGTCGCCGACACGTTTTCCGTAATCATCGTGGATGAGGAAGAAATGCCACAACATCCGATGCTGTACGTCACTTTCACATAGACCGAGCAAGCTACTCATGTTTTCGATCAGGTCCCCGCGCTCCCAATCCTGCATGGTCACATAGCGAGCGCGAGCATGGGCATAATCATTTCGTCGGTCCAGATCGCTACGCTCTGAGCGGCCCGTCCAAACCATACCGTGGATCGGTTCGGCTCGTTTTGATTCCTGCAGACCGTTGTGGATTGAAGGCTCGTAATTGACATGCGGATTCTGTCCGGGTGCAGTGTTCACGGTATACGTCATTTGCCCATCGCGAAGGTTGGTAGCTACTTGCGCGACGCCTTTGGGCTCGTTGACGGGCAGCTGAAGATAGTTGGAGCCGACACGATAGCGCTGGGTGTCCGAGTAAGAAAATGTTCGTCCAGTCAGCATCTTGTCCGCAGAGAAATCCAGGCCGTCCACAAGCACTCCAGTACCCATGGCGATCTGCTCACTCTCCGCGAAGAAGTTTTCTACGTTCCTGTTGAGCGTCATGGTTCCAAGTAAACGCAGGGGGTATTGGTCCTCCGGCCAGACTTTCGTGTCGTCTAGAGGATCCCAATCCAACTCCGGATGCGCGTTGTCCTCCATGATCTGCACGAGCAAATCCCAGCTCGGGAAGTCGCCGGCCTTGATGGACTCGAAAAGGTCTTTCGAAGCGCTCCCAAGGTCCTTCGCTTGCACTTGGTCTGCTTCCTTTTGTGTCAGGCTTTGCACGCCGCAATGAGGATGCCAGTGGTACTTCACAAGGCTGGTCGTTCCCTCGGCATTTACAAA
>CAXTRM010000378.1:0-2343 GCA_964246625.1 uncultured Acidobacteriaceae bacterium
AGCTGGGACCGTCTGAACTCCCTACTCCCGGCCGCCCCTTGGCGGCGTGATTGGGACCGGTGCAGTCGCCTCCGCCGGGTTGTCGTGGAGCGGTTCGTGTCGCAGAAGTGGTCCGCCCCACTAATTCTCCATCTCGCGAGCGACCCGGAAGTTTTCAACGACCTTATCTCTGAGTTCCGCGATTTTCGCGAAGGACGCCGATTTTTAAAAACAGTTGAGTCCCTGCTGAAGAGTGTAAATATGCATATTTAATGAGCATTCTTGTAGTTTAAGATCCCTCGCCTTCAGGGGATCACTTGCAGTACGTTCGAGCGATGGAGCACTACCGACAGACCTCGCACAACCGGTCTAACATCAAGTTCCATCTGGTCTGGATTGCCGAATACCGCAGGAGGCTGCCCCGGGAAGATGTCGGCGTCCGACCTCATCAGCTCGTGCGAACAATCTGTGCGGAGTTGGAGGTCGAGATCCTTAAGGGCCCTATCCGGCGTCGCCCAGATCCACCTATTCATCTCGTGCCAGCCGCACGTTTCGGTGAGCTACCTGATGCAGTAGTTCAGCCACCTAACTAAGGCAATCCGAAATTTTGCATCCAGATTCGCGGATTTTTCTCGGCGATATCGGGCAATGTGAATCACGAAGCGATCATGGGTTACATCCGGACAGAGAAGCCGACGCGAGGGGATGATAATTTCCAGTTCAGCGACGGTTCAGTGCGGGTATCCGTCGAGCTTCCAGCGGACTGCTGAACCTACCGGATTCCAACCCACAGGTTCATTATGTTATTTGTTTCTCAAGTAGCTGCGCGACGAGGGTTCGTCCCTTCTCGGTCAGAGCCGGGCAGGATACGAAATCGCCGACCCCTTGGATTTCACTTTCAATCTGTTCGCACCGTCCCACCGCGAAGCGGACTGCGGCTCGCTCACTCTCCGTCGCAGCGATCCGGCTCCAGAATCGCTCGATGACGCGAAACACCTAGAGCGCGTGGAGAACCCCGGAGGCTTCCCGATCGGTGCCTCGCCAGGGAGAGTAGAACTGCGCCTCGGACGCCGGATTCACAAGAGGGACGCGTCGCTCGACGAGCGTGAGCTGGAGATGCATCGTTTCGTGGACGATCGATTCGGCGACTCGGAGTGTAGCGTCCGACCGTCTCGCCTCGGGCACCGAGACGAAGATCGAGAAAGGTAGATCGGGCTCGCTGTAACTCTTATCGAAGTCGTCGTCCTCGACTTGGATGACATGGAGAATGCGAGCAAGCGAAGCCACAGAAGCGGCCAAGCCGGGCATGCGAATCACGTAGCGACCCAGAGCGATTTGTAAGATTCTTTGTATGCCTTCCGATCGCCCCGAACCAGGGCTGGCGAGCCGGAGGCCGGCCTCTGCAAACGCCTCGGCCATGGCAACCGGCAGCACTTCAACAAGCAACTTCCCTCCAAAAGCGACGCCTGGGACATCCACAGTGGTCACCACCTCCCGCTGCTCGTCGGTCCGACGGCTTAGCATCCGAGCCGTGCCGTAGGTGTCGAGATTGAGGCCGACGGGGCGGAGCAGTGTATCCCGTCCCCAGGTCGCCAAGCCCTCGGGGAACGCATCGGGCCACGGCAGGTAAGCTTTGAGTTCGCTCGCAGATTCTCGTTCGATTTTACTTTGCATAGAATGAGTAAACGAGCGTGTGTCGTTCCCCCGAGTAGACGGCGCTGACCGCATGATGCGAATCTGACGAGATGGCGAAGCCGAGCGAAGTTCCATGTATGGGGGACACAATTCGTCGAACATCTTCCGGACGCGGACTGCCGAAGAGCATCAGCATCCCCCCTTGCTCATCGGTCCATCCTCGGTTGAGCTGGATGAGCAGGCGATGCGTCTCTTGACCCGGGATGTAGTCATTGTGGATGCGGATACGCTGGCTCTTCACGAGCTTATGTACCGTAACGTCCACGGGTTCTCCCAGTTCTGTGCCCAGGAGCGATCCGACATCCTCACGCAAATGTCCGGTAGTCGGAAAGCGGAGCAACGCTGCTGGGCGGCGAAGCTTGGAGTAGATCGAATTCATATTGTTCGTAGAAGTCGGCGACGGTCAGGTGCCAAGGTGCGTCCCTCTCGAACCACAGCATGGCCGCCTCGGCAACGTCCAAGTCGAGGACGCCCTCGGCATAGAAATGCGGGAAAGGTAACAACTCGACTTTCGCACCAGATAAATCGATCGGATGGTTCATACCACCGCCTTGCCGACACGTTCGGCGATGTGGCCGATGACGTGTTTGTGGTCGGAGCAATAAATGGAGGGGTTGTGGTAGCGATTGTCGTCGCGCCATCGCGTCAGCGGCATACCGCCGCCGCAGC
>CAXTRM010000379.1:0-2327 GCA_964246625.1 uncultured Acidobacteriaceae bacterium
AGAAGGTACCCCAGCACAGTCAGCACAATGAGCAGAACGATCAGGGCTCCCAATGCTTTGAAAAGATTGCGGGTGCGTTGTGCGCTGCGAGCGTCGTAGGCAGGGGCGTCGATCAGAGTCATTGGAGCGATGAACCTCAGGGCACGGCGAGCCGTTGCTTCTCATTAGACACCGGAGGGTAGGCTCCTGGTTCCCACGGTGACACCCTCAGGGATTCCACGGTTGCGCCTACGCCCCCATAGTGAGCGGAAAGGCGCTTCGGAGGTGTTCGAACTCGGGCCCGGAAGGAAGATCATAAACGCTGAGGATGTCGAAGCGGATGGGCACCAGGTCGCGCCAGGGCACGGGAAAGCGGCGCCGGTAGGCGAGAGCCATGCGGCGAAGCATGGCTTGCTTGGCCGCGGCCGGCCGAGATCGGTCACCGCGTCGAGGGCCGAGCGAACGGTGCGGCCGGATGGTCGCCGCGAAGACGGGCGGCATGCCAGCGACGCGCCACCACGGTGTACCCCAGGGCACGCAGGTGAAAGAATGCGAGGTCTTCCCCGCGTTCGCCGGTGAGGAGGTGTGCGGGTTTCTGGGCCGGCCCGGCACGGCGAGCGGTCAGATAATCGGCGCGGGCACGTAATGCAAAGAAGACACGGCGCTCCAGGGCGCGAAGGATCCCGCGGTTGCTCACGGCTGCCAGAATAGTGCCGGCGAACCTGGCAAGGGAGCCACAAAGGGAGGAAGAAGGGTGCCACCTTCAGGGGAGTAGGCCACGGCAGCACTGGAAAAACCGCCAGGGTCGGCCCGGGGGGTCGCGGTATACTTGCTCGTGCACACCACGCACAACCCATTTCACAATTCAAAGAGGCAAGCAAGCGTGTCAGCAAAGTACATCTTTGTGACGGGCGGCGTTGTGTCGTCGTTGGGCAAGGGATTAGCGGCTGCCTCAATTGGCTGCCTGCTGGAGGCGCGTGGCCTGCGCGTCAACCTGATGAAATTTGATCCGTACCTGAATGTCGATCCGGGGACAATGAGCCCGTTCCAGCATGGAGAGGTCTTTGTTACGGATGACGGGGCCGAGACCGATCTCGATCTGGGGCACTACGAGCGGTTTACCCACGCCAAGCTGACGCGGGACAACAACCTCACCACGGGCCGGATTTACGAGTCGATCATCACGCGGGAGCGCCGCGGTGATTACCTGGGCAAGACCGTGCAGGTCATTCCGCACGTCACTAACGAGATCAAGGCTGCCGCCAAGAAGATCGGCCAGGACTGCGATGTGGCCATCGTGGAGATCGGCGGCACGGTAGGCGATATCGAATCGCTGCCCTTTCTTGAGGCAATCCGGCAGATGCGGCAGGAGATGGGCCGCGACAATACCTGTTTTGTGCATGTCACATTGATTCCGTGGATTGCTGCCGCACAGGAGTTGAAGACCAAACCGACGCAGCACTCGGTAAAAGAAATGCTGAGCATCGGCATTCAGCCGGACATCCTGCTGTGCCGCGCGGATCGCGAAGTACCCGAAGAGATGCGCGAAAAGATCGCGGACTTCTGCAACGTGGAGCAGGCAGGCGTGGTGGTCGCGCGCGATGTGCCAAGCATCTACGAGGTGCCTTTAAACCTAGCCGGGCAGGGTGTCGACGCACTGGCATTGCGCTATCTGCGGATCGATGCGCCGGAGGCCGACCTGACCCGGTGGCGTGATCTGGTGCGCCGCGCCTACGACCCGACCGATGAAGTCCACATCGGCATCGTGGGCAAATATGTAGAGTACGAGGACAGCTACAAGTCGCTGAAGGAAGCGCTGGTGCACGGAGCACTGGCCGAAGGGCTGAAGCTGCGCGTGACCTGGGTGGAGGCGCAGGACCTAGAGGTGCCGGACTACCCGGAACTGCTGCAGGGCTATGACGGCATCCTTGTGCCTGGGGGGTTCGGCAAGCGCGGTATCGAGGGCATGCTAAACGCAATCCGGTACGCGCGGGAAACAAAGACGCCCTACTTCGGTATCTGCCTGGGCATGCAAACGGCGTGCATCGAGTACGCACGGAACGTATGCGGGCTCAACAAGGCCAACAGCGGCGAGTTCGACCCGCAAACGCCGCATCGGGTGATCTACAAATTGCGTGAGCTGACGGGCGTGGAAGAGATGGGCGGCACGATGCGCCTGGGCGCATGGGACACCGTGATCGAGCCCGGGTCGCTGGCACTGGCTGCCTATGGCACCACAAAGATCAGCGAGCGACACCGGCACCGGTACGAGTTCAACCGCGAGTTTGAGAAGCCGTTAACAGAGGGTGGGCTGCGCCTGACGGGGTCGAGCGAGAGCGGTACCTATG
>CAXTRM010000380.1:0-2325 GCA_964246625.1 uncultured Acidobacteriaceae bacterium
TTTTTGGAAGGGATAGAAGAGAAAGGCACGGAGAGCGCTGCCCAGAGCGTTGCCCCGTTGCTGGAGATCTGCCAGCGTTTCCGCCCGTTGACGGTAGATCCAGCTCAGGGCGACGCGGCGCTCGCGCCAGCCGCAGCCCGGGGTGCCGTAGTGCTTTTGGATAAACTGCCGCTGGGCCTGCAGCATGCGATCGCCGTCCTTGGTCATGCCGCTGGGGGAGATGCGGTAGTAGGCAACGATCTCGGGGGCGAGGGCGACCTCGTAACGCTGGGCGATGCGCAGCCAAAGGTCGCGGTCCTCGGTGGCGCGCAATGTCTCATCAAACAGCCCCACCTCCTGCACGCATTGGCGCCGAAACGTGATGGTGGGGCAGGGAAGGTCCAGCATGCGCATGTAGATATAAGGAGCAACGTTGCCTTCGGCGTGGGCGCTCCGCTTGTTGTGGACCTCCACAATGCGGTCCTGCGCGTCGATGCGTGAGACGAAGCCGTAAACAAGGCCGACCCTGGGCCGACCGCGAAACGGGGCAAGGGTGCTTTCGAGACGGTTCGGAAGCCAAACGTCATCGGCATCGAGGATTGCAATAAATTCGGCTTCCGCGTGCTGAAGGGCGGTATTTCTGGCGGCAGGAAGCCCGGCATTTTCCTTGCGGAGATAGAGCAGCTTCTTGCCCAACCGCTGCTGGTACGGGGCCACTACAACAGAAGTGTGATCACGGCTGCCGTCATCGACCAGAAGGATGCGCCAGTCGGAAAAGGTCTGCGCTTCCACACTGGCGAGCGTCCTGGGAAGAAAGGAAGCGGCGTTATAGGCCGGAATAATGATGTCTACGGTGGGCATCGTGTCTTGTGCGTCTCGAAACAGCCGCGTGAGCGAGCTTGAGTCTACGTGAGGGTAGCAAAAGGGCTCGTTTTTGCGAATGGTAAGATCGCGCCATGTTCTTCCGTGCACGGCGTGCTTTGAACAGGGCATGGTTCGATTTTCATCTGCGACACGCCTTTCAAACGCCACCCCTTTCCCCAGCAAACTCACCGGTCACGGTTGCCTCGATGCTTTGCCATGGCGACCTCACGATGTACCTGCTGGCGTTGAAGTCCCTGGTCCGTCAGCTGGAGTTTTCACCCCAGGTTGTGGTGCTTAGCGACGGTTCGCTGACGCCGGAAGACCTTGAGACGCTGAAGTACCATGTGCCGTCGATCCGCTTCATCGGCATCCGGTCAATTGATCGTGGCCGATGCCCGAAGGGAGGAGCCTGGGAGCTGCTGCTGATGATGGCAGAACTGGTGCAGAGCAGTTATGTGATTCAGCTCGACTCGGACACGCTGACGCTGGGCAACATCGACGAGGTGAACCGTGCCGTAGCAGCGGCACGCGACTTTGCTCTGCTGGGCGACCGATCGTACCCGCAGGTGGAGCCGATGCTGGCGGCGTGTGCGCGTTCGCAGGGCAGTACGCATCCGCATGTGCAGGCGCATGTGGAGCGGAGCTTCGATCAGCTGCCTGAGGCCAAGGACCTGAAATACCTGCGGGGTAACGCGGGCTTTATCGGCTTTGCGCAGGGCTCGATGGACAGGGACAGGGTGCAGTGGTTTTCCGATGTGATGCGGCGCATTGCGGGGGAAAAATGGAATCAATGGGGCAGCGAGCAGGTGACGACCAACCTGCTGATAGCGAACTCTGAGAATCCCGTTCCCTTGCCGGCGGCCAAGTATCTTTCCTATTGGGCCCATGAGGACATTGCATACCGGGAGGCCTCCTTTCTGCACTTTATCGGGCCGCACCGGTATGCAGATGGCTTCTACCGAAGAACAGCGTTGGGCCTCGTGGAGGCGCTGGGCAAGGGGTAGATCAAGCGTCGACGAAAGGAAGCTGCTTCGCGCGGTTGTGTTGAAGAACAAGGAGCCGTGGGGGCGATCGCGGTACGCTGGATGGCTTCTCGTGGCGAGGTTTCCCTGGAACTCTAGAGAAAGCAAAAGGGGCGCGGCAGGTTCGCCGCGCCCCTTGTTGCTGTGTTGCGCTTACTCAAGCGAGGCGATCGCCTTTGTAAGATTGAGCGTGCCTGAGGTGGAGCGGAGGTAGCCGTTGTCGCCGCGGTAGACGGCGAACACGGTTTGTCCAGCAAGGCTGCTCGGCACGAGCCAGCTTACGGTGCCACTGGCATTCAGGTACCCTTGCGTGACCATCTGCCGGGCGCCGTTGTAGAGAACGACCTGGCCGATCAGTTTGCCCTTCGACGTGCCGGTCGGTGTGACGGTGGCTGTGAGGATTGGACTGGTGCCGTCCTGTCCCGCGGCGAGGCTCAACACCGTTTGCGTGGTGTAGATG
>CAXTRM010000381.1:0-344 GCA_964246625.1 uncultured Acidobacteriaceae bacterium
GGTGGGAGCAGCTTCAACGATGCTTTTCACTAAATCCGAACCGGCTCCGGCGAAACCAACTGTGCTGACTGGCCGTCCATCGACAACAACCTGGCGCGTAGCTGAATGGGTGGAGAACACCGCCAGCAAAACGGTTTCTGAGTTCGCGACCGCCGCCTGAACCTGGGCCGGGTCTGCATCGGAGCCTAAGTGATCGTTATAGAAGTGGAACATCTTTATCGTTGAATCTCGGGAGAGCAGGTCTTCCTCGAACGTTTTGCTGAGCGGACTCAGCGCGGAGTCACTGAACAACACGGCAACGGTTCTTCCGGATGCACTCGGCTGATTAGAGATGAGCGGCAGTC
>CAXTRM010000381.1:525-1782 GCA_964246625.1 uncultured Acidobacteriaceae bacterium
GTCGATTGCGATCCTCCCGCCGGGGTTGGGATCGCCTCGGTACAACGTTGCTAAGCCTCTCATCTCGACCGCATCGGTGATGATGAGACCTTGAAAACCAAGCTCCTTCCTGAGCGTACCTGTAACGATATTTGTGGAGGTGGCACTTACCTTCTCAGGGTCCGGGTCGAGCGCGGGAACAGCCGCCTGAGCCAGCATCACTGCATCCGTACCGTTCGCAATGGCGGCTCGAAATGGTGCGAACTCTTCACGCTCTAGGTGCTCCCGCGATGCCGTAATCTGAGTAGGCTTGGCATGGGGGTCGGTAGCGGTGTCGCCTTCTCCGGGAAAGTGCTTGACGGTAGTAAGCATCCCACCCTCATGTGCCCCGGCGATGAAGGCCGACACAAGCTGGGCTGTTTGCGTGGAATCTTCGCCGAAAGCACGGGTATTGATGATCGGGTTCAGTGGATTTGTGTTTACATCGGCGACGGGCGCAAAGGCCCACTGGATACCGACGGCCCTGGCCTCCTGTGCGGTCGTCTTCCCAAAGTGTTTTGCTGCTTCGACGCTTCTTAGCGCTCCGAACGCCATGGGGTAGGGGAAGTGCGGGACGGAAGAGACACGGGAAGCGAGCCCTCGTTCTAGATCGGCTCCGACAAGCAGCGGCACGGTAGAACTGCGCTGAAGCTCGTTGATAACACCAGCTACGTGTTCCGGCGTTCCTTTGATGAGATTGGGACCTTGCATGCGCGCGCCGATGTCGATCGAACCAATGTGGTAGCGCACAATCTGGTCACGTAGCCTGACAAAGTCAGCAGATCGCACCGAAGCGTAGTCCCCAAAAGCTCGAATCTGTATGAGCTGCCCAACCTTCTCTTCCAAGGTCATACTCTTTAAAGTGGATTCCACCCACATCGTAGGCACCACCGATCGTTCCTGGGCTGGCAGAGTAGGGACGCAGATGCAAGCGAACGTCGTACATTTCAAGAGGAAATTAATCATAAGCACCTCGTGACTCTCAGATTTAGGCCGTGTGTACCTTCGTAAGAATCTAGCACGCTGGATAACTGGGGTAAGTTGACGAACTACCTATCAGTTTCTTCGCGATGGCAAGCACGGCTGCTGGATGGGTTGACGCGTGAACCTGTTGCAGGGTGGATGGACGTACCGCTCCATCTCATCGAGCGCCACCGTCACACTCTCCTGTCGCGCCACCCTGATCCGCTCGTCGCCACCACCAGCGCGGTCAGCGAGATGGACTTCGGTGCGCTGAAG
>CAXTRM010000381.1:1886-2304 GCA_964246625.1 uncultured Acidobacteriaceae bacterium
CGCGCCCGTTCTCATACTCACGCGCCGGCTGGTGCCGCACAAGCTGCTCGCCCGTCACCGGGATGCTGGGCGCTCGGACAGACGCGCGAACTGCTGCTCTTTCACCTCGTCCGTCAGGCCCCAACGCTCCGCAAGCTGGCCTGTGATTGGCCGCGTACACGCTCGCTCTCCGTGTAGTAGTTCTCCTTGGTGTTGGCGAACTCCTCTTTGTGGTATGCCTGCGCCTAGCTGGAACTGATCGGTTTAGAGAGCGTCACCATGGTTCAGATTGCCCGCATTCCGATTCGTTGAGATCGCACTCGGTCATACTTGTCGCGACTATGCCTTAATATTCGGCGGCGGCACCATCGTGATACCGTGGACCATTTTCCACTTCAGATACGCTTCTCTTGCAACCATTAACCACTCGTCATGAGGC
>CAXTRM010000382.1:0-2295 GCA_964246625.1 uncultured Acidobacteriaceae bacterium
CGGCCTGATATCGCTGGTTAACACTGGGACCAAGAACACACTGCGACTTTTCGGTACTGATGCCAGGGGTCTAGGAAATCTGTTGACCAACTCATAGCCATACGGCTATGGTTTAGGACGTGAAGACGGATTTGACGAACCCGGTTTTTAGAGCTCTCGCGGACCCTACTCGCCGGGCGATATTTGCTGAGCTGTCGCGCAAGGGCGAACAGACGGTGCATGCGCTCACAAGCTTCGCCGGCGTCTCGCAACCCGCGGTATCCAAACACCTTTCTGTACTGAAGCGGGCGAAACTCGTGCGCCATCGGCGCAATGGACGGGAGACGCACTACAGGGCCCAGCCTGATGCACTGAAGCCGATGGTGCTGTGGCTGCGGGAGTATGGCGCCTTCTGGAAGGACCGCTTCGATCGTCTGGAATCTCTGCTGGAAAGGATGGACCCGTGAGCCAAACCGAAGAACAAACCCGCAGCGTGGTGATCGAGAAGATTTTTGCCCACGCGCCTGAAAAGCTGTGGCGTGCACTCACCGAGCCCGCCCTCCTGACGGAGTGGCTGCTCCGTAACGATTTTCTGCCGGAGATTGGCCGGGAGTTTCAGTTCAGGAATGAGCCGGTGGGAGGCTGGGACGGAGTGATCGACTGCAAGGTTCTGGCGCTCGACCCGCTACAACGGCTTGCCTACTCATGGCGGGCATTTGGGCATGAAAGCACAGTGGAGTTCACGCTGACTCCGGCGGACGGCGGCACGCACCTGCGAATGGAGCACTCGGGCTTCCGAGCCAATCAGCAAGCTGCTTACCAGGGCGCGCAGTATGGCTGGCAAAGGTTCATTGGAGACCTCGGACGGCTGCTCGATGAGGAGGTCCAATGAGAACGTCAAGGGCAGTGGTGATTGCATTCTGGGTAGTGACTGCGCTGTTCTGCATGGAGATGATCTTCACTGCGTATTGGGAGTGGTCCAACCCGCAGGCAGCACAGGCGTTTGCGCGTCTTGGATTTACCGCGGCGTCTTTCCGTGTGGAGCTTTCGGTGGCGAAGATACTGGGTGTGATCGCGCTGCTGATCCCAGCTTCAACCGCGCGCGTAAGAGAATGGCCTACGCTGGTTTTGCGTTCAACCTCCTTTCGGCTCTGATCGCACATGCCTCCATCCATGACCGACACGCGGCGTTTGCGCCCTCAACGATCACGCTGTTGCTTGGGACGTGCTCGTATGTGTTGTGGAGACGCCTGGAAGAGCGGCGGAGGGCGTCGGTTTCCGCGGGTTGAGGGACAGCGGCCGGTTTCTCTTCGCGACGACCGGTCCGCCGGGGGCGAAATCAAAGGAGGTGACATCTTGACCACGAAGCCTACGCGAAAGCCAGCCGCAAACGAGACCCGACGGCCTGTCCGCCATTCCCCGATGCAGCACCCTCGGCACCAGTACCCGCAGGAAGCGGCGGCCCTGCAGGAGCTCGCCCGAAGCTGCGGTCTGGTGGAGAAGATCAAATGGGGCAAACCGTGCTTCATGCTCGGAGAGAAGAACATCGTTCTTATCCAGCGATTCAACAACTACATCGCCCTGCTTTTCTTCAAGGGCGCTCTGCTGAAAGACCCTGAGAATTTGCTCTTCCGGGTTGGCGAACATATGCAGGCGCCTCGCCAGCTTCGCTTCAACTCACTTAGCGACGTCACGCGCCTGAGCTCCAGCACCAAGGCTTTCATCGAGCAGGCCATCCAGCTCGAAAAGTCCGGGGCGAAGGTCGAGCTCAAGAAGACTTCCGAGCTGGAAGTGCCTGAAGAATTGCAAACAAGGCTGAATAGGGAGCCTGCCTTGAACAAAGCTTTCGCTGGACTAACGCCCGGCCGCCAAAGGGGCTACATCTACCAGATTGCCGCTGCAAAGCAATCTGCTACGCGGGCCTCCAGGGTGGAGAAGTTCGTTCCACGAATCCTGGCTGGCAAGGGGCTCAACGATTAGCTTCAGGCCGGCTTGGCTTCTCCGGACGCAGGAACGCGTCTGAATTTTCGGCAAATCGCCAACTCGCGTTCCAGCCGGTCGTTTCTCGAAGCGTGATAAGGCCTGTTCTCGTCAGTTAACGGTCCAGTTACGGATCGCTTTGGTACATTCACGGCACTTTTGCTGCGATGACCGCGCCCTCCTTCGCGAACGCCAGAACGACAGCCTTGCCGATTTCTCGCGGACAACTGGTAATCAGGGCCATGCGGCCCGCCAGCTGAAACTCTGATGCGATTCGCTCACGAAGCCAGCTTCTTGATTGCCCCCTGAATGCCTTTAGAGCCCAGGCCCTGGTAC
>CAXTRM010000383.1:0-2291 GCA_964246625.1 uncultured Acidobacteriaceae bacterium
ACCGCGGCGCGCACAGGCGACGCCCCCGAGATCGCCTTTCTCGGCCGATCCAACGTGGGCAAATCCTCGCTGATCAACAAGCTCCTCGGCTCACAGCAGGCCAAGGTCTCTTCCACACCCGGCCGCACCCGCGCCATCAACTTCTTCGCCCTGCTCGAAGGCACAGCCTCCAAACACAAGCTCACGCCCACGCTGGTCTTTGCCGACCTGCCGGGTTACGGCTACGCCAAGATCTCGAAATCCATCTCCGCCGAGTGGCCCTCGTTCATCGAGCCCTACCTCGCCGAACGCGCGCAGCTGGCCCTGTGCATCTGCCTGATCGACTCCAACATCCCGCCGCAAAGCTCTGACACGCAGCTGCTGCACTTTCTCCGCGAAATCGGCCGACCTCACCTCGTCGTCGCCACCAAAGCCGACCGGCTCTCCGGCAACACCCTCGCCAAAAGCCTGGCCGTCCTCAAAAAGGCGCACGGCGAGGACCACATCCTCCCCGTCTCCTCGAAGACCGAAAACGGCGTCAAGCCCCTTTGGCCGGAGATCTTCAGCGTCCTCAACTAGGGCCGGCGGCTACGCAAGAGCTCCTCTCCTCAGCCAACGGCGCAGCCGCCAACATGAGCCAAGGCGCAGCCGCCAACCACACCACTAGTCGCCGTAGTACTCCAGCCCAAGGTGCGTGATCAGGTCCTCACCCATCACGTACCGCAGCGTGTTCTTCAACTTCATTGACTGAATGAACAGGTCATGCTCCGGATACACCCCCGGCGCCGAGTCCGGATCCTTGAAGTAAAAGCTCAGCCACTCCTGGATGCCCAGGCCGCGCAACGCCGGCGTCCGCTGCGCCAAGTCCATGAACAGGCAAAGGTCGAGCGCCAGCGGCGCCGCCAGGATCGAGTCACGGCATAGAAAATCGACCTTGATCTGCATCGGGTACCCCAACCACCCGAAGATGTCGATATTGTCCCAGCCTTCCTTGTTGTCTCCCCGCGGCGGGTAATAGTTGATCCGCACCTTGTGGTACAGGTCGCGATACAGGTCCGGATTCTTCTCCGGCTGGAAGATATGCTCCAGCACACCCAGCTTCGAAACCTCTTTGGTCTTGAAGTTGTCCGGGTCGTCCAGTACCTCGCCATCCCGGTTGCCCAGAATGTTGGTCGAATACCATCCGCTTACACCGAGCTGGCGCGTCTTGAACGCTGGCGCCAGCACCGTCTTGATGAACGTCTGCCCTGTCTTGAAGTCCTTGCCGCAGATCGGCGCATTCATCTTCTTCGACAGCTCCTGCAGCGCAGGGATGTCCACTGTCAGGTTCGGCGCTCCATTGGCAAACGGGATGCCTTCCTTCAGCGCCGCCCAGGCATACAGCATCGAGGGCGAAATATCCGGGTCATCGTCCACCAGACCCTTCTCAAACGCCTCCAGGCTCTGGTGCACCGGCTTCGGCTCAAGATAAATCTCCGTGGACCCGCACCAGATCATCACCTGGCGATCGGTCTTCGTCTTGAACGCGGCAATGTCGTTACGGATCTGGTTGGCCAGATCGCACTTGTTCTTGCCCTGCTTCTTGTTCTTCGCTGTCAGCCGCTTCACATAGCGCTCTTCAAACGCGGCCGGCATCGGCTCAATCGACTCCAAAAACGGCTTCATGCTGTCCAGCTGGTCGCGATCCAGCACCTGCGCCGTCCTTGCCGCCTCATACAGGTTGCCGCCAAAGATGTCCCACCCGGTAAAGACCAGGTCGTCCAGGGGTGCCAGCGGGGCAAAGTCTTTGATCAAGGGCGTACGGTCGTCCGTGCGCTTGCCCAGCCGGATCGTGCCCATCTGCGACATGGAGCCAATCGGCTTCGCAAAGCCGCGGCGCACCGCTTCCACGCCGGCAATCAGCGTGGTCGCAACTGCGCCCATGCCGGGGATCATGATGCCAAGTTTTCCAGTGTGCGGGGTAATGCTTGCCGCCGAAGGCTGTTGCTGCGCGGCGTCAGGGGTGGACATGTTCTGTTGCGTACCCTTCTTGTGGTGCGGATATTCCGTAAACGCGGACAGGTTAGTATCGCCCACCCAAAAGCCGAGGCGCAAACCCAGCTCTGCTGTCCGCTCCCGCCATCCCGCCTGCTCCACCTACCTTGCAGAGCCCACCCCAACTTCTTGGGGTCCCTTCGCGTCCGTTGCGTTGGCCTTTGTCCTGCCGGCAACGGCTAGACCGCCTCCGCCTCAACCCCCGCCCGGTTCTTCCAGGTCGGCCACCCCCCCCCCCCCCCCCCCCCCCGGCTCACCGCGTCCCCCCCCACGGGAAA
>CAXTRM010000384.1:0-1305 GCA_964246625.1 uncultured Acidobacteriaceae bacterium
CAAGAGCTAGGCAGGGGTGCTGGACGCGGCTTCAGCATGGCCGACGTTGCTGGTGCCCGGGGGCGTTGGGTTGTTTTCGCCGTACATGCGGAGCTTGACGGAACCAGTGAAGCCGCGGGGGCCGTGCGAGTTCCCGACCACGGTGGGGATCTCACCGGACTCGGCAAGCTCCTTAAAGTGGCGAAGGTCTTCGATAACGATCTGGCGGGGGGTGCGGCGTGAAAGCGCGGCGGCAGCAATGCTCAATCGGCCACCGGGCGTTTTGATGTTTTCCATCAGCGTGACGATGGTGCCGCGGCCGCTGGGCGAATCGGTGAAGTGCACCTCGCCGTGCTCTTCGATGGGTGTATCCACGGAACGCCAAGCAATCTTCTGACCGGGTATGTCTTCGTAGACCTCTGTGTCGTAGCTGACGCGTTTGCTATCAGCGTGTTCCGGGTCGCCAAAGGTCCAGGTGCTGCGGGTAGGCGACACCGGCTTGACGGAGATGACGTACTCCTGAAACAGAGGTGCCTTTGTGACGTCACGCCACATCTCGTAGAGCTTTTGGCGGTCGGCGTTGATGGTTTGCAGGGTATGGGCACGGACCTTGCCGTCTTCAACGTCCTGCGGCAGGGGGCGAAAGTGCGCGCCTTTGCCCTGTCCTGCAGGGAACGGAGGCAGCTGGGTCTGATCGACGATCTGCGGCATTAAGAGGCCCTCCAAAAGGCGTCTGAGATGGCTGCGCCAGGCATGAGAACGCAACGCTTCAGGCTTTGGGATGGCAAGGAGAGGTGAGGCGATGCCCCGCCAGGCAAGCAAGGGCTGCGCGGTGAGCAGGGGAAGGGCAATCTTGTACACCGTCAAACTCTTATGCGTGAGACACGCAGTTTTCAGGCGTTTGGACGCAGTGCGCGGATGGGAACCATCAACGTGCCCTGGCGGCGTGAGGCCTTGTCCGTGACGACAAAGAGCACGTACTTGGCGGAGCGCGGCATGTTGAACGCCTGGTGCGTGGCGACCTGGGAGGCCTGCGCGGTCTTCCATTGCTCGTCGTTCAGGGCGGAGTCGAGCTGCTGCTGCTCGCCGCCCTTCAGCTTGCCATAGTCGTCATAGGCGTAGGCCGCGACGGTGGCGCTGCTGTGCCAGGCACCGCCGTCATGCGTAAAGCCAAGCTGGGGTACCGGAATGGTGACGGAAACGGTGATGCGGTTGATGATGGGCTGCTGCGGTTTGCCTCCGGTTGCTGCCGGGGCCTGCACCGTGGGCTCTACCTGCACGGTAAAGAGAAGCGGCTTGTCCTCCTGTGGGGCAACGATCTCAGAC
>CAXTRM010000384.1:1315-1752 GCA_964246625.1 uncultured Acidobacteriaceae bacterium
GGTGTGCTTTGCTGCCAACCGTAAGAAGGCGGCCGGCGGCACCGGAGCCACCCGCCGCAGGAGCGACCCAGGTCGCCAGGTAGCCACGGCGGTAGGAGATCCGGTAGGGGCCGTCAACTGTGACCTTGATGGAGTGCCAGGAATCGTCAGTGTTGTAGCCGCTGGGGGAATAGGAGAGCGAGTAGGCATTCTGCCCGAGGGACATGGCGCGGTCGATCTGGGCGGCGAGGTTGTTCAGGTGCGAGGAGGTGCCGCCGGTGGATTGCGCGAACCTTTCCATGTAGTCGTACTGGAGCGTGGGATTGGAGTCGAACGAAGGAGCGACCTCACGGCTGCCCGAAAGGCTGGCAGAGGGCAGTTGGTTCTGCTCCTGTTTGTTCCCGGTCGTTACGGTAGGCATGCCTGCGAGCATGATGCCTCGCGGGTCGATTGGGAAG
>CAXTRM010000384.1:1819-2284 GCA_964246625.1 uncultured Acidobacteriaceae bacterium
ATGATGTTCTTGCAACCAGGCAGGGGTTGGAGAACGGCAGCCACATTCAGGAGCTGTTGCCTGCCCGAAGCGAAGGCATCCCACATGTTCGGAGAAGGTAAGTGCGGAACGCACTCAGAAACAGCACTCTGCAGGTCGGCATGGTTCGCGGTGAGGCCACGAATCTGCACGGTGTGCCCCGAACTTTCGCAAAAGATGGACGCCTGAATGCCGGCGGGCATGGCGGCGATGGCTCTGCGCAGCTGCTGCAGAAGAAACATCTGGTCCGTGGACGGAAGCTGGTCCGCATCAATCAGAAAGACGTCGGAGACCAGCGAGGAAGAGTACAGGTAGCTGTTGTTGCTGAAGGCGCCCGGCGGCAGGGGAGGCGGCGTTTCCAGCGTGGCCTTGCCCTCCGAGCCTTCTTCGAAGTTCTTGATGTTTTGTGGCTTGTCCTGATCAAAGACATGGAAAGCGGATCTGGGC
>CAXTRM010000385.1:0-746 GCA_964246625.1 uncultured Acidobacteriaceae bacterium
GCGAAGCTCCCCGTACGTCTCGCGTGGATCGTTGTAGTGAAAACCGCCAAAGGTCAGACTGTTGTCCAGCAGCACACGACGGTTGGTGACATTCAAAGCGTTCACTGACACGGTCAGCCTTTCATGGAAGCTCTTGGACATGGCGAGGTCGAACGTTGTGTGTTGGGGCAGATACGCGTTGGGGTAGCGTGGATCAGCGGGTAGTCCGTTCGGGTCATAACCGCCATTGGTGAACCCTGACCCATACATCACGTTGGTGGAGGCGGTAACGCCCAAGGGCAGCGTGACATGGAAGCCAACATTCAGCGTGTTGCGCTGGTCGTGGTCTACCGGCGTGTAGGTGAAACCTGCATTGCAGGCCGGATCACCTGCCGGAGTGCAGACTAGCCCTCCGGTGATATTGCCGCGCTGCTCAGCAATCTGGTTCGAGTAGGCCAGGTACGCCTGTCCAAAGTGCCAAAGCCGAGGAGACCGCAGGGTCAGTTCCCACGCTCTTACCAAAGCGCCGTTAACGGTGACCGGGTAGTAGATGCTGGAATCACCGATGTTCGAGTGGTCGAGAAAGTTGTTGATGCGCGTTTTGAAGGTGTCGGCGTCAAGTAGCCAGCCTTTGTACGGGATCTGAACGCCGAATTGATGCTCTTCGTCCCGCTCTCCATGCAGGGGCTCAAACCCTGTGTTGCTGGCCTCTGCGAACTGGACGATAGGACCGCCGGCGGTCAACAAAGGCGGCGGTCCTATCGTCC
>CAXTRM010000385.1:756-2282 GCA_964246625.1 uncultured Acidobacteriaceae bacterium
CGTCGTGCTGCCCGAAGGCGTACAGGCCGCCTTGCAACGTATGACGTGCAAGCTCCGTCGTGACGAAGGCTTGCGCTCCAGCGTAGTTGGAGCTTCGATCTGAAGTTGTCGCGACGGGAGTATCGGCGGGATCCGGCTCATAGTCCGCGCGGTTGTAGTGGAAGAAAGGAGAGACCTGCAGCACGGTATTGGTCTTAAATGTGTGAAGCCAGGATGCCGCGACCACACCATCCGCTTCGTGCTGGTGGTCCCGCAGTCCACTGGAATCAAACTGCTGGTTCTCGGCACTTTCCGGATCTGGGTCCGAGGGAATCTGGAAGTAATCACCGCGTAGCTGCGTTACAAGCCGAAACTGGTCCGTGGGAGTTTGGTTGTAAGTAAAAGATGCGAAGCCGCCATACCCGTTCTGCGCATCATGGAGAACCTGCTCCACTGGTGGCGATAGACCGTAGTCACTGCGATTGCCGTTCAGGCTGGCGTAGTAAGCGAACTTCTCCGTGTGGTCGCCGAAGTTAATCTGGTCATTTGTTTGCAGAAAGCTTCCTACCGTCATCACCAGCTCGGCTTCCCGATTTCGTTCGAAGCCTGTCCGTGGAACGACGTTGAAGACGCCATAGGTACGGTCCCCGACATCGGCGGTATAGCTTCCGCGCTGCACTTCCACGTAGTCGATGTCCTTGGGGTCAATCTGCGCCCCCAGGTTGCTGGCGATGTTGGTGTTTGGGATCTCCACACCATCCAGAAGCCAACTCACCTGATGCCCTCCACGCATGTGCAGCATGTCATGGGGGATGTAAGCCCCGGGAACGTAGTCGGTGATCATGGCGAGGCTGTTGGTCCGGTCGGCGCCGGGCGTTTGCGCGATGTCGATCCGCCCTACCAGTGTGATCGGCGTTGCGGAGTTCACATCGCTTGTCTCGGTCTCAGCCGTAACTGTAACGACCTCAGAAGTCGAGCCGACAGCTAGTTCGAAGTGCAACAGGGGTGATGTGTCCGACGCCAGGGTGAGGGCCTGCTCCACGCTGCGAAAGCCAGGATCACTCACAAGGATGGTGTAATCACCTAACGGGATGGAGGGAAGGCTGAAGCTCCCATCGCCATGGGTGTCGCCAGTCTGCACAAGAGACGAGTGTGCTGCGCGAAGCGTGACGGTTGCGCCACCGATAGGCCGATGCTGCGGGTCGTGGACGATACCTCGTACTCGGCCAAAGATGGTCGATGCGAAGGCTCCCGATGAAGGCAGGAGTAACAAGAAAAAGCAAACCAGGACACGGGGCACAGAGCACCCTCCTTACACGCGCGAAGCGTGCCGGTCGACGTTCAGGCAGGGAACAGCGCTTCGCTCGGTGAAGGTGACGCTACCGGGCAGAGGACCACAAGCTGAAGCTAACCAAGAAGAGAGGGAGGACCGCGCTTTTGCCGGGAGCGATCCTGCGCGATCCTTCGCTTGGATTCGGTCTGAACAACGCCCGTCGGATGACCGAAGCTCACCGGTATCGCCCCAAGTCTTTGGGAAGGACCGAAGG
>CAXTRM010000386.1:0-457 GCA_964246625.1 uncultured Acidobacteriaceae bacterium
GCGTGCTCCTGCCCGATGCAGACGTTCAGCGGCTGGCAGAGCTTGGCAGAGCGATCCACGACCGCTTTGGCAAGGGGCTGTTGATCCCGGCCATGGCCGCGGAGCCAGCAATGGCTGATGCCCTTGACGGCGACCCCGACACATTCTGGAGTGCGCCGCCAGAGTCGCATGAAGTGGTTCTGGAAATCCACTCCAGCAAGCCCCTGACCTTTGATCATGCGATGACGAGTGAGTGGCTGGTGGAAGGACAAGCCGTGCAGCAGTACGCGATCGAGGTTTGGAAGGATGGTGGGTGGCAGCCTATTGTGAGCAGCTCCGCGATCGGCCATAAAAAGATCGACGTCTTCCCGCCCGTGACTGCGGAACGTGCCCGTTTGCACGTGATCGCCAGTCACGGCCTTGCACGAATTCGTGATTTTCAGCTTTTTCAGGTGACTTCTGTCAAGTAGGCATAAAG
>CAXTRM010000386.1:467-1443 GCA_964246625.1 uncultured Acidobacteriaceae bacterium
GTTGCAGGATCGCGCTCCTTCTATTCCCAGGCTCGGCTTGCCGGCATACAACTGGTGGCATGAGGGCTTGCACGGCCTGGCTCGCGATGGCTATGCAACTGTCTTTCCACAGGCAATCGGCCTTGCGGCAAGCTGGGACCCTGAACTCATCCGGCGGGTGGGCGATGTTGTTTCCACCGAGGCCCGCGCCAAGTTCAACGAGCATGGACATGACCGTGCGCCCCGCTACGGTGGGCTTACGTTGTGGAGTCCCAATATCAACATCTTCCGAGATCCCCGTTGGGGTCGCGGCCAGGAGACCTACGGGGAAGATCCATTTCTTACCTCGACCCTTGGTGTTGCGTTCGTGAAAGGCGTGCAAGGGACCGACCCCTATTACCTCAAGGCCGACGCGACGCCAAAGCACTTCGCCGCCCATAGCGGCCCGGAGCGTGATCGCGACAGCTTCAACGCCGTCGTTCCCGCACACGACCTCGCGGACACTTACCTGCGCGCGTTCCGAGCGGTCACCGTGGACGGACATGCTGCGGCGCTGATGTGCTCTTACAACGAAATCAATGGCGTGCCCTCCTGTGCCAACGACCTCACATTGCAGCAAACGGTTCGTGACAAATGGGGCTTCCAGGGATACGTTGTCTCTGACTGCGATGCGGTGGGCGACATCTCTGCCTATCACCACTACGTAAAAGATGACGCACACGCGGCGGCCCTGGCGTTGCAGGCGGGCACCGACCTGAACTGCGGAAATACCTTTGCTGCCCTGAAGGCGAGTCTTGAGCAGGGACTTGTTACTGAAGCTGTTCTGAACAACGCCGTATTCCGTCTCTTGTCGGCTCGAGCGAGGCTGGGCATGTTTGACCCACCCGGCTGCACTCCCTTTGACAGCCTGGGCGCCAATGATATCGGCTCTGCAGAACATGGAGAGCTCGCCGAGAAGGCCGCAGAGGTGATCTCCCGCGCTGTCGACAAGATACGG
>CAXTRM010000386.1:1453-2275 GCA_964246625.1 uncultured Acidobacteriaceae bacterium
GAACGGCGAGGCACCCGATCACTCCGCTTGCGGGTCTGCTTGCGATGCACAGGGATGTGCGATACGCGCAGGGCAGCCTTCTCGCCGAAGGTGTTTCGATCTCCATCCCTCGCTCAGCACTGCAAGTGGAAAAGGGCGGCAAGAGCGAGGCCGGGCTCAAGGCGGAGTACTTCAATCAATCTTCCATCGCTGGTACGCCCACAATCACACATGTTCTTCCAACGCTGGATCTTGACCTGGACCGCGTGGGACCTGATGTTGCCGTGACCGATGCGCAGTACGCCGCCCGCTGGACCGGCTATCTACGGCCACCCTCCGCTGGTGACTACACCCTCCGCGTCCACGTGGAACGTTGCTGGGACTGCACAACCCACGACTCTTTCCGCTTGTTTGTCGACAATAAGCTTGTCCTGGAAAACCACGGGACGAAGGGTGAATCCGACCAGGTGTCGCAGCACTTCGAGGGTGATACCGCTCACGCATTGCGTGTGGAATACCTACACACCGGGCAGGATGAGGGTGTCTCCCTTGAGTGGCTACCTCCTGCGTCCAGCCTGCTTCAGCAGGCCGTTACAGCGGCTCAGGATTCCGACGTCGTCCTCGCCTACCTGGGACTCTCACCGGATCTCGAAGGGGAAGCGCTGCAGCTAGACCTCCCGGGCTTCGATGGTGGGGACCGCACAAGTCTTGAACTGCCCAAGCTGCAGCAGGACCTGCTCCGTACGCTGCTTTCACTGAATAAACCCGTCGTCGTTGTGCTGACATCAGGCTCAGCAGTGAGTCTCGGGTCTCTGCCGCACCAACCTGCTGGCATACTGGAGG
>CAXTRM010000387.1:0-2239 GCA_964246625.1 uncultured Acidobacteriaceae bacterium
GCCCTTGGGGAGAAAGACGTGAAAACCCTAAGAGTGGTTGAGGACTCGCCGCATGAGTCAACTCAGCTCGTTTCGCCTGAAAAGAGCAGGCGTGAGGTGGTTGCCGTCCGGGATGGTACCCACGCAACTCAGTCCTTCAAAGTTTTGGCTCTGTGAGTCAACAGCAGCAGTGGCCTGCAGCACAATCGGTTGCGAAATGACATTTGAGACATGGGTGACAGGATCGTAACGAACGTGCGGGAGCTACGGGCATCTCGCATAGCGGCCGCAAGAGTGAACTGTGGATGCGAGAAGCTAGCGCGTTACGTTCGGCTCGCCCCTGAAATCCTCCAGCCTGTCTCGCGCCGAACACCAGCTTGGATGTAGCATAGAACGGCTGCATGGCTGCTTTCCATGTTGAGCATCTCTTCCTCCATGGCAAGCAGAGGAGAGGCTTCACGCTCGTTGATGTGCATCGTGCACGCGCCGCACTGGCCGTGATCGCACCCCTTTTGGTATCCGTCAGGGAGACCCGTTCGCGCAGGCAGTCAAGCAGGGTAGTTCTTGGGTCGACGCAGAGGGCGAGGCTGTTGCCATTGACAAGAAGCTGGACACGAGTTCACTAGCGACCCAATCTCGGCAGCCATTGCCGACACTGTCGAAGCCGCCATAGCGGCCACAGGGGCTGTGGTCGCTGCCATGCCTGCCGCTTCTACCCACCCTAGAAACGATCGTCTAGTAAGGGTCGAGGTCGCTGCGTGCACCTTCTTGGCCTTCATGCCGTCCTTATCTTCAGACTTCGTCATACTAGCCTCTCTTCATTCAGAAATAACTGCAGTCCCTCTTGCCATTTGCGAGCGGCATGCGCAGGGCTGGTCAGTGTTAAAGCAGATCTTCAATGCGGATTGGTAGTTGACGTACCCGCACACCGGTTGCGTGGTGAACGGCGTTGGCAATCGCAGGTGCGATACCCGCGAGGCCGATCTCCCCAATGCCCTTCGCTCCGAGCTCGTTCAATTGGAAGTCCGGGTAGTCGAGGAAGTGAACGTCGACATCAGGGCAGTCTGCATGACTCGGAACAATGTGATCCGCCAGGTTGCTGTTGATGGGTGCTGCTTTGCGCGGGTCATAGCTCGTCTTCGAACAGGGCCATGCCGACGCCCATGACCACCGCACCAGCGATCTGGTTGCGGCCGATTTTCGGGTTGATGATTCTTCCGCCGTCGATGACCGAAACCACACGACTCACGCGCAGGCGAGCGCTTGCAGGCTCCCACGTCACTTCGGCAAATTGCGCGCCGAAACAATGGGTTAGAAAGCTTTGGCTTTGTAGCGCTGAAAGTGCTTTCGCTCTGGCCCTGGCCGCGTACGCCGCTCTGGTTGGCGCGGGTAAGCACGTCGCCAAAGAGAAGACCGCTTTCTGCTGGCTGACCCTTCAGGTGAACCCGACCTCGGGTAAACACCACATCGTTCGCGGCTTCCGTCCCGAGGCGAGGATCCTTCGCTCGCGGAGCTGTTGCTAATAGCTTTGTCGTGGCATCTGCTATTTCCCTGTAGACGGCGGGAACGATCGAGCCGTTCCCGTCGAACCGCCTGATAGCGGACCGGATGGCAGAGAGGTATCACCAATGGCCACGTTCACGCGCCCAAGCGGAATGCCGAGCTGCTCGCTGACGATCTGGGCAAGCACGGTGTAAGTACCTGTTCCGATGTCCTGGGTTCCACAGGCAACACGCGCGCTTCCGTCGGCTCGAAGCTCCACACTGGCCGATGCCGCGAAGCGCTCGGCGATCCAGGAGCACGCCGCCATTCCCCAGCCGAGTGTGACGCCGTCGCGCCTCATCGATCCGGGTTGCGGGGTGCGCCGTGTCCACCCAAACTTCTCCGCGCCTAAATCAATACATTCGATCAGGTGGCGTGATGAGAAGGGTATGCCCAGACCCTCATCGATGGCCGGTTCATTCGCGTGGCGGAAGGCTACAGGGTCCATGCCCAGCTTGATCGCCATCTCGTCCATCGCCGACTCAAGCGCAAAGAGTCCCGGCACCGCTCCCGGTCCGCGCATCCACGTCGGTGCGCCAGTTGAACGCCTCGCTACGCCAGAGCTGATGCCAAGGTTGGGCGTGCTGTAGAGGTAGGGCGTCGCTTCGCCGCAGTTCTCCACAAAGGTGTCGAGCAACGACGTGGTGTTGGCATAGTCATGCTGGAGTGCAAGCAGCTTGCCGGAGTGGGTTGCACCCAATCGTAACCGTTGCTCGGT
>CAXTRM010000388.1:0-2234 GCA_964246625.1 uncultured Acidobacteriaceae bacterium
CTCTTGGAGTGTTCCTGACCATTTTGCCCAGTCGCCGATTAGGGTGGAGCGGGATAACGGCATCTCCGCGGCCTCAAGTACCACCAGAAGGGTGTCATAGGTTTCCTGCAGAAGGCCGCCGAGAGCGGCCCTAGGTTCCGCGTAGCTCGTGCCATCGTAAGAACCGCCAAATTCCTCTCGGCCAACTTCGTAGAGAGCGCGCTTCGTACGACTGAGGAGTTTATCTAGTCCGCCAATAGCGTTGTTTACGATCGTAGAGTTCATGTCGCTCCTCGGGCTCGTGCCTGGTCAAAGCTATTTCTGATCTTCTGAGTTCAAGGGGCAGTGCTCTGAACGCGGACCTTCAGTATCCCCATGATCAAGCCATCCGACACTAGGGATGCTCGACACCAATGTGTAGCGAAAGGGTATACGCATTTAGTACAGACCATCTCTTGCCGGAATGCGTACTAATAGATTCGGTTCTGAGCTATTATGACAGATAGTGAAGCGAAGCCAAGAACCTATTAGGACAGAACAGGCCAGCGAAGCCCCGCACAAGGGTCTTCAGGTCGGCTACCTGCGTGTGAGCGCCCTCGACCAAAAAGAATTGCGGCAGCTCGATGGGTTGGAGCTGGACAAGCGGTTTACGGACAAGGTTTCCGGCCGCGACCGGAACCGGCCTGGCCTGGATCGCATGATCGAGTTTGTTCGGGAAGGCGATACGCTCTTCTGTCACTCGATGGACCGGCTCGCTCGGAATCTTGACGATCTTCGTCTGCTTGTAAAAACGCTGACGGGCAAGGGAGTAAAGGTCTGCTTTGTTAAGGAGAGCCTGACCTTCACCGGGGAAGACTCCCCGATGGCGAACCTGCTCCTGAGCGTCATGGGAGCTATCGCGGAGTTTGAGCGGGAGCTGATTAAGGAACGCCAGCGCGAGGGAATCGCCCTCGCCAAGAAAGCTGGCGCGTATCAGGGTCGCAAGCGGACCCTGACGGTACCGCAGGCTGCGGCTCTGTTGCAGCGCGTCTCGGCCGGCGAGTCGAAGACGAAGCTGGCGAAGGAACTGGGTGTGTCGAGAAACACTATCTATATGTATGTGGGCCGGGGAGGGAAGTGATGCGGGTCTTGGTCGATGGGCTGGATACGGTGATCGAAGGGGAAGTCGCCGGCGGCGAGCTGCTCGACGGTGTGAGTGGGCAATACGACCTGGAAGCCGCGTTCACCGTCCAGTGCGACGACGGGGCCTGCTTCCTGGTCCACGGTTGGCTAGTAGACGTGGAGATTGTGGACCCGCCTGCTCAGTGGGTGATGTAGAAGATGGCGCGTGTTGTTCAGCGGTCGATCTGCTGTCCCTGCGGGAACGATAAGGTTCTCGCCTTGGGCCTTTGTGCGACGTGCTACACGCTGAAACGGCAGGATGAGGAATACTTTGGTGGGTGCCGGGAAGAGGTCCTGACCCGCGACAATAATCGCTGTGCGGTTCCTGGCTGCACCACGTTGAAGCGGGGAAAGCGGTCGATTGCGGTTCATCATCGCAAGCCGGGGAATAACGATCCGAAACTCATGATCTCGCTCTGCCTTGCTTGTCATGCGAAAGTGACGCGAACTCAGTTCTTGAACCGAGAGTGGCCACCGCTGCTGCGCGTTCTCTGGAGAGAGCAACATCCTGAGGGACATGAGCAAACCGCGCTGAACTTCGGAGCCCAGAAATCACCAGCCAGGACAGTTCCTCTTTTCAAAGAAGATTCAGACAAGTGAAGAAAGTGAGGGGTGAGGTGCGTGAGGATGACTTCAGCCCCGCCATGCTCTGACTGCCTGACTACGACCACGAAAGCACTGGTTGCTTTGCGTTCAGTCTTTCTGGATAAAGATAGAGCCTCTCGCCAGCTTTCTTAAGGGCGAGATTATTAGGTGACTTTGACCCTTCGGCACCGCTTTGCATCTGAATCAACACGCAAGGCAGCATACGCAGGCACCTTCTGGAGGAAGCATGACGACCGGACAGCAG
The DNA here is from genome assembly GCA_964246625.1 of uncultured Acidobacteriaceae bacterium. Classification (GTDB taxonomy): domain Bacteria; phylum Acidobacteriota; class Terriglobia; order Terriglobales; family Acidobacteriaceae; genus Granulicella. Next base: position 1,991 of record CAXTRM010000388.1, read on the forward strand.
GCATTGGGAGAGAAGGCGGATTTCGCCATCACAACAGAAATGATGGTTAACGGCCGTTCTCACACGTTGCAGGTTGAGCCCTGGACTTCTTTGCTTGACCTGCTTCGGGAGGGACTGCAACTGACGGGGAGCAAGAAGGGCTGCGACCACGGTCAGTGCGGGGCGTGTACCGTGCTGGTGAACGGTACACGCGTGAACAGCTGTCTTTGCCTCGCTGTGATGCACGATGGGGACGAGGTCACGA
>CAXTRM010000389.1:0-972 GCA_964246625.1 uncultured Acidobacteriaceae bacterium
GTACAGGGGGGAGAGAACGTGTCGGTGTAATGCGTGTGGATCTCCGTATCTCGATCCCGATTCCGTGCGCGGACGGCGATCCAATCTCGCTTGCATGTTCTTTTCTTAGCCGCCGCTGTTGAACGCTGATCGAGGCGGAACAGCGGTGTTCAGAAACCGGCCTCCAAACCGTACAATCGTGCTCACCATGCAGCTCGGCTCCGAGCTTCACATCCCGGACGGCCTTCTGGCGACTCTCACGCTAGCCGCAAACTCGCGTCAGGGGCTCGCCACTTCAGCACGCACGTCTCATCAGGGCTTCAAGTTCGCTATCTCCAGCACGGCCTTGGACTTCCAGCTCCGTTGCGCTGAAACCGTGTCAGGCACCGTTGTTGCCCCAAGTAATTCTCAGGGATCGTGCGTTGGAGGAGTGCTCGCTGAGAATGCAGTCAGTCTCGGGCTTGATTTTCTCGGAACGCTTCCTATTCCCGAAGCTGGCGGCATTACCAGATTGGTCGGCCAGCAGTTAGGTGTTGGCAAGGTTGGTGCGATATATCGCGGGGTCGTTGCTGATCAGCAAGGTGCGAAGGTCCTGAATGGTCTTAGGAACTCCGCGAGCGGGGCCGCTCTGTTCGGTGATGCAAATGATACTTCAGGTCTGGGCTTGGCCTCTACTGCGGTCGGCGGCGCTGCGCTGACTGCCGGATACTTTGTCCCGGTCTTAGGACAGATCCTTTCTGGAGGACAACTGTTGATTGATTCGATTCACACGTACAGGACAATACAGGCGAAATGCTACGGTCACAGCTAAAAGCAAATTTTGAGAGCGATCTGAGCGCTGCCCAGAAATGGCGGTTGCCATGGTGGGGCGTGTGGTGCATCGTGCTTCCTGCGCTCCCTTTCTTTATCTATCTGGACCATCGCGGCAGGCTTGATCTTGCGCTGCCTATTCTTGCGAGTGTCGCAACAATTGCACTTGTTGTCCTCTTAAAG
>CAXTRM010000389.1:992-1605 GCA_964246625.1 uncultured Acidobacteriaceae bacterium
CTCGATGGGTGTTTCCGCTTCTTTCGGCGGGCATCGCCTCAGTGGATTTCTGTGTCCTGCTTGTGACCATCTCGTTTGTTGAACTTCACACGGGCGAGCAGGGCAACGAGGAGTGATCGCATCTTCCAGTGGTACGACAAAAGTGAATAGCTTTACGACGAGGTTCGCCACTAGCGCATCTTGTATTGCCCCAAATAACGGACCACACTACACGAATGCTGATGTCTGTGCAGCGGATACGCTTGTCAATAATGGGCATCGCTCGCATTAGATACAGCTGGTCTCCTAGCGGGTCTGCTGCCCGGTGGTGGCTTGGCAACGTGGGGCGCGCAAACGGCACTCGCCGCAGGATCACTCTGGAATTCAACAGCAAATGCTCCGTCCGATATGGTTGGGACGGGGACAGGGCTAACGGGCTACTTTAGTACGGCTTTCATGAAGCCGGGAGGTGGCCTCGATATAGTACCGTTTTTCAGCAAGGCGATTCCATTTGTGGGCACCTTCGCCAGTGGTATCGGCGTCCTGAACGATCTCAGGAATCTTCATAACGGCTACAACGATTGCCGTTCTGCAGTGGCAGGAGGACCTTGCTGAATGCTGTAGAAGAGGAACC
>CAXTRM010000389.1:1615-2220 GCA_964246625.1 uncultured Acidobacteriaceae bacterium
AAGCACCTGACCCGCCAAGCGTCAGTTGTCGTTCTCTTGTGCAGCGCACCGTTGTACCTTTGGCTTGCGCACGCCGGGTACCCGGGTAAAGGACAAGTTGCCGCTGTTTGTTTCGCAATGGCAGTGGCTGCGGTCATAGCGCGTTGGGATCTGAGGGGGCGCATATGGTTCTGGGCTGTGGTGGCAATGCTCGCCGCGATCCACATACCGCCGATCATCGAGAGAGATTGGAGCAGTCGGGGCTACCTTGGAATTGCTCTGATTCCATTCGCTCTTTTAGACCTATGCCTATACTGCGGCTGTCTTTGGGCCATCGAAAAAGTCGTTGGTCACCGTGATCTCCGGTGATCGAAATCAACGGGTCTCACAACAGATCAGAAGTTGCCCCAAATAACGGCAGGAACTGTTCAGCCGATCCAGCCAGCGCAGGACAGTATGCTGCGGCGACTGCACAAGTAGCTGCACTGACCGCAGAGTTTGCCTCTGGATTGGGTAGACCAATCAAACCTTTGGTCCAGGTACTTCTACTTCAGCAGTGATGGGTCAATCGGCTGGAGTAACTGAAGTCCTTGGAGCATATCTGTTCACCGGACAGACTAGCGGCC
>CAXTRM010000390.1:0-2196 GCA_964246625.1 uncultured Acidobacteriaceae bacterium
GGTACCGACAATGCCGTTCTGAAAAGGGGCGCTACCAGAAACGTTCGTTTGTGATGAGTCTCCGGCGACTGGGTGCTTCCGACAAGTCCACTCAAAAGGAGTCTGGGCCGACCTTCAGCGTTAAGGCCGCATGGCTTGTGCAGCGCAATCTTCTAGTAAACTAGACGCAAGTGCGTGGCGACGCATAGTCGCTTCACGCCACCCGGCCAACAGCTTGTCAGTTTGGTTTGAAATGCGGCTCAGGCGCCGGTAAGCACAGTAGCCAAGCTGCCCGCTCCGTCTGTCGCGTACAAGCAAGTAAACATATGGTGCGTTCTGATAGTGGTACATGCCGTAACGGACGTGTGGATCAACAATCAGCGACAGCTCTAGATCGGCGGATTCACGGTCAGCTGCGACCGGGTATTCCATTGAGCGAAGGATCTGCGCTAAGCGCGCACGATCTCTTTCTAGTTCTCCCGCGTCCGCTGGATCAGCAGGTCGCCGACTCTCTATCAGGAGAAAGGTCCGCTTCGGACTCCGCCAATCTGCCGTACCGGACCACGTTTCCGTATGGGGCGGAATCTCCGGAGGTCTTTGCCCGTGAAGCCTGATGGGCTGGAGCACACAGGCCGACAGCAGCGCCGAGATGTTTACAAGGAGCTTCATAAGAACATCATTCAGCGAACAATGCCTTCGCGTAAAGCGCTCATCGAAAACGGTCGTTTGCGCCAACCCTCAAAAGGTCGGAAAGGAATCTAGGAACTTCGTGAGTGGTTCAAATAATCAGGATGTCGTTAGTCCGGCTGCAGCGAACGATGCCATAGGAACAGGGAGTGTCACCTTGATCAGTGCCCGAGATGAACACGGCTTCCCGATTACCACATACATTTGCAAAGAAGGCATACAGCTTCCGCAGGTTGGAGATTTCGTTCGGTTTCACCTTAATGAACAGCTTTTCACTGCTGAGGTCCTTAGGAGAACCTTCGACTATGAGGTATCCCCTACGCCTCGACGACTCCTTGCCATTCTCACTTGCAGCAAGCTGGTCGCAGCCTCCGCTTGATGACCAGCAGAAACCTTCGTGATGGGCGGCGCTGGATCACGGAAGAAGAACGGAGGATCAGGACTCACATCATGGAAAAGCGGGTTGGAGTCATCACAGGTGCTACTAGTAGAATAGGGGCAGTAGTCGCAAAGGCGCTGTCCGAAGCAGGCTGGCGACTTGTTCTCTCAGGCCGATCCGCCGAGAAGCTGAGTGCATCGGCATCTTTACTAGGAGACAATGTTGCCGTGACCCCGGGCGATCTGGAAGACGCTTCGCTGCCCCAGGCATTGCTGTCAGCCGCGATTGAGACATTTGGGCGGTGCGACATGTGTCTCAACAACGCTGGCATCCTTGAGGTGGGGCCTATCCAGAGCATTGATATCGACCGTGTTTGCGAGATGGTCCGAACCAATGTTGAAGGAGCTTTCAGTGTAGTTTTCAGAACTATTTGACGTAGCTTATCAACGGCATCTGTCGAAGGGTATGCTTGTGAGAGAGCTGGCCGAACTAACGGAGGCAGAGCGTGAGCTAGCCCTCTCTCGGTATCGCGTCATAGAGGCTCATCTGGCAGATGGGGAGGAGCTTCGATCGGCCGTGGAGCAGTCCGGAGTGAGCTTCCGGACACTGCAACGCTGGGTGGCGCTCTATCGAAAGCAGGGGTTAGCTTCCCTCGTGCGGCAGTCGCGAACAGACCGCGGTGGCCGCCGTGCTGTTGCTGCCGCCTTGCAAGCGGTGATCGAAGGCCTCGGCCTTGAAAAGCTTTCCATCCCAATTAGTTCCATCTACCGACAGGTGTGCGAGTTTGCCCGGCAGTCCGGTCAGCAGGCCCCCAGCTATGGAACCGTGTACTCACTCGTTTGCGCCCTTCCCAAAGCTTGCAAGTACTTGCTCAAGGAGGGACACGTGCTTACACCGAGCTCTACGACCTGGTGCACCGGCGTGAAGCGCCCAGATCGAACGCCATTTGGCAGGTGGATCACGCGCAGCTACCGATAAGGCTCGCGCATGAGGATGGGGGGACGGCCCGACCGTGGTTGACAGTGGTCATGGACGACTTCAGTCGAGCGGTCGCAGGATACTACCTCGCCTTTGATCCACCATCTTCGCTTCGCACTTGTCTCGCCTTGCGGCAGGCTATCTGGCGTAAGCAGGATCCGCACTGGCAGGTA
>CAXTRM010000391.1:0-2194 GCA_964246625.1 uncultured Acidobacteriaceae bacterium
GAGCTGCAACAAGCACGTGCAGCATATCGCGAACGACTTGGTCTCACTGACTAGAAACTAGAGAGGATCCTCGAAGAAGATTGGCACCTACAGGCCGAAGCACTCATTGAGCAGAGTGTGCGTTCCTTCGGATCAGGTGTCTTTGGCAACGCCGTTAGCGGAAGTTGAGGCTGGCCACGAGATGTTATCGGAACGGTCGTTTGTAACGACGTGACGGACGATTTCTGACGACGCGAACTAGCCAGCCTTTATTGAATTTGCTGAGCTACGCTGGCGAACATATGTTCGAGTAGCTAAGGCATTCGCCGGTTTTCAAGGCTCTGGGTCGGGAGACCCGGCTTCGTCTCTAATGGCAGGTTCGCAACCTTCTCGAAGGCGTGAAGAAGCATCTGAAGTACAAGCGAAGGGGGTTCACTCCTACAGGAGTCGAGTTGCCCTGAGATTGGCCAAGCTGTGGCACATTTCGTTCGCTCACAACGGAATACTAGCTTTTAGCAATTCGTCCAACGCTGAATCGGTCCACTCGAACCAGAATCTTTGTGAGGTTGTTCATGTCGAATGTAGTGCCCTTTGGCCTGGGATCGGTCGGGCGCATTAACGCCGATGGGGTAACCGTCTTCTACCGGGAAGCCGGGCCGAAGGACGGCCCTGTGCTCTTGCTGCTCCACGGCTTTCCGGCATCGTCATTCCAGTACCGTGAGCTCATGCTGCTGCTCGCTGACAGGTATCGGGTCATCGCGCCGGATTTCCCGGGCTTTGGCTTCACAGAAGTTCCCGACAGCCGTAGTTACGTCTACACGTTCGATGCGCTCGCGGAGACGATGCTCGCGTTTACCGAAGCTCTCGGCTTGGAGCGGTATGCGCTCTACATCTTCGATTACGGTGCTCCGGTCGGCTTAAGACTAGCGATGGCACGGCCGGAGCGCATCACGGCCATCGTGTCCCAAAACGGAAACGCCTATGAAGAGGGCCTGGGAGGCGCGTGGGCGCCAATCCGGCGCTATTGGCATGAGCGGACTCAGGAGAACCGTGAGGCTGTTCGCGAGGCGCTCAGCCCGGAAGGCATCCGCGAGCAGTACACAACCGGTGCACCTCACCCCGAGCAGATCAAGCCGGAAGGCTACACGCTAGACCTTGCATTAATTCAGCGGCCGGGGAACATGGACATCCAACTGGACCTATTTCTCGATTATGCCAACAACGTGAAGATGTACCCGGCCTTCCAGCAATACTTTCGACAGTCGCAACCGAAGCTGCTTGCAATCTGGGGCAAGAATGACCTCTTCTTCATTCCAGCCGGAGCGGAAGCGTTTCGGCGCGACCTGCCCGAAGCAGAGGCGAAACTTTTGGACACGGGGCATTTCGCCCTCGAGACTCATGTCCATGAGATTGCGGCGGCGATGAGGGAGTTTCTCGCATGAGCGCCCGTCCCCAATGACGAGTGTGTTGATCACAGACGCCAACGCCGGAATCGGCAAGGGAGTCGCGCGCCAACATCCCTGCCCTGGCACCAAGCGAGTGTATCTGGCCTGCCGAGACGAAACAAAGGCGACGGCAGCTGAGCAGGAGCTGGAACCAAAGACGGGCAAGTCCTGCTTTCATCTGTTGCTGATGGCTGTATCCGATCTCGCGAGTGTCCGGTTTGGGATGCGCGGACTTGCGGGTCCTTTCGATGTGCTGGCGATGAACGCAGGCGGTTCAGGCGGAAAACTTCCCCTGTCGCTCACCAGGAATGGAGTGACATAGATCTTTGATTCAATGTGTTGGGCCATGCCGCGGTGCTGGAAGGACTAATTGCGTCAACCGGGCTTTGCCCGGAGCAGATGCTAAGCTGTTCCCGGAGGCCGGATGAGCATACGAGGCGCTGTTGACGAACTGAACGCGGAGATCGAGCGTGTAACAGAAATCAGGGACGCGCTTCTGCATTTCGAGGCAGGTCGGGGAACGAAGGCTTCGACTGTGCCTACTCCGTCGAAAGGCGCCAAGACCACAGCAGCCACAAAGAAAACGGCAGCATCAAAGAGAGCCGCTTCGGTAAAGTCGGTCTCTCCGAAGACGACGTCCTCTAGTCAACAGAAGTCACCCGCGAAGAGGGTCATTTCTGCGGAGACTCGCAAAAAGATGTCAGACGCCGCCAAAGCGCGGTCAGCCGCGAAGAGATCACCCGCTGCGAAGTAGGCAGACATTCCGCCTC
>CAXTRM010000392.1:0-2188 GCA_964246625.1 uncultured Acidobacteriaceae bacterium
TTTCTCGACATGGAGTGTGTATCCTGTTTTCTGATCAAAGGACGTATCGATCTCAGTGTAGTGCGACCGATCCGACGCTCCCGGTGCGCTCTTCAGCACATCGCACAGATGCGTTCCCACCGTCTCGCTCTTCCCTTGCGTCTGATCTCGCCAGTACAACTCCGGCTGCAGGAAATCTTCATAGTCAAAGTCACTGCCCGCCACGCCTTCCTTCCAGCGACCGAAGGGCAGAGACACGGGAGGGGAACCATCAGGAAGGAAGAGACGGACGGTGCTCTGCCGTCCTGGGTGCATCTCGAACAACACGCTCATGCGCGTGTCCGAACTTGCAGGGGCCGCCCCACTTACGGAACCCTGCTGAGCTGCGGGATCCTTCAATGCCGATGGAGAAAGTTCCAAAAGGACATACAGGCCATCCGGAAACCAATGAGCCTTGATGACAAAAGCACGGCTGGTGCGCTTGCCGGCGGCATCCACTCTCACCAGCCGCCCCGTTCCCCGTGAGTCTGTGCTTTCGAGTTGCTGGCGGGCCCTCGCGACCAACATACCAGCCGGATCGGCTGCATGCGCGGCTGAAACGAACAACACGGCACCACAAAGCAATGCCCCCAGTCTCATTGTGTCTCCTTCCTCGGCAGCACGTGATCCTCAACGATGTTGCCGTCAAGGAGGCGGACGTGGCGCGGCGCTGAGTTTGCGATATTTGGCTCATGGGTGACCACAACGAGCGTCATTCCTCGGCTCTGCTGAATGCCTGTGAGCAGTTCCATGATTCTTGCCGAGTTCGCGCTATCCAGATTTCCTGTGGGTTCATCCGCCAGCAGGATGCTGGGGCGATTGGCAAGAGCACGCGCGATTGCCACGCGCTGTCGTTCGCCCCCGGAAAGCTCGTTCGGGTATTGCCTCATCCGGTGCTCCAATCCTACCTCTTGCAGCAGCGCCGCCGCCCGCTCCTGCCGGGACCCGGTGCCACCGTGTACGGCCAGCATGGGAACCTGCACATTGTCTATCGCACGCAAGGTGGGCAACAGGTAGAACGATTGAAAGATGAAGCCGACGTGGTGGCAGCGGTATGCATCCAGGCTGATGGAAGCACCCAATGGCGCTCCACGAAACAGTACCTCACCAGTCGAAGGCGTATCCAACCCGCCAAGTAATTGCAGCAGCGTAGACTTGCCACTGCCACTGGACCCGCTGATGGCAACGAACTCGCCAGCTTGGATCGACAGACCGACCCCGCGCAGCGCCACAATATGTTCGCCGTCGTATTGCTTGTGGAGATTACGCGTGAGGGCGATCCACACAGCATGCAACCTCAACCTGTTCAGACTACCTCATATAGGTACGCCTCTGCTGTCCTTTACACTTGAGAACAGCAGATCCAGAAGACCCGCATGCAGTTATGTTGAGGCTCAGTTTGCGCCTCTTGGCCGTCACGATTTAGGTACACGTTGCCTGCTGAAGAGCAGGCACTCATCACCTGACCCACCGGGATGATCGCGGTGTTTCTTCAAGGCTTGCGCTTCGAGACTTGAAAGGTTCCGTTCCCACTTTCAAGGAGAAAGTGCATGCTGCGGTTGCTGTGGCTTCTGCTCATAGCCCCCCTTATTCCTATCGCTGGATTGCTGTACCAAGCTGTCGGTTCTCGTTACGACCGATGGCGCTTTCTTCGGCTTGGACGTCTTGTGGACATCGGTGAACGCCGCCGCCTTTTCATGATGGAAAAGGGGGTTCGCCGCGGTCCTTCCGTCATCTTTGAATCCGGTATCGGCGCCACAAGCCAGAACTGGGCAAAGGTCCAGGAATCGGTTAGCCAGTTTGCGCATACCGTCTCTTACGATCGCCTCGGTCTCGGCTGGAGTACGCCCGCTGTTTCGGAGCGTGTTCCCTCCAAGGTCGTGGATGAGCTTCGCGCCATGCTGAAAGCTGCCGGTGTTGCTCCGCCGTACCTGCTGGTAGGTCACTCGTTCGGGGGCTTGGTGATGCGTTACTTCGCTGCCGAATACCCGAACGAGGTAGTTGGCACGGTGCTGGTCGACGCTATGCGCACGGATGAGTGGCCTCCCGTGGATGAGTCACAACGCCGGCTCCTGGACCGCGGGGTACAGCTCCCGCGTTGGGGTGTGCCGATCGCTTCCCTTGGGCTGGCGCGTCTCAGAACAACCTCATTTTTGGGTAGGTCGGGTAG
>CAXTRM010000393.1:0-2154 GCA_964246625.1 uncultured Acidobacteriaceae bacterium
CCTGAGGCAGAGCGTTCTCCTGTCTTTGTCGTCATTCGTGAGGTACCGGCGTCTGACTGGGGCATCTTCGGCAAGCAGACCACCATAAATGAATTACGGCATCCTGACCCACAAGCCTTGCCGATCTGATTCCGCACGCTAGCCATGCCTGTTCTCCTCGAAACCGCCAGCGCCGTCGTTGGTCGACCGCGAGGAAGACCTCGCTGACGCAACACCAACTCATTGCGTGCAAGATTTGCTTCCTGTGACTCGGGCAAGCTCCAGTCTTCCCAGCGTATCTATCCCGGTCCGAGCAAAGCCTTACGACTTAGGGAAGCTCAGGTCGCTGTCGACCGCCGTACCAACGATGGCTTACTGACTGAGCTTGAGCAGCAATGGAATGGTCGCTGCGAGGAGTACGGTGTCTAGGAGAAGAACGGTAGCGGACTCTGCCTCCGCTGACCGGTATCTGGCCGCCAGAAGAGTCGCCGTCGTCGCTGGAGGGAAGCTACAACATACCAAGGCGGCCCGATAAATTGGCCCATTCACGTGCAGAAGGAGCGCGAAGGCAACCAAGCTAACCGACTGCAGGCTGACCCTCCCTAGGGTCATGACTATGACGACCCGGGAGAAAGCTAACTTGTGAGCTGCTAGGGTCAGACCGACCGCAAACACTGCTACACCCGAGGTTGCTGAGCCGATGAATGTGAGCGAACTGCTCAGAATAGTGGGCAGATGTCTGCCACTCATGACCGTGCCGATTCCTACAATGGGCGCCCACAGTAAGGGCGACCTCAGTCCTGCCTTGAGGCCGTCGAGGACCGGACTTTTCGCCTCGTGCTGTTGAGGGGAACGCTCAGTTCCAGGAGTGCTTTGTAGCGTGTTTGTTGCAGCGTCTACCTCAAAGAGAATCACTGCGGCCGGCAGTGCGAGATTGATAGCCAAAGCAACTAGTCCGACGGCGGCGATAGTGGTCGGTCCTAAGAGCGGAGAAAGAACCGCCAATCCGAAGACGGGAGTTGCTGATGTGGCGAGCATCGTCGCGAGAACGATGCTCCTAGTTGAGGTCACTTGAAAAGTGCGCCGCATAACGAAAACTGCAGCTAATAGCAACCCAAGATGAACGATGATCAGGCAGAACGCCAGCTTCAATTGAGCGGCAAGCAGAGCTCGAGGGAGCTCTGCCATACCAGCAAAGAGGGATGCGGGAAGCGCAAAGCCCAGGGCAAGCTTGCTCAGACCTAAGGCCTGAGCTGGATCAAAGGAGCGTGCCTTCCCCGCCAAGAAGCCGAGAAGGAGACAGAAGAAGACAGGAACAAGCGCCCCAACTAGCTCGGTTATGTTCACGATACCCTAGACTCTGCGCAGAACTCGTTTATTCAAGTCCGCTTTTGTCACCTTAGGTTTGCTAAGTGCGGAAAACCAGAGTCGTATCGCCGACCATGTTCTGCGGATTCACGACCTCGTGGAACTTGGCCTCGTCGATGAAGCCCAGCTTTTTTGCAGCTTCTAGCAACGTACTGCCATCCGCTTGGGCGGTGGAGGCGATCTTTGCAGCTTTCTCGTAGCCAATCACCGGGCTGAGCGCAGTCACAAGCATGAGAGATCGCTGGACGTACTCTTCCACTTTCTCTTCGTTGATTTGCGTTCCTTCAACGGAGAAGATCCGAAACTTCTCGCAACCGTCGGCGAGGATGCGGGCCGAATGCAGAAAGTTGTTGATGATGATCGGTCGCATGGCGTTCAGCTCGAAATTCCCCTGGGATCCAGCAAAGGCCACAGCCGCATCGTCCCCAATCACTTGAATGCAAATCATGACGATGGCTTCGCACTGGGTGGGATTCACTTTGCCCGGCATGATGGACGACCCGGGCTCATTCGCTGGCAAGATGAGTTCGCTAATACCACAGCGTGGGCCCGATGCAAGCCAGCGCATGTCGTTCGCGATTTTCATGAGAGCTACAGCAACACCACGCAGAGCTGCATGCGCTGCAACCATGGCGTCGAGAGATCCTTGAGCTGCAAATTTATTTGGCGCACTGACGAAAGGATCCGTCGTCAGTTCTGCGATTTGCTTCGCGATCTCAACACCAAAGTTGGAAGCTGTATTGAGCCCGGTTCCGACCGCCGTGCCTCCAGCTGCGAGTTGGTAGAGACCAGCAAGCGAAGCTTGCA
>CAXTRM010000394.1:0-2141 GCA_964246625.1 uncultured Acidobacteriaceae bacterium
CCATGGCGCCGGCTGCTTGGACGAGCTGTCGCTGCAGGGACCGAGTGAGATTGTGCTGGTGCGGCTGACAGAGAGCGGCTATGCCGTCACGGAGCAACGCCTTGAACCCCGGGAGATCGGGCTCCACGGCGCGCCCCTGGCCAATCTGGCCGGGGGGATGAGCGCTGCGGAGAATGCGGCGATTCTGCGCAGCATCTTTGCAGGAGAGCGCGGCCCCAGACGCGACGTGGTACTGCTGAACGCCGCAGCTGTTCTGCAGATGGCCGACCAGGTGAGCGATCTGGGCGAGGGTGTCGCAGCAGCCGCGGAGGCGATCGATACGGGTGCTGTAGGCAGGCTGGTAACGGCCCTTTCCCGCTAGAGACACCGCACAAGGTGAGGCGTCAGCAACCAAAGGAGTAACCTGAGGCGTCACCCGTACAGCCCGGCGTGTCACCAGCCATATCTGGCGTGCCGCCAGCCAAGCCTGATGCGGCAGCGGCTGAATCCAGGACGCCCTACTTGTTCAGCTCCATGGAGACGATCTGCCCGGCAACGCTGGGATCGTCGATCGTGGCGTAGGTCACGTTGGCCTTGAGTCCCTCGAACTCTTGGCAGGGGTTCAGTTCCTTGGAGGGCGTGAAGTTGCCTGCAGTGTACTCGACGGCATACATGTCATTGTTGTAGAGGGTCAGGTGTTTGGAGGGGCTGTCCAGTTGCAGGGTCATGCCCTTGGGATAGAAGCAGGACACGTGGTGGATGGTCCCTTTCACGACCAGTTTCGGCCCGCTCGCAGGACCGTCCGGCAGCTTGTGGTCCGGCTCCTTGAGCACGACCGGGTGCACCACCTTGCCTTCTCCGTCTTTGGTCTCACGAGGCCCCGAAGGCTTCGGAACGGCTGCTACCGCAGCCATCTCCGCGGCGCCTTCGGCCCGCAGGGCGCGATCTTGTGCAAGTTCTTTTTGGTATTGCTGCAGTTGATCGAGGCGGGTCTGCACACGCTCGTGCTCTTCCGGGCTGTGAACGAGCTTGAGGGTGGTTTGGAGAACCGAGATTGCTGAGGGCAACTCCTTCCGTTGCAGGCGAACCTCCGCGACGGTAAGCCGATAGTTGATGTTTCCTGGGTCACCCTGCACGGCCTGAAGCCCCATGGTGAGAGCTTCGTCCAGGTTTTCATGGTGCGTCGCGTCAACCTGCGCCAGGGCGATTTTGGCGGGACCGAACTTTGGGTTCAGCTCAAGGCACTTGCGCAGGTTCTGCGCCACGGTTTCGGGCGGGGTGCCGCCCTCCTGCATGGGAAGCGAGCCCGCGTAGTAGTACGCCAGATAACTGGTGGAATGGAGCGAGACCGCTTGGTTGTACAGCGTTTGTGCCGCGCCGAGGTCACCTTCGCGGAGTTTGATCCACGCCATGCTCTCGTGGGTTTCAGCGCTTTGCGGTTCATGCGCGATGACCTGGTTCGCCAGGGCTTCCGCCTCCCGGCTGCGGCCGTTCCGAGCCAGCACGTCCGCGCGGATCGCATCGGCCTGGTCGGTCGAGATGGCGTGCACGTCCAAACCCTTTTCGTCGACAGCCACCTCGAAGGGCATGTTCAGCTCGCGGTAGTCACCCCGACTGATGTAGGTTTCCAGCTGTGATTGCAGCACTTTCAGATCGCCAAAGGCGTGCTGCGCCGCAGCCAGCGAACCTTCACCCCGGACGATGTCGTTGGCGTAGTCGTGGAGGCGGGAGTCCTTTTTGCCGAAGTCCTGGAGAAACATGAAGTGGGTCAAGGCCCAGGACTCCCCGTAGAAGATGCTTCCTTTGTTTTGCTCGTGGTAATAGGGCGAGTCGTGATCAACGGAGAAGAGGGTTGTGAGGGGGATGAGGTGCTGCTGGCGGAGGTACAGGAGCTCATTGACGTTTGGCCGCCCCAGACGCACCTCCTTCTCGTAGATGTCGGAGTTCTGGTAGAACTGCGCCAACCCCTCGTTCAGCCAGACAGGGATGTCGGCATGCCGGACCATGTAGTGGGTGTACTCGTGGTAGACCGTCTCGTAGGGATGCTCTCCGGAGCTGTCCAAGCGGAGCAGGATGTAACTCTTGTCTGGTTTCGAGAGGAACAGGCCCGCCAGCTCGAGAGCATGTTTTCCCAGGTATGCCGCCGGCTCCACAGCCTCGAA
>CAXTRM010000395.1:0-2080 GCA_964246625.1 uncultured Acidobacteriaceae bacterium
GTACATGTCGAAGTGGGTTGGCAAGGGCGTTTAAAAACGCCATCTTCGATAACGTCGAAGACTCGTTGTCGCTCTCGCGCGTACAGTGCTTCGACTTCGCCGGCGTGAATAACGAGCAGTACGCCGACCTTGTCGAGCCGTTGATGGTCTGGCTGCTACGCCGCATCAACGACGTGCTCTACGATCCCGCCAATCTGGGCGTGCCCAAGCACATCCTGATCGAAGAGATCTTCTCTTCGATGAAGAACCGGCAGCTTCTCGAAGGTGCGCTCGCTTCGATCAAGACGGTTCGCAAGAACCTGGGTGGTGTAACCCTGATCGGCCAATCCGCAGAGGACCTGGGAGAGAACGCCGATTCCATCGTGAACTCCTGCACGTCGTTCCTGTTCCTGAAGGACGCCACGTTCAACAGGAAGCGATATGCCGAGCTCTTCAAGATGAACGAGCAGCAAATCGCTCTCTTCGAGAGCCTGCAGGATCGCGAAGCGCTCTACATGCGCCGCGACGGGATCACGAAGGTGGTCACGCTCAACCTCGACCCGCGCAGCTATGCCACGTTCTCCACCAAGCCGAAGGACCGCGTGCGCCGGTCCAAGCTGATCGCGAAGTACGGACTCGCCGAGGGCATCGCCCGCTTTGCCCAGGGCGAAACCGCCTGAAAGAAAGGACCAGAACAGTGAAACCGCCTATCCCCATCCTTATTGCCACCGGCCTCGCTTTCGGCTCCGCTTCGCTGCACGCCCTCGCCCCAGCTCACCCATTGGAGCCGAGCACGCCCCGTACCGTCACCGTCTCGGACTTCACAACTCCGCCCGTGGTCCGGGCTGGACTTCTGCAATCGACACTCATTGTGTTGCCTGCCGAGGAGAAGGTTGCGAACGTTTTCGCAGGCGACACTGTCGATTGGGTTTTCGATGGCGGCCACGTAGCTTCGCGTTTCATCAGCGTGAAGCCGAAGCTGGCCGGCAGCTCGACGGACATCCACATCGTGTCGAACCACGGCAACGAGTACACGCTCCAGTTGCGGGAGGTATCAGCCGAGGAAGATGGCCACTATGACTCCAAGGTTTTCATCAGCGCGGGTGGCCGAGATGCAGAACCAAGGGACCATGCAGGCTTGCCTTGCTTCGCAAATGGCTGTAGCCAACATGCAGCAGCGCAATGCGGCGGCTACAGACCTGAACACGGCAGCGTTTGTGCAGTCCCAGCGGCAGACCAACAACGTCAACGCCGCCAACGAAGGCAACACCTGGGCGACCTACCTGCCCTAGCGGAGAGGCCATGCTGAAGCTGCTCAACACCAAACTGTTGATTGCCATTCTTGCGGTGCTGGCGACCGTCGCCAGCACCGTCCTTTACCAACGGCATGAGGCTGCGAAAGCAGCCGCGATCCTCGAAGAGCAGCAGCGCAACGCCGAGCGCCAGAAGCAGGAAGACGAGGCATTCCGGAAGCGTGTCGAGGAACAGAAGAAGCAACACAGTCACGCAGCCGGCAACGAAGGCAAGACCTGGCGCAACTACGTTCCATAACCCAAAGCGAGTTCCCCAATGGATTGGCTCTATCAGTTCACCAACAACCTTACCAACCTGACGACCCAGAACGGCGGCGCGTTGACGCAGCTCGGACTCGCAGAGCTAAGTGCGATTGCGCTTTTCACGCTCATCAGCATGGTCATCAACTGGAACACGAGCGGGATGACGCTTCGCTTTCACACTCAGCCGGTGCGTGCGGGCGACCTGACCAACTTCCTCCTGAAACTGATTGTCTGCTGCCTGCTGGAGAACTACTGGGTAAACCCTTTCCCCGGTGCGAGCTTTGGGATCAACCACTTCTTCTCGTACATCGCGCAGGCGATGGTAGCTGCATTTGACCAGAGTTCGTTGGACAACCTGCTTCAGCTCCTAAAAACGGCTGGGGACGGGACGGCGATGCCGTCCATTACGGCTCCCGTTCAGATCCTTTGCTACATCCTGGTTCAGATCCTGCTTGGGCTAGCATCAGCCATTCTCTTCGTCATCAACTGCAGCGCCTTCATTCTTTACGGCGTGACCGCCCTTTTCGGCCCCATCTTTATTCCCC
>CAXTRM010000396.1:0-2056 GCA_964246625.1 uncultured Acidobacteriaceae bacterium
GTCGTGGACCTGATCCTGATTGCGATGCCGATACGATCCTGCTACCCGCTTATGCAGCAGGCTGTTCACATTGCGGAAAGTGCAGGTGTGCGCGTTCTTTACTTGGACGACATCTATTCCTCACGCAAGCAGACCGCTGATCCGTATCTGTTGATCTTTCGCGAATTGGCTCCGGACCAGGAACACTATCTTGTCTTCCTGGCAGCCAAACGGCTTGTTGACATTCTTGGGGCGGTAGTTGGCCTGCTCCTTCTGTCGCCGCTGTTCTTGGTGCTCGCGATTGGGGTCAAGGTCTCCAGTAAAGGGCCTGTTTTCTTCGCGCAGGAGCGCTATGGGTACCGGCGTCGGCGCTTCAAGATGATGAAGTTCCGGAGCATGGTCGACAACGCTGAGGACTTGCTTCCTGATCTTGAGCATGCCAATGAGGCTGCCGGTCCGATCTTCAAGATGCGCAACGATCCGCGTGTGACCAGGTTTGGACGCCTCATCCGTTCGACCTCTCTGGACGAGTTGCCCCAATTATGGAACGTGCTCACCGGTGACATGTCCCTGGTAGGTCCACGGCCGATGAGTGTGCGTGACGTTTCCCTCTTTGACGAAGCCGCCCTGATGCGCCGCTTTAGCGTGCGGCCCGGCATGACGGGTTTGTGGCAGGTGAGTGGACGCAGCGAAGTGGGATTCGACGAATGGGTCCGCATGGACAACCGTTACATCGACGGCTGGTCACTGGGGCTTGACCTCAAGATCCTCGCGAGAACCGTTGGTACGGTCATCAAACGCTCCGGAGCAATCTGACGTGCCCAAATGCCCACGGAGCTTTCGTTGAAAATAGCCCTGGTTCACGACTATTTCACCCAACTTGGCGGGGCGGAAAAGGTTGCCGAAGCGCTTTACAGCTTCCTGCCGAATGCACGTCTGTTTGCCACGGTCGCGCTACCAGACAAGATGCCGGATGCACTACGGCATGTGCCGGTAGAAACCTCCTGGATGCAGCGCTTGCCTCGGTTGGATCGGTACTACCGCCTGTATTTCCCTTTGTATCCCTTCGCCGTGAGTTCGCTGGATCTTTCAGGTTACGACCTGGTGGTTTCGAGTTCTTCCGGTTACGTCAAGGGAGTCCAAACCAATCTGAATGCGATCCACGTCTGCTACTGTCATACCCCGATGCGTTGGGCCTGGAGCTTCGATAGCTACTCTTCCCGCGAATCTTTCGGGGGTGGTCTTCGTACCGTCCTGCCAGCGTTCATCCAGGGTTTGCGACGTTGGGATGAGGGTGCCGCCAGGCAGCCGGATCACTTTGTCGCGAACTCCCAGGCTGTCGCCGACCGCATTCAGCGCGTGTATGGACGATCCTCCGAGGTCATCGTTCCTCCCATCGACATTGAACGTTTCAAGCCTTCTACAGAGCAGCAGGAAGATTACTACCTGGTCCTGGCGCGCATCGTTTCGTATAAACGCCTCGACCTCGCGGTGAGCGCCTTCAGCCGTCTTGGAAAGCGCCTTGTGGTGATTGGCCGCCCCACCATCGCGTTCAAGGCGGGTGGCGCGGTGGAAACCGTTGTCGAGGGCGTGACAGGTGTTTTTTTTGAAGAGCAAACGACAGAGTCGCTCATGGACGCCGTTCGACGATTTGAGCGGCAGGAGTGGGACGCCAAGGTGATTCGACAGCACGCGGAGGGATTCGGAACGGACGTCTTCCGAGATCGCTTTACGGATTTTCTGCGCCGGATTGGTGCTCCTATCCATGCGTCGGAGGGAGAGTAACCCTAGCCTTGCCGACTGATTCCCATGAAGAGATAGCACTATGAGCAGGAAGAGGCTCCCCTCCAGCCCGCTGCGGGTCTTGTATGTCGACCACACTGCCCAAATGGGCGGCGGTGAGGTGGCTCTGTTGAACCTGGTACACCATCTTGACTCTGCAAAGATCAAGCCGATCGTATTGCTCTTTGAAGACGGTCCACTTGCAGAGCGCCTTGCTCCCAAGATCGAAGTGCACATCCTTGCCTTGGACGCATCCGTGTCGAAAGCGTCCAAGGACAGCCTCGGCATGGGCTCT